>JBCCOI010000759.1:0-3254 GCA_039025515.1 Planctomycetota bacterium
ACTCACCAGCGTCGAGAAGTCCTCGTTTCCAGTTGCGATGTCTACCAAAGTCGGCCGCCGTGCACCGGAATCGACCAGATCCGCAATCGCGGCGTCAACCACAGAGTCAACCTCTGCAACTTCCTCACCCTCGAAACCGAACACAAACGGTGTTCGGTTCTCATTGAGGTCCACATCGGTCAGTTGGATCGCATCGGTCCCACGCCCACCGAGAGCAAAGACACGATCACCGAGCGAGCCACCTTCGATGGCAACCGCATCATCTCCACTTCCGGTGAAGAGAAACGCGTCGTCACCGATTTCCGTGCCGATGACGGCGATGAAGTCATCTTCGGCTCCGGTGCTCAGGTACACGTCATCGCGGTGCACACTGTTGCGAACGATGACGGTGTCTTCGCCGCGAGATGTGAGAACCGTCGTGTCGTCTCCGACGAACGAGTCCTCAAAAACGATGACGTCGTCTTCCCGTGATCCCACGACACGCAAATCATCTTGCACATTAGAGATGTCGAACGAGAAGTTGAGCGACCCACTGGTTCCATAGATCGACGCATCATCGCCGACCTCGACCCGCAAGAATCCGATGGCGTCGTCGCCTCGGCCTGCGTTGATCGACACATCATCGCCGACCGATACACCGTCGACCAAGAATCGATCGTCGCCACCGCCAAGATTGACGCGAAGGTCGTCTTCGATAAACCCTTCTTCGGAAACCACGAAAGGTTCGCTCGAGCCGTTGATGGTCGTCCCATCAAGACCTACGGCGACAAGTTGCCCGGAAGACTCCACACGAAGTTCAAGCGAGTTGTCGTCCCGATCACCGATCACGAAAATGTCGCCACGCCGCTCAAACACGTCGACGTCGCCAGCCAAAAGGCGTCTTGATTCCAAAGCCTCCGGCGTAAGCCGTCGCGATCGAACCTGGGAACCAAAGCCACGACGAGCACTTGCCCGCCTGCGAAGAGAGATTGACATAACTGCCTCTGGAATAGAACGAAGGAGAAAAAGAATAGAGGAACCTGTTTCCCTGCGTCAGAGAACGACGCGGCTTCTCACTTCGCCCTCACGGTAGCGTGACGGCAAGATGTACACCGATGACCCTGCGATGAGATCACGGGAGACGCATCAACGGACACCAGAATGGCTCCGCGTTGGGGTGTTCGGCACTAGCTCGCAAGCAGAGATGCGAATGATCATCCGAATTGCAAGACGATCCCAACCAGCATGGAGAGCAGGACGCTGATTAACAGCAGTGCACCAAGCGAAAACCGACTTCTCAGCGGACTCGAGTTCCCGTCCAATTCGTCCCCGCACCAAGGACACATCGTTGCGGACTTGCTGAGCTTGGCCTGACAACGCGGGCAAATGATAAGCATCCGATTCACATGCACGTTTTCACTGGTGGTCTGTCAAAGCTAAACTTTAGGATTGAATTGCTCCCAAAAACCGGGCTCTCGCGCTTCAGCTCGGGGAGTACGAGCCAAAATCTAAGAGTTGACACTGCACTCGTGCTCGATTTTTCAAGACCGTACCAGATCCTGACGGAACAAGAGCCTTTTCAAACGGCGGGATCGGTTGAGTCCATTCGCGTCAACACGATTTTCTTGACCGCGACGCCCTGTCCGGTCGGTTGCTCGATGTGCGATCTGCACCACATGACACTCTCGGGGCCGACCCCGCGGGGAAGCATTGTAGATCAGTTGAAGCATGCCGAGGCGTCTTTAGGTCCCGCTGCTTGGATCAAGCTTTACAACAGCGGTAACTTTTTTGATGCCAATAGCATTCCTCGTGAAGACCTGAGAGGAATCGGCGAGGCATGCGAAGCATATGATCGCGTCGTCATCGAAAACCATCCGAAATTTGGTCTGCGGCAGCATGCGGTGTTTCGCGACGCGATTCGAGGTCGACTCGAAGTCGCCGTCGGACTGGAAACTGTCCAGCCCCGCTGGTTAGAACGCATCGGAAAGAGGGTCAGCCGAGACGACTTCGATCGATACGCGCGGTTTCTGCGCGAAAATGAAATTGACTTGCGCGTTTTCTTGATCGTTGGAGTTCCCGGCATAAGCGTTGCGGAAGCATTTCGCTGGGCACGGTTATCGGTCAAGCACGCCATGGCGAACTCGGCCAGACATGTCAGCCTGATTCCCGCGAGAGCGGGCGCGGGTTGGAGCATGGATCCAAACGTCGTCACGGATCCGCTTCCGCAGTTTTCAGTACTTCAGCTCGCAGAGCTGTACGAAATGTCGCTTCACGATGCCCGAGGCGAGTGCTGCGTCACCGTCGATCTTTGGGATTTGCAATCGGAAGCCAACGAAGGGACGGTCTTGGCGCTGCAGCAAGCAATGAAATCCCAAACCATCGTCCAAGCGGGTACCCAGACTTCACCCTAATGCGACAGAACCGTAATTCGAGGACACCGTGATGCGAAAAAACCATGTTGTGGTGATCGGTTCCGGATTTGGCGGCGTGATTACAGCCCGCATCTTGAATCGCTTGGGGGCTTTGGTGACTCTGGTCGATGCCGCGCGTCACCCGAGATTCGCGATCGGTGAATCCTCCACGCCGATCGCCGACCAGTTGCTTCGATTGATCGGATCTCGCTATGGATTCGAGGATTTGGTTTCGATGAGCTGCTATGGACGCTGGAAATCCGCGTCGCCGGATGTCACTTGCGGCAAGAAACGCGGATTCAGTTACTTTGATCACCGGGCGACCAGGAACACTAATCGTGGGGCAACGACAGAAGGGTTCGAGGGCGAGCGTAGTCTGTTGGTCGCGGCAAGTCCCACCGATGATGCAAGCGATACGCATTGGTTTCGTCAGGAAGTTGATCAAGCACTCGTCACGGAAGCCTGCCGCGAGGGCGTGGAGCTACTCGAAGAGACACGCGTGACAGACCTGAGCCGTCGTGCTGACAATTGTCTCGACGTCAAATTGTCCGCTGGAACGAATATCGTCGCTGACTTCGTCGTTGACGCTTCAGGGAATGCAACAACCGCGTCGCTTTTGCAACAGCCCGACCTTACCCATCGTTTAAGAACAAGAACGAAAACGGCTTATTCCCACTTCTCAAACGTCGAATCGTTTTCGAGTTACTTCGACTCGATCCACGATGACCGACGTGCAACCTGGCCTTTCGATGCCGATGATGCCGCGCAGCACCATTTGATTGATGAGGGTTGGGTTTGGATGCTGCGGCTGGAGAACGGCATCACCAGTGTTGGCGCGACCTCCGCCAATCACTCCGTCTCGGC
>JBCCOI010000760.1:0-3241 GCA_039025515.1 Planctomycetota bacterium
AACGCATTCATCGCAGGAACAAGCGAGCCAGCACCGAGCCAGCCAGCCAGTTTCGATATTGACGCTGACTTAGGACCCCACTTGGAGTTTGGCTTCCATGAGACTACTGAAATCGTCGCTCGTCGGTATGTTTTTGCTGACGAGTCTTCCATTCGCTTCGGCACAATCGACTTACGAACAGATTTTGGATCGATCCGAAATCCTTGGATCGGGTGGCTCGCGGGCTGCCTACGGTGTCGTGATCGAGGGCACGACCTCCTACAACTTTCTGAGCTTGGAGGACACGTCCAGCAGCTCGCCTGCAGACGCCGGACGCATCACCGTGACGTCGAACATCGGCGGAACCACAAATACAACTGAGTTGCTGAGCACCGCGACTTGGGAAATGGCGACCGGGATCACCAACATCGCCGGATTCTATGGCTATGGAATTTCCGGTGACTTCCTTCAGTTTGCAGAGACTGGAACAGACTCGATCTGGCGCGTTGATAAGAATACGGGATCGTTGAGCGAGTACGTTTCTGCGGCAACGATTTTTAACTTTACGGGCGAGGCATCTGCTCAGATTCTGTCGCCGCACACCGTCGCACCTAGCGGCGAACATGCATTTTATGAAGGGCGATCCGATAGCATCTTGGTCACGTCGGGAGCTTCCTCCGTTTCCACGCTCGTCAGTAGCAGCCAGCTCACAGCGCTGACTGGAAACGACACGGTAAGCGGCGGTATCACATTCGATGCGTCGGGAAACCTGATTTGGGGAAGCAACACAAGTGACTCGATCTATAGTTGGGACGGCGCGATGGGAATCGAGTTACTTTCGACTGCTGAACTGATTTCGATCACTGGTGAGTCAGCCGCTGGATTCGGCGACATCTTTTTTGCGCCTGACAATCTCGTTTACTTCTATGACACCACTTCTGATGGCATCCTCTCGTTTGATCCGTTGGACGCCGCGAATACACTTCAATTCGTTTTAACTGAAGATGAATTGATTAGCGGCCCTGAAGGAAGCGATAGCGTCAGTGGATTCACTTGGTTTGATGACAGCATTGCTTGGTCACCCGTAAGCCCTACGGCGACCTTGGGACTCTTCGGTTCGGTCACGGCGATTCCGGAGCCCAGCTCCATGGCATTCTGCATGGCTTTAGTCGGCACCGTGATGACGAGACGCAGAAAGCGATAGAGAGTTTGGCCCCAATTCTTGTCAGCTAAACGAAGGAACGGCCGATGTTTAAGTGCCGACGGCGCTGCGGGTCATGAGATCAGAAGGGTCAGATCAAAGTCCCGCGGCTAGCGCTGTCGGCTCATCAACTGTGATAAAAATAGAAATCGACTCGACTTACTTGCCGAGCAGTTCCTTCATCATCCGTGCTTTGATCGCTTTCGCGTTTGCTTCACGTGCTACCCGTCGTTGATCGACGGCCGCAAGTTTGACCTTTGCCAGTTCCACGCGAAGTGCACGTTCGATCTGTTCGAGTTGAAAGACCTCCTCGACGACGGTTTCTAGATTGCCCTTCAGGTCTTCGTCCCAGTTCTCTCCCAATTCGGCAGCGACGACTTTAGAGCGTTCTACCGTGAGCTTCAATTTCTGACGAACCTCTTCCAATTGTTTGTTGATCATTTCCTGTCTGGATTCAATCGCGTTAGCCTTATTTGCTTGTTCGGAAGTACCGTTATCCGCGGAGGATTCGAAGTCAGGAAACTCAACCGGTTCCGCAGCGAGTTCGGCTTCGGTCAACAGCCCGGCGATCGGTTCTTTCGACTCTCTGTTCGAAAGCGTACCCTTCTTTCCGTCCAGAACGACCTGCCCCCTGCCTTGTCCATCGCTTCCTTGAAAGGTGGAGGCCGTCAGCCCCGTAACCTCATACAGGAGCTGCGCGAGTTCTCGGCCTTCTGCGGTCTGCCACGCGTAGGCGTAGGCATATTTGCCATTGCGGTTCGGACTCTGGTCTTTGTTGAAGTAAGTCAGATTCAAAATCGGAATATCATCGACTCGTTGTCCAGCCGATTGGAATGAGGCCTTCTGTGCAAAATAGCCCGTCACGATGATCAGCTTGATCGCACCAGGGTTTCGGAGCCGCATTCGCCAAAAGGCTTCCATGTAAGATGAAACGACGATGACTGACGGCTCGTCTACGGTGACGTCGACATAGATATTGTCGTTCTGTCTGCTACCGGAAGGTTGGTAGACTCCGGCGACGTGCATCTTGCATCCGGCCAGTTCTTCTTTCGTCAAGCCGGTTCCCGCGAGCAGGTCAACACTCTTGTTTTTCTGAACCTGCTTCGCTCGCATTTCAACGATTCTTTTCTGAACCGCGTCCATCTCCGTCTTCGCCAACTCGACGGCGACCATGGCGCGCTCGCGCGTCAGGTCGACTTCGCGAAGAATGTTGTCCAGCTCTACCTCCTTTGATCGCCTGGCACCGATGACTTCCTGGAGTTTCGCCTTCTCCGTTTCCAATTTCGCCCGCAGCGCTAACAGCTCTTGCGTGGACATGAGGCCTTTCTTGGACACCTGCTGTGCAATCTCGTGCTCCTTTTCAGCCGCCATGACCGCGCTCTCGAGAGCAGCCTGTTTGGCTTCAAAGCTCTTGATGTTTGGGAGTATCCCGTCAGCGGCGACAACCCCGCACCGGTGGATATGCCCACACTGCACACCCACTCGATCCAGAATGTAGATGACAAGCCGTTGCTGACGTTGTTTTGGACACATGAGATCTTCGACCCGGCTGCACCGGACACCTATGCAGATCCAGTCCTAAGGGCATTAGATGGCTAAACTGAAAGTCATGACGATTTTGGGCACGCGGCCCGAGATCATCCGCCTGTCCCGCGTGATGGCCCGGCTGGATCAGTTGGTGGATCACAAGATCGTCCATACCGGTCAGAACTGGGACTATGAATTGAACGAGATCTTCTTCTCGGACCTTGGTATCAGAAAGCCGGACTTCTTCCTCGGGACGGGAGGGGGGACACTGGGCGAGACGCTAGGCAAAATCCTGAGCGAAAGCGAAAAGGTCCTGCAGGCTGAGCGCCCCGATGCCGTGGTCATCCTAGGCGATACGAATTCCGCCATCTCTGCTATCATGGCGCGTCGCCTAAAGATCCCAATCTATCACATGGAGGCGGGCAACCGCAGCTTCGACCGGAACGTGCCCGAGGAGACAAACCGGAAGCTGGTCGACCACATCGCCGACTTCAATCTTGTATATACCGAGCACGCAAGGCGTCACCTTTTGTC
>JBCCOI010000761.1:0-3230 GCA_039025515.1 Planctomycetota bacterium
AATTTCGGTCGAGGATTCCGGCAGCCCGAGTTTCGCTGCCGCAAGTTTCCCAACCATGATCTCGCCATCACTCGGCCAATGACCGGATGTTAAGCGAACGCCTCGACGCACCAGTGGTGTATTGAAGGTGACGCCGCGAACGAGACCGAGCCCTCCGCCAGTCGAGTCAGATTGCACGCGCGTGCCGATATAAAGCTCAGGCGAAACGTGAACCACGTCGAATCGCTTAAAGACACTTTGAACGCTCGCGCTCAGTAGCGATGGCACGCGTGCTTCGATCGCCGAGTTTTCGATGTTCTCTTCGGAACTGAGGGAATAAACCAGCACAACGCTCGCGTCACCGCTGGTCTTAAGTGATTGCTCGAGACCACGAATGAACCCGACGACCACCAAAACAAGCATGACAACGGTGCTCAATGCAGCCAGCGTCAGCACGGATCGAATCGGGCGTCGCATCAGATTGCGCACACCGTATTCCCACGGAAGCAACATGGATCAAGATGACTCAACGGATCAGCTCACAGGACAGCCACCCGGGCACATACCCTTCTCGCTGCGAAACGCGTTGTTCGACTGCTGCTCTATGCAGCAGACTCGGCGCATGCAGCGCTTACCGGCACAATCGGGGTGACACTTTCAGCAAGAGATGTCGCACTCGAAATGCGACGATGCCAACGTCTAGATACGCCAAGTTTGGAACTGAACAAGCGCAACGCGACCGCACGAACAGTCCAATGCATTCAAACGGTCCCCGCTGCGACGCAGCTGAGATGTGTCCTTCTTCGGAAGTCGATCGTCGAGTGATGTGAACCCGACGAATTGAAGACGTGCGTCCTCGACCACAAAGACTTGAAGCAGCGTTACACCATCGCAATAGCAGCCCACACAGTGGCATTCATCGTGCGATACCGGAAAATGAGACGGTGATGAATCGCTCGGCTTCACACCTCCACCGCTTTCAACGCAACAACAGCATGTCGTTGCAGGTGCAATCTGACTGTCATTCGATGTGCATGCACCGAGCGAACACCTGACTGGACAAAGAAACAGGTGGATGATCAGCAGGACGAACGAAAGTAACTTCATAGCAATCGAAGGCTATACAAGAGCCCCGTTGGTTGCAAGAGGGACGTGACTTACCCTGTCTAAGACGTTTTGAAGCTACGCCTTTGCGCCCAGCATTTGTTTTTCCCAACCCGACGCGTCAGCGAGGCACGAGTCAAGATCAATTATTCCTCGCTGACGCGTCGGGTTGTGAAGAAAGCAAAACTTCAACGCCAACAGGCAGGGAGAAACACTGGAAGACTCAGCCCGTCATCCGAGCCGATGTCGGCGGTTGCTCCACTTCGGCGATTCGCCGACGAATCTCTTTCGCCGCTTTCTTGTCACCGTCAAACTCTAGAATCGCTGCTTCGTTTTCAAGCGACTGGACCAATGACTGCCAACGACCGTTCAGTGCCAGCTTCTGCTGAACCGAATGAAGTGCATCGCGAGCATCATCAAGCTCACCAACGATCAACCGGACGTTTGCCAAGTCTGCTTCGGCGGCGAGCCGTCCGGGCCACTGGCCGGCGCCGTCGACGGATAGGGCCTGGATCAAGAACCTGCTTCCCTGCTCGTAGGCACCGGACTGCAGTTTGATCGAACCGAGTGCCGCCAGAGATGCGGCGCGAACGTTTAAATCGGCATTCGTCGTCAGTGAACCCAAGATCGTCGTCGCCACGGGCACTTGGCCTTGGGCCGCAATACTGCGGCCGAGTGCGACTTGAAGCCAGGGTTTTGCGGATTCGCAGGCGTTAACCTCCGCACGCTTGATCGAAAGCGTTGCCAGGTGTGGCTGCCCCGTCGTGAGTTGACACGCCGCAACCGCCGACCAGAGCGATGGCTCCGCTGACAAGTCGTGATCGCTCCCCAGTCCGATTCGTAGCTTCCAAGGGTTCATCGCCAATGACACTTCCGGGGGAAGTTCCACGCCCGGCGGCCGCAATCGATCGACTTGTTCCCAGAACTGCGTATCGAGTGGCGGCAGTGCCTGTGGTCCGCGGCTATGTTGCGTCATCGCCGTGACTTGTGTTCGGACGGCGGCTCGCCAAGATGCGGCGGACAGATCGATCGCTTCCGCTCGGAGATGAGCTTCACTCGCCAACAACCAAAACTGTGCAGACAAATCGGACGCAGCGTGTTGAGCGGCTGCCTCAGCCATAGCCGTAAAACGCAGTGCCGCCGGGGCCGCTTGGCCGCTTGCGATCTCGGTCAAGGCAATCAGCCTTTCGGATTCCAACTGAGCAAGCGGCGACCCGAGCTTTGCCGCCGAAGTTGAGAGCTTATCGATGGCATCCGCGTTTACACCACCGTTCGCAAGACTTGTCATGCATTCACGACGCGCCGAGTCAAATGTTTTCGACGCTGAGGAGTCGTCGGCCGCTGCACGACAGAGTTCGCTGTGAACGGGACTCGTTGAATCTTGGTCCAAGGTTGCCGCCACCCAGCGGATCAACTCTTCGTCAGCTTTGGTGAGTGATTCAAGCACCCAACGCGTAGCGCTGCGGCGATGCAGACGAACGGTTTCGCCTGCGGAACGAAAACGTTCCTGCTCTCGAAGACTGACGACGAGTTCGCGCAACTGCTCGACCGGAATCGACTGGCAGTCTCCGCCGCCGAGCACTAACTCCTGTCCATCGAAGCGGATTTCACGAGCCTGCGGGTTCGAGACTCGCTTCTTTATCTGGTCGTCAGGTTGAGATTCCGAGAGTGCAGACGTGACGGAAGTTTGTTCCGGTCGAAATCGACTCGGGAGCAAGTTGCATCCGGAAGTTAGCATTACGATCGATGCGCCATACAGCACAACAAAAGATGATCGCATCAAGTCAGTACCTTTTCGCATAGCCGTCCGCTTCTTGAATGCTCATTCCATCTTCTGTAGCCGGCCTCTGTGAGGCCGGAGCTGTTCTCTTCTGCAGCCGGCCTCTGTGAGGCCGGAGCTTTGTACTCACGGCTCGGAGAGCCCGGCTACAGGATTTTTTGCTACCTGAGCCGATGGGCGCTAGCCCCGGTTCTGTGCGAACAACCGCGGCTAGCCCGATTGATTCAACCACGGCTGTTGGTGTACCGGCTTCAGCCGGGTTGTCTGAAGTCAGGGCCGGCTGAAGCCGGTACACCAACGTGAGCTGTGCGTGTACGGCTCAACCCAATCATTTCACCTCGACGATGCTCTAGTAAATTGCAGGAAC
>JBCCOI010000762.1:0-3221 GCA_039025515.1 Planctomycetota bacterium
AGCAGGCTGGCGACGTGAAAGACCGTCAAGTCTGGGATTTTTTCCCGGCCCGGCATCTCCATGGACCCATCTTTACTGATTCCAAAAAAATCGATTCGATCGACTTCCTTGATATGCAAACCGCACGTCTGCATCGGAACGGGAATCCGAACAGAATTGAGTTTGAGCACTTTCAAGAGACTCACCGAGACGGAATCAGACTCGCGTTGCATCCGGTTCCAGCTCTCCGGATCAAAGAACCAATGCTGGTCTTCGATCACTCTGCGAAGTAACTGCGTTCTGCCAATGTCCGCCGTTTGTGTCCACTCCGCACCGTCAAACGTATCGTACCGCTGCATTGCGAGACGCGTGCCGGTCGAACCGTCCCATTGCATAATGGCGTTGCTATTTGCGTCGCGAAAATGGCGATGCTTTGGCGGCGGCATTCGTTCCGTCGAAAATGAACCGCTGCCTTTTTCCGTCTTCGCAGCCTTGCTGTGCATCGGAATTACATTTTCATTGTGCATCGCCTGGCGACGTTCCCACACGTTCTTCTTCTTTACCGGTTCGCCGAGAAGGTCGTTGACCATGTCGAATAACGTCGATTCCGTCGATTCAAGAAAGATGTCGGAGTCGACGGCGCCGAAAGACTCGGCATGGTCCTTCGCGGCGATCGCCGCATCACCACTCCCAACGCCGCTGCGAGCGGCGGGGTCTGACCAAGCCGATCCGCCGCTGGTGGGCATGATCCCAAGATTGAGTTTGCCGGAATCGGAAAAGCTGTCTTTGAGCCCGTATCCGACAACGCCCAAGAGCAACAGAGCGACCGCAACCGTCGTCGGTCGCAACTTCCACGTCGACGTGACGGTTTCTGGCATCGCCAAATCGAGACGCTCCCAGTGATTGGCAACCAAGTGCCACACACATCCCGTCATCCAAAGAAGCGGATAGACGATCGCGGATCGCTCATCCGAGATCGATGCACAAAAGAGGACAAGGAATCCGCCGACCACCAATGACATTGCTCGTGTGCGATCCGTTTTGGCTGACAATGCAATCGCAACGGACAGCGTGCCAAAACAGGTCAACGCTGTTAACTCAAAGGCGACCGGTGTGGTAAAGCTCCTGGCAAGAAATGCAAACAGAACTGGGACAAGCGTCATCGCAACGGCGAAGTAATTCGCCGCGCGTGATTGCTTCCATCCCGCAACGACAGCGAAGATTGCAACCAACAAGAACTCAGCAAGAAACAAATACCGATTCTCGATGGGCCAACGCATCGGTGTGATGGACAACACGGCGATGACACCCAGGAAAACGGCTTCGCGGCGTTTACGCGACCAAGTTTGCATCACGCACCTCAGTCCAAAACGTACGAACTTGTTCCGCGATGACATCACTTGATTCCGCAGCGGAATCGCTTGGTGTTTCCTTTGTCGATAGCTTGAAGACCCGATGTTGCTGCTCGTCGCGAAGCCTGTGGTTCACCGACGGATCGGTAATACATGCGGTCGGATTTCCCCTTCGATCGGAATCAATCAAGATGGACGCCGAACCGGTGACCGGTTCGGGTTTCTCCGCATTCGCGTCGCCATCGACCGGTATTTCAGTGAGGGCATCCATCATCTGTGCGAAGCCGTCGCGACCACGCCGGACAAGAAATGACAGTTTCCCGATTTGAACTTGCAATGGAATCTCAGCTTCGTGAAGGTTGACGAGCACGCTTGCGGCGACCCTTACTCGCTCGGCGAATACTTCTCGAGAATGTTCGTTGCGGGCGTTGATCAGAACTCGCATGGCGCGGCATTGCGGTCCACCTCGCTCGGTCACAACCAATTCGCCCAGCCTGGCGGTTGCCGTCCAGTTCACCGACTTCATGCAATCGCCTTGTCGGTAGTCACGCAGTCCGATGAAGTCACCGGTGCGACCGCTCCGGTTTCCATCACCACGATCCGTCGACTGCTTGCCGGTCATCGCGCACTCTCCGTCGATCGGATAGTACTTGGGCCAAACCGTGACCGGCTTCAGATCCGTCAGCTCACGTCGCGCCGTCCAAATACCAAACGGAAATGAGCAGGTGAGCGTTGAGATTCCGTTCGGATACTTCCCGCGAAGCTGTGGCCGGATTGAGAAGCGATAGCCGTTGGCGGTCATCCCCCGAACGTAAGCCAGTGCCACGGTCGGGATGTCCGAGTCAAACTCGTCGTGTCGCCGGTCCAGATAGCCTTCAACCGCCAGTCCCCAGATCGGAAGCAGCAGCCTGTTGCGAACCGTCAGCTTGAGATCACAAATGTCGTCCTCGTGGACCTGTCCACTTTCGGGCCTGAGTGAACAAACGACGGATCGCACGGCGACCCAGGGCCAGACCATTCCAATGGCGATCAAGGAAACCAAGCACGCTGCGAGCACCCAACCAACCGATGAAACATACAGCCCGACGAGCACGCTGATCGCGGTCGCAATGACGAACCAACCGACGGGTTCTTTCAACCAATAAACGAAACGATTCGCCCAAGGACAAAAGTCAGTCGTGAAAAAACTGTTGACACGACCCTTGCCGGAAGGCGCATCATGGGCATCTGCCATGAGTCAAAGCCTTTCAAGAAACAAACGAGAGAAACGACGCCACGACATTAGACGCGTGGCGGGCCTCGCACGACGAGTTCTCGTTGCCAGGCCTCTGCGAAGGGAGCGTCAGAGCGAAACGCTATCGAAGCAGTGGGAGTTTGGCTGGAGAACTCGGCGATGGTGAAGGTCGTCACACCGAACCGACAGTCAAGAAATCCCTGGCAGATACTGCAACGGTCCGAGTCGTGCTCGTGACCACAGTCGCCCCCCTCCGCCGGGCAGTCGCGGTGGTCGGTCTTTGGGCCGGGCTGTGTGTCTCGATTCGCCGAAAAGCGGCATCCGTGGTTTGAGCAACAATGAGCTCGCTTGACTTTGGCACACTCAGGCTCCGAGTTTTCGTGTCGCGATTGCTGCGCGGCAACTACCCCATGAACACAACCCACGTGGGCCCAGCCGAGCAGGTTGCCCGCGACCAACGCGATGATGCAGAGATATCCGTTAAGCTGCTGTGGACCAACCACTCAGTATTTTTCTCGACTCTCAATCGGCCAATTCAGCGATTTATCGACCGCACAATCGTATCCACTAGTGGTGGAACGCGGAAATAACCTTGATAGTATCGGAAGACAAATGGTAACCCGAAGCGTCAGCGAGGCGACAATCCACGCTGTTAC
>JBCCOI010000763.1:0-3189 GCA_039025515.1 Planctomycetota bacterium
AAAAAAGTGTTGTCCGGTGATCTGACTGCCATGACTCATCAGGCCTCTGCAGAAAACACACTTCCACGTCCGTCGCTTAATGGGGTCAGCCCAAAAACACCCACGGAGTGCACACTTGGCTGCCTCCGCCCGATAACGTCAAGGATCACGCGGCGGCGACAGACAACCAACCACTCCAACAACCGCGACTTCGCCGCTCGTCGTGCATCCGATGGTTATCCATCCAAATTCAACATGGTCTCACGTTCGACTCGAAAAAAATCTTCAAACTTCCGCGAATTCCATAACATCCCCGGACGCCAAGCGGCCCAGGTACCAAACCGTGGTTCGTTATCCGGTAGGTTCAATTCTGGATCGAACAGTAGTGTCGCCGCGTCACCGCGTGTGCTTAAGGCAATTGAGCGGAGTACCTTCGTTTCATCAGTGTACCGAAAATCGAGCAGGTCCTGATCACAGGAGTCGGGATTGACCAAACCAGCTAACAAAGAATGGAGGTTTGGATCGGCATCCTTCAGATATGAAAGTGACTGGACCGGCACAATGTCATAGATTTTCGTGCTGCAAAACATCCATCCGTTCGTCACTCGGTAAAAATCCTTCAAATCATCAGGCAAAGTGACGTTAAGTCGTAGCTCTGCCGAGCGTATTGTTTCTTCACTCGCTCGTCCGAAACCGAACCACTTTGCCTCACGCGCTTCAAGGGGAACCTTTGCCCAATCTAGATACTCTTGCTTTGCTAAAAGTTCCGATGAGTAATCAGTCAGAAAGTTCTGCCAGTCCATTGAGGTTCGTCCTGATTCAACTCTCTTGGATAACATCAAGGATCACGCGGCGGCGACGAAAAACCAACCACTCCAATAACCCCGACTTCGCCGCTCGTCGTGTATCCGATGGTTATGACACGCTTTCGGTACGCTCGGTGACCGCCGTGAACAACAATTGTCGATGCGACGACGAACCGCCATCTCAACAAGTCCAGAAACGGCCACAAAAACCTCGTTTTGAGGTTCATCTCTGCCTTGTTGCCCGAACGCCGTACATCGTTGATCGGAAACATGAATCAAATGCAATCGCGCCAGACAGAAGCCGGGAAGCTGAATGAATCGCTTCCGTTTTGTTGTCGTCCAAATGTTCCTTCCCTCGTCTACGCTGGGTAATGAAACTGTCTGGAATTGTCTGGTGTATTCGAATTCGTCTCGGGTGTGCTGATTCAACATTCCAGAGAATCACTCCGCTGCGACCCGCGCGTGGTGCACGTCTGCTCTGCTGTCATAACGGTACGGATCACGCGGCCGCGGCAGGTGATCAACCACTTCAACAACCACGACTCCGCGGCTCGTCGTGCATCCGATGGTTCTGTCGAATTCACCCAATCCCTCGTGGATGCGCATCGACCCAAGAATTCAAACCACCGAATTCGTCATAGGTATCGGGTGACCAGCCAAGTGAACGCCACGCGCCAGGTCCTTTGCAGCGAATCATTTCCCAGTCATCGTCATCGGCATCTACCCTAGCATACCGGAGAAAAATGTGGTTGTAGCCATCTGCCGTGGTTGCGGTCCGCTGGCCAGCGATGAATGGAAAAAGCCATCCTTGCACCGCAATGTAGTCGACTTCGATTCCTGCATGGCGTGAAGCACCAAACGTGCCAACAATTTGGAAATCCAACGGAACAGCCAACGGAGTAGTGGACCAAAAATCCACGGAGATACCAAACGAACGGCCCTCTGAAATAAACGCATTTGAATCACGCAAGAGTTCGCGTTGAAGGAACTCACCGAGTTGACCAACAAGGTGATCCGCTACATGCTCCCACTCAGACGAAGTAAGTCCTCCGCGTTGCGGAGCAGTCCAAAGAAGATCATCAACAGACATGGCTGGGCCGCCGATCGGCTGGCAACGATTTAGCGACAGAACGTCAAGGATCACGCGGCGGCGACAAACGACCAACCACTCCAACAACCGCGACTTCGCCGCTCGTCGTGCATCCGTTGGTTACTGTCATGGGCCAAGCCAACGGTGAGCATGTGAGCGTATCGTGTATGGAAAACGGTTGCAAACCGACGCCATCTGCCCTTTTCGGTCCGATTGAAACCAGCATTGACGAATCGGAGAGAGAAGCGTGGGGATCGATGACGACAAGGCCGCTCAAGAAATGTCATTGCCGTCGGCAGCGATCCCGACGCTTCGGACGTCAACACAGAATGCAAGTCCGCACGCCGATACCTTTGGACATCCCGGCAGGAATTTAAAAAACGCTAACAAAACGCGATGACGAATCGAAACCAACATCAACCATGTGTCATGAAGAGAAGGCCGGAACGTTTCGAATGGTCATCGCAAACGATGCGTTCCAGTGGGCGTTGAAAACGCAGCTGACAAACTGTGTAAACCCGATGCTACGTGAATCCACGAAGCAATCGGCAGCATCGCTAGGCAATCTTTGCACGGAGTAGATCAACATCAACCTCCCGCAAACACACATCTCCGCTTCGCCTCAGTAACGCAAAGGATCACCCAGGTCGGCGCGAATGACCAACCACTTCAAACCAACCCGATTCGCCGACTCGGGTGCATCCATTGGTTCCCCGTCCCTCAGTCAATGCCTCGGGTCCGATGAGCGTATTCGTATAAAAACGCTTGGATCTCCTCGTCTGTTGGGAAATAGTCAAACTTCCGCTCATGCCGGACCCATCCGTCCAGTCCATCACCGTTCAGAAAATCCGATTCCCCGACTACCCAACGCCTCCGTTCCCTTTGACGTGAATACGGATACCGATAGGCCAACGTCAAAACGTATTTCTTGCCACCGCGCTTTAAAAAGACCGCTTCTTCACGAATGAGCGATTTCGGATACGCAGCGAATGTCTCAGTTTTCACCAATCGAATCGACCAGGCGTCCGATATGTCGAGATCGTTTCGAATTGCCAACTCCACTTCGGATTCGCCCCCGCTGAACCAATGGAAAAGAAACACGGCAATACAAGCACCCAGACTTACCTTCGCAGTTGTGTTTGTACTGGGCTTCATTGAGTCTCGTACTCGGGGAACGTCAAGGATCACGCGGCGGCGACAGACAACTAACCACTCCAACAACCTCAGCTTCGCCGCTCGTCGTGTATCCGATGGTTATGGGGCGGATCGAAAAACATGCCGAGCGGAACGATTGAATCCAAGCGGAAACTCAAC
>JBCCOI010000764.1:0-3185 GCA_039025515.1 Planctomycetota bacterium
GGCATTATCTCTGCTCAAACGGGACACTTCGTTAGGAAAACAGAGCATTCGCAGCAAACGCAAGATCGCCGGCTGGAACAATGATGCCATGAAGTCCATTCTTGCCGGGAATTAGGTACATTCCAAATGCGATTGCCCTGAAGCGGACGACGAGCACACGCTTACCGTCCGTAATCTTCGTGGAGTCTTTAAATAGGTTTGGTCCACGTGCAACAGAAACGGCGATCTGAGCACCAAGTCTCGCAGTTAACGGGACGGCCTATCATTAACTGGCGTGTTTTTGAAAGTCGCCCATCGGCTCCGCTCGATGGATACGTGTCAAAATTGATCGGGCGATCGGCGACAATAATTGATCGCCCGTTCCTAACGGGACGAATCCGGAGTTGCATCGACGGGAGCCGATTCAAAGTCTGTTTCATTCACCCATCCGGCGCGGACGGAACTTGGGTCCGTCATGTATTTCTCGTAGAAGCCTCGGTCCCGTGGGTTTGCGTTCGGAAAGGCTTCGAATTGCGCTCCAAGCCCCAGAGCTCGCGGGTCCTTCTGCTCGGTGAGCGTCGTTTCCATCAAGCGAGTCAGCTCGGCTTGTTCGGTTCGGTAGTCAGACTCGCCGGCGAGATTCGTGAGGCAGTTTGGGTCCACGGCCAGATTGTAGAACTCAACATGGGAACGCTTTCCGAAACAGGATTCCCAAAAAGAGCTGTCTTCTCCGGAACGCCGATGCTCAAGCACTTCCGTTTTGGTGGGACTGCCGTCCGTGTTCAGGTAACCCGTCTCTGGGTTCCCGGAAGGCCAGCGATCCGTTTCGTAGTTGTGAACCAAGAGAAAATCATCCTTGAGAATTCCGCGTATCGGATAACCGACGTCCTCAGGGCGACCGATATCATGACGCTCTTTACCGATCAAGACGAAGTCACGATGCGGCGCTTTGTTCTCTTGTTTAAAGACAGGCAAGAGCGAGCGTCCGGTCGTTGGCCGCATGCCGCTTGAATCCCAATTGATTCCTGCTGCATCGAAGAACGTCGGTGCGAAATCAATGAAGGAAACATAGTCACCCACTTCGCGACCCGGTGAGCGAATACCTGCCGGCCACATGATGGCGAGCGGCAAATGGTTCGCCAATTCGTAGCAGTTTCCCTTTACGCGTGGAAAAGGCATGCCGTTATCGCTGGTGACAACGATGATCGTGTTTTCGAGCAAACCACGCTTCTGCAGTGACTCCAACATCCTGCCAAGGTGTTGATCGAAGTACTCGATCTCGAACGCATAGTCGAGCATATCGTTGCGAACGACTTCGTTGTCGGGCCAGAAACCGGGAACTTCTGCGATCGACTCCGTCGACTTGCCCCCCTTTTTCGAGCCTGCTTGATACTCGTACCGCCGGTGCGGCTCGGTGCTGCCGTACCAAAAGCAGAACGGCTTCTCCCCATCCACCTGATCGAGGAAGTCATCAAAGTTTTCGGCGTAGTCGTTGGGGCTGATGAACTTTGCGGGTGGCTTTGTGCGTCGCTTCGAATAAGACTTTCCTGTTAGTCGTCTCTTCTTACCGTCTTCGTCGTTTGCGACTCCGGGTGCCCATCCTTTTCCCGTGTATCCCGTTTGATAGCCGTGGACGGCCAACTGCTCCATGAACGACGGAAACTTGGCGGGGAAATAACACCAATGATTCGCCGCAGCCTCGAGTTGCCAAGAATTGCGGCCCGTCAAAATACACGCACGTGATGGAGCGCACTTTGCATTCGGCGTGTAGCAACGATTGAAAAGCAAACCCTCTCGAGCGACACGATCGAACGCTGGCGTATCCACCCACGAAGTCCCGTAGGCACTCATGTGAGGAAAGGAAGCATCATCGGCGATCGCGAACAGAACATTGGGGCGGTCGGCCGCATGAGCGGCTATCGGGATCAGACATACAAAGAGAGTCGCAATCGTTCGGTTCATGAAATCCGCCATCGGTGAATGTTTGTCGATCTGCCGCGGGAAAAAGGGCCCCTCGATTGTTGATCGACCGCAACGCAGGAGAGCTCTACAATCTTCCTTCGTCGATGCTGCCACTTACACAGCCGCAGTAGTCTACACGAATCAAGTTGTCACTCGATCACATTCGAATCGTCATTCGGCCTCCAACGACGCAATTGCACATGCGAACCCATCGAAGTTGCCTCATCTGTCTCTGCATTCTGATCTTCAGCAATCCTGGCGGCAATCTCCTGGTGATGGCGGAAGATTGGCCATCGATCCGTGGCCCCCATTTCGATGGATCCGCCCGTGGAGCCGACTTGGGATCGAGTTCAGTCAAACTACGAGTCGTTTGGAAACGCAAAGCGGGGAGTGGCTACTCCGGCGTCGTCGCATCGGGCAAACAGGTCGTCTCGGCGATGGCTGATAAGACAAATGACAAGGAGTATGTCATTTGCATGTCAGCGGAGACCGGCAAGACACTGTGGAGAACGGAAACGGGCCCAATGATGAAGGGCGAGAACGGTTCTTTTGATGGTCCCGTCGCGACGCCGGCGGTTGATGAAGCGAACGTTTATCACCTTTCGCCGCAGGGTCTGCTCGCGGCCTATGATCGCAACGACGGAAAGCTTGTTTGGTCGCATCACCTCAAGAACGACTTCGGCGTCGCACCGAACTTTTACGGCTTTGGCGCATCTCCAATCTTGCATGATGGTCGTTTGATTCTCAACGTTGGATCTCCCGCTGCAGCCGTGATGGCCTTCGACACGGCAAACGGTAAAGTCATGTGGAAAGCAGGCGAAGACGGAGCTTCGTTTCAAACACCGATCGTGGTCGACAGTGAAGACGAGAAGATCATTGTTGCAGCCGGGAATACGAAGCTTTTCGCGATCCGTCCAAGCGACGGAACCGTGCTTTGGTCACAGAACCATGGAGGCGCCGAAGGCTTTCCCGCGATGTCGGTTGTTCCGGTGCCTCTCCCAGATGGCGGCGTGTTTATCGCAGATCAAAAGATCAGCAGCACGGCACTGAATCTCAAGAACGATCGAGCGACCGAGAGATGGTCGGGCCGCGAAATCCGCAACAGCTACTGCGTGCCCGTCGTTTCGGGTGGGCTACTTTGCTCCTATTCGTCACGCATCTTGGTTGCCGTTGATCCGGAAACCGGCAAACGCGTCTGGCGTAGCCGCTATCCCGGCGACGGTTTTTTGGCAACGATCGACGGA
>JBCCOI010000765.1:0-3180 GCA_039025515.1 Planctomycetota bacterium
CCAATGCAGATTTCCATTCGATTCATAGTTACTCACCGCCGGATCGTTTGGAAAAGCTGATCCAGCAGTATCAAGCGGACGGACGGCCCGTTTTCGTCACCGAATGGCTTGGAAGGACGAAGGGAAGCACGGTTGCTGAATGTTTGCCGGTCTTAAAAAAGCACAACGTTGCGGCAATCAACTGGGGCTTCGTGGTTGGCAAGTCACAAACGCATTACCCGTGGGAAAGCCGCAAGGATGAAAAGGGAAAGTGGCTGGACGTCAACGCCCGAAGAAGTGCTGGCATCGTGGTCAAGCCGGGCGAACCTTATCCGGAACCGGAACTCTGGTTCCATGACTTGTTTCGAATGGACGGCACGCCCTTCGATCAAAAAGAAATCGATCTCTTTCGCGAATTGACGGGCAAGTAATTGAAGTCGCTCACATATTCTCGCTTCGATATGCTGGTGCAACTGGGGCGGAATTCGACTGTTTCGGCGACAGCACGAGTGCTGTGTGCGGACGAGTGAGTTAGAGAGGTTGCCAGTGGATCTATTATCGCCAGTCAATCGCTTACACCAGCACCGTTCATGGGTGAACGTGAAACTGATCGATGCTACTTCGAGGCTAAGTGACGAACAACGGCATCGACGCTTTGAAATCGGGCAGGGATCGGTTTGGCAGACGCTGTTGCATTTGGTGGGGGCAGAATACGTTTGGTTGGAGACGATTCTGGGTAACGATGATCCGGTGATGCCCGGCGACCTGCCGCACGAGCTGGTTGGAAATCAGCGCGGTGATGATGCGATTCAAACGATGGACGAACTCGAGACTTTCTGGGCGAATCTCGATATTCGCTGGTGGGCGTTTGTGGACGCTCTCGAGCCTGAAGATCTTCAACGACCGATCGTAAAACGGAGCACAAGTTCTCACGCGGGCCAACGCCGCGCGACTTCTTTGATGGACGTCTTGCTGCACGTTTGCACGCATGCTCACTACACAACTGCACAGTTGATCAACATGCTCCGTCGGCTGGGAGTTGCGGAATTGCCCGACCCCATGCTGATTACCCTGGCGAGGGACGACACTCGGATGGAGACATCGTAGCGCGTCACTGTTTTAGCCATAGCTATCAGAAACTTCATCACAACCGTTATTTCCCTCATGATCGGGCCGGCTTCAATCCGATCATGTGGCAACGGGGGTGACTGCGATCCCTCTTTTCGCTTCCGGCGTCAATTGGAGCTGCGCGGGTATGGTCCGAAGGCACTCTTTTCGTAACGGCGCCATCGGCTGTCTTGGGATCGCGGCCTCGCTTTCCGTTCTCAATGCCACCAAGATCGTCACAGCGGATTGGCCTTTTTGGGGGCGGACTCGCGTTTGCAATAAGAAAACTGTGCGCCCATACAACTACTCGGGTTCGCGGGAAGCAAGAGTCGGCAAACTTGACCTAGTTGATCGGATCGGTGTTCCCAAAACCCTGACGGTCAGCGAAGGCGAGTTTGTTCAAGTGCGTTCCTATCATGGAGCACGCGACCGAATCGAGATCGGCGGGCTTCGAGTCGACCAAATCGGGCTTTCGCTGAACGATGCCGGCTCACTTGCAAGCAGCTGTCGATTGGCATTTAACGGTGAGACCGAAAGGGCACTCCATGGCACCAACGTTACTCTGCGTCTGCGTGCCTATGCCGGCGGTGACTCGACCAGGGTGACTTCAGCGGCACTTCCGATGGTTTGGGAATCCACACGACAGGTCTGGGTACCGACCGGCCGTGACATCAAAGTCGAAATCGCTTACCAGTCTGACCATCGCGTTGCAGGGTTACCAAATCCCGATCGGGCGGGTCATGCGACGCCCGTCGACCTCCATGCCTCCGACACACTTACGCGAAGGGTTTCGGCTCTCGATTCCCACTTTGACCAGATTCGCGTGTTTGAA
The DNA here is from genome assembly GCA_039025515.1 of Planctomycetota bacterium. Taxonomy (GTDB): domain Bacteria; phylum Planctomycetota; class Planctomycetia; order Pirellulales; family Pirellulaceae; genus Stieleria. Next base: position 1,919 of record JBCCOI010000765.1, read on the forward strand.
CTGATCGTCGAACGTCACTCGGATTGGTAACGTGCCAAAACCTCTTTGCCCTCACATTGCAATCAAGCTGGTCGCCGCTGTCGCTCTGGTCTCGTTGAGCGCTACGACGCGTGTTGCTGCGGCTGAAACTCTGACCAGCGGCATCAATCAGCTCGTCGTCATCCCACCCGGCGTTCATGAACGTGGGCTGCCCGGCGTGAGGCTGGAGCCGTCCGCAAATGGCGAGCTAACGGTCGACGTTCCCCCGACGCTTCATATTCATCGATTCTTTTACGACGGGGATCGCGAATACCAAGGGCCCATCGTACACGGCGGTCCCCACACCGTCGTTGCAAATCATCCCGCGACGGGCGAACGGATGTACGTTGACGTCTCACTTCCCGCCGGATCACCAACGATCGCCTACTCCAAGAAGTGCATCACCTACGTCTATCCCGATCGACGCGTGAGTATTCGTTTCGGAAGGTGGAATCACCAAAGCGTAAAAGTTCACTACTACTCGGGACGCGGAGTCGGTCGTCGGACGCGTGAGTTGGCGTCGCACTTCATCACAAAGAGTCAATCGGCTTTGCGTGGGTCGTCAACGGTTCAGTCGATTGCTGATGCATCCAAGGCGGGCACATCAACGCTGGCCGGGGCCAAGAACGCCGTTGACTCGGCTGCGGGGTTTGTCGTCGATGGCCTGACATCTGTCGTGAAAGTCATTCCCGGCGTTTCAACTTTGTCGAGCATGGGCAATCAGGCTTCACAGTCGGCATATGAGAGCGAAGTCCGCGGGCTCGCGAGGGAAAAGAAAAGTTCAGCGATCGACTTCATTCGAACGAACCGGTAATTCGATTGACCGCTGGATACACATTTTGAGTCGGCATCCGATCACCACCAATCACCAATTCAAGCTCCCCATGATGTTCAATGCGACGCAAATGGTTTTCTCCACGTTGGCCGCCGCCGGTCTCGCGGTGATTGCGTTGACTTATTGTCCCATCGTTAGTAGTCCGGCGGAAGGCACGACTGCGCCACAGCGGTCGGTCTCTACGCTACAACAGCTGGAGATGGATCCGGCTCTCGAGAACGCCGGTGCGATCAGGCATGAAATCCCAAGCGAGTTTTCGTCGCATTTTCCGGGTGAAGAGAACTCGATCCAGCCCGTAGCACATGGAGACTCGCCGCATGCGGCAAACGCGTCCCAAGGCGTCCGGCTGGCGATGCTTCCTGTGCAACCCCCTGAAGCCGCACCAGCGACTCCTGCCCCAGATCCGGAC
>JBCCOI010000766.1:0-3170 GCA_039025515.1 Planctomycetota bacterium
CCGAGCGAGAGCTCAGTATTGAGTACGGAAAAGTGACGGGGGGCGAAGAGAGACTGGCATTGTTCAATCGGCATCGAAGCGAACGTGAACTGGGTGATCACGCTGCAAGCGAAGAGGATCTGAGAAGTTTCCTCTTGGAGTCGAGCGTCGAGACGATTGAGTTAAGGATCCAGAATGCCGGCCGGCTGGTTTGCATCGCGATTGCGGATTTGGGGCGAGAATCCATCAATGCCGTCTACACATACTTTGATTCTCGCGAGAAACGATTCAGCCTTGGAACACTTGCCGTGCTCGAGTTAATTCGCTTCGCCCGGCAAACCCAGCGACGATTTGTCTACTTAGGCCTGTTTGTTGCAGACTGTAGGCATCTGAACTACAAGGCGCGGTTCTGGCCCCAGGAACGTCGACTCAATGGCGAGTGGTTGCGTTTTGATACAGCGGACTGATCTGGTTTGCGTCATCCCGCAACAGTCGAGAATCCTGGTTTTTCGCTGCATGAGAAAAAAGATTCAAAGCGGAAAAAAGCTGTACGCGCTCCATCTGAGACACGAATCGCCTAAACGCATGAGACTCGAACGAAGGATGAAAGAATGATGCAAAACAGATTGCGACTGATCGGAGGGTTTGCACTCCCTCATCGCGCGTTCGGTGTTTTTCTCGGCGCGGCCTTGCTGGTCGCAACAACTGTTTCAACCAGTCCGGTGAGCGCCGACGAGAATGCACTGGCCGAAAAAGTCATCAGTGAGCTTCGTGACGGACACCTCGATGAGGCTTCGGTGATTCTTCGGGGAATCAATTCACCTGCGATTCGCCAAGCGGTAATCAGCCAGGCAAACCATTTGGCAGCGTCACGATCAAGCGAGTCTTCGGGGTCCTCGGATCATGATCCGTTCGAGGGAGCGTTCCAGGGAGGTGGACAAGTTTCGGGAACGGGCAGCGGCGCACAGGGTGGCGGTGCCTTCGCCGACTTCGATTCGCTGATGAACCTGATTGAAACCACGGTCGTGCCTGACACTTGGGAAGCCTTGGGCGGCAACAGCACGATGGCTCCCTACCCACAAGGTGTCTACGTCGACTCAAGCGGAATGCTTCGCGATGTTCCGGATAAGATTGATTCCGATGCGATCGGAAATCTCAAGACGCTGCTCGCCGATGACCCTGAAACGCTGGAGCGTGATTGGAAGCAGTCATCGCCACTTCGGTGCGTTTCATTGCGACGTCTACGGGATGAACTCGGAAGACTTCGCTTGGCGGCAGTTGCTCCGACACTCGACGTTCGTTTTCTCGCCGGACTTTCCGAAATCCGCTTCATCGTTCTGACCGAGGACGACGTGATTTTGGCGGGGCCGGTCGGCGGTATCGAAATGCATAAGGGATGGTGGGTCGATCGAAAGACAGGTCATGCTGTGATGAGATCCGATTTCCTCGCGCGAGCCATCGCGGGTGCGTTTTCGCAAACGCCTTTCGGATGCACGATCGATCCTACGGTCGAAGGATTGCGTTCGGCAATGGCCGTCGGCGCCAAAGTCAATCAGAATGAAGTTCCGATCGGCAAGGCGGCGGACGCCATGGTCACGGCACTCGGTGCACAGCGCGTGGAGGTGTTTGGAACCGCCGGTGACACGCCGGCCGCATTACTGATGATCGAGGCCGACCGCCACATGAAGGAGCTTGCACTCGAAAAGCATCCGATGCCCGAGTCCGTTCCCAACTATTTGGACTGCATCGATCAGTTCATTGATTCCGGTGCACCCAACGATTTGTTACTTCGCCTGTGGTTTACCGCGAAACCACAAAAGCTTCGTAGCGATGGCGAAGGGACTGTGTTTCAACTGGGTGGCAACCCGATGCGGCTCAGCGGCGAAAATCAGCGCGCCCTTAAGACCGGGCTTCGTGGCGACATCACCGTCGACCCACGCAGTCAAGCATTTGTCGATGCGTTCAACCAGCACTTCGGTAGCATCCGAGATCATTACCCGATCTATGGCGGTCTCGAGTCACTCTACCGTGCCGCAGCTGTTGCGGAGGTGATTCGCCGACACGGCACCGAGAACGTTCATCATTTGCTCGCCGAAGGATTTGCCAACGAGGATGAACTTCGCGACTGGATCATGCATCCCGCAAAGAGTGTTCGATCGATTGCGGCCTTGCATACCGTCCGCAAAGGCAGCAAACGCCATCACATCTTGATTGCCAGCGGTGGGGTGTCGATCTCAGCTCAAGCAGCAGTCGACTCCGAAACGATTTCCTATCCATCGCTTGTGAGTTATCGCGGGGCCGAAAAGTACCGTCCGAGCGAGTTCAAGCAATGGTGGTGGGACGTTCGAAAGAACAACCGCTAGACGCTCGTGTAGCGGAAGCCGCCCAGGCTTTCGATCTGGCCTCGCAAACTTTCGAATTCCAGTAGCGGAAGCCGCGCAGGCTTTCGAATCTGGCCCGCGGAGGCCTCGCAAACTTTCGACACCTGGTAGCGGAAGCCGCGCAGGCTTTCGGAAGACGTGGGTGATGACCGAAACTCTGCGCGAGTGCCGCTACGTTGCTCGCACAAACGAAAGGCCGGTGAATCAGTCCTGCGGCACATCTCGAATCGGCCAACCCTGCGCCCATTGAAGACGCAACTGTCCCAAATTGTGCGCGGCGACTGCTTCAATATACGCTGCCTCCGCCGTTTCCAAAGCCTGCACCGACTGCAAGACCTCAAGCGGAAGCCCTTCGCCGTCACGAATACGCTTCAGGTTTCGGTCGTACGAGTCCCTGGCCGTCGCAACCGCATTCTGAACGGTCGCCATTTGTCGCTCGCGAAAACGTACGGTCGACAATGACTCGCTGACTTCTCGAGCGACTTGATCCATCCGTCTCACTTTCTCGAACTTCGCTTGCTGAATGCGTGCAGCATGATCACGACGGGTCGCGCTTTCTCCGAGGCCCAGATTTCGAACGTTCCACGACATCAAGGCATCGAAATCATAACGGTCGCTCACGTCATCAAGCTCGTTACCCAAGCCGCCTCCGAAACCACCCGTGCTGAAGCCCAGCAGGACGCTTGGAACGAATGGGCGATACTTTTCGCGTTTGTAGGTCTCGCAGGCAGCTGCGACGAGTGCTTGCGATTCTTTGAGCTCGGGTCTCATGGCTAGCCCAGTCGCGATCAGTGCTGCGGGGTCATCCGC
>JBCCOI010000767.1:0-3157 GCA_039025515.1 Planctomycetota bacterium
GAAACAGATGCTTCAGACATGGCGGATCAATCCTATTAAAAGAGGGTTCAGGCGAATGCAGCTGTCAGTCAATTGGACCATCGACCTGAGATTCAGGTCAACAACATTCACGGGTAACGTCAAGGATCACGCGGCGGCGACGAGAGACTATCCACTCCAACAACCTCGACTTCGCCGCTCGTCGTGCATCCGATGGTTACCACATTCCCGTGGTCTCGTTGATCGGGGGCGGATCAGCACACCATCGTATCAGGCTTCTGTTGGCAGCGTCGAAGTCACATGATCGAGAGGCGGTGTGCTGTGCCACAATACGACCGTTGGCGATCCAAAACACATCGCCGTTCCCACCGGATGTATCGCCTCGATACAGGTCTGGGTCGCACGACGGTATGTCATCGATGTCACAGACGATGAAACGCAATTGCCGATTCGCGTCGATGCGAACGATCGATTTGCAGAAGTCCGCAAGCGAGCGGACCGATGAGCCAGCCCAAAACGCGTGCACGAAGACTACACCACAGTCAATTGTGCGTGGGGGATGATTGCTCAGATCGTGGTCGAAAATGATTCGATCAAACGCGTCACCAGTTAAACGCTGAATACTTGCCGTTCGATCAAAGTCGGACATGTCGAATCAGCTTATTCTTATTTGGGGTAACGTTACGGATCACGCGGCGGCGACAAATGACTAACAACTCCAACAACCTCAACTTCGCCGCTCGTCGTGTATCCGATGGTTATGGGGCGGATTGAATGACATGCAGACCGGAACGATTGCATCGACACGGTTTTGCATCTGTAATCCGTTCTGGACAAAGTCTACCGCCACCTACGTTGCCGTGTATGCCTGGCGGTCTCGTCTGACCGAATGTTTCGTCTTCCTTGAAATGTGAGATCCGATTGCTCCGGAAAGTAAGAGTCAGTTCGGATCAAATGAATCGCCAATTTTCATCCGACGAACTGTTTGTCCCGTCCCCAATAAAACACACTTCAAAATCTGTCGCGTCATGGGGTCAACCAAAAAATCCCCCGGAGGGCACGCGCAACTGCTTCCGCCCATAACGTCAAGGATCACGCGGCGGCGACAAGCGACTAACCACTCCAAAAACCCCGACTTCGCCGCTCGTCGTGTATCCGATGGTTATGACACACCGATATTACGTTGGGTGATCGCGATGAACAACAATTCACGATGCCGTGAAGGTGAACCGTGATCACGTTAGGTCCGAAGACAGTGAACCGAGCGGTCGTTTTGACCTTCATCTCTGGCTTGTTGCTCGACGGCTATCCATCGTTGATCGGAAACATGAATCGCGTCAGGCGAAGCCCAGGAAGCTGAAGGAAAATCGCTCCCGTTCTTGCGCATGCCCAAATGATCCTTCCCTCGTTTACGGTGGGTAAAAATCTGTCTGAAACTGCCTGGAGTATTCGCAGTGATCTCGGGTCTGTGCTAACGCATAGCTCCGGAGAAAGACCTCGAAGCGAACTCCACACAATGCTTGTCTGCTCGGCTGTCATAACGTTACGGATCACGCGGCGGCGACAGACGACTAACCACTCCAACAACCGCGACTTCGCCGCTCGTCGTGCATCCGATGGTTATCGGACGGATGATGACGTCCATGCTGCAAATGCCCGGTCCGATCTTGAGACATTCGTTTCGGACACGGGGCTCTCGCAGCAGTCCGTCATCCAACAACGTCTACGAAGTGTAGTGTGATCTCTTGTGACTTCTTCCGTCCGCTGGAAAAAAGTGTTGTCCGGTGGTCTGACTGCCATGACTCATCCGACCTCTGCAGAAAACACACTTCCACGTCCGTCGCTTCATGGGGCCAGCCAAAAAACACCCACGGAGTGCACACTTGGCTGCCTCCGCCCGATAACGTCGGCGATCACCCGGCCGCGGTGATTGACCAACCACTTCAACAAACGCACCTCCGCGGCTCGGTGTGAATCGCATGGTTATCCGTCTGCGTCATTGTCGCCAGAAACCGATTTGGTACGTTCAACCGTCTCGACCGCGTCGTGATAGATCTTGCGCATCAGGTCGTCACCGAATCGCTTGGCAATTGCACTGTTCATTGTATCGCGATAGGAGTCGATGTAGTCATCGTGCTCTAGGAACAGGGGTTCGCACTCGATCCCGTATTCAACCTTGAGAATCCGTCGCTGCTCAAAGACGTAGCTTGAAACCGGCTCAGGCATGAAGCTTCGGTCTATCACTATGCAAAGTCGACCATCCGCGATCGCAGCATTGGCATCGCGCTGACCCCGTGCAGCATCATCGAGCGTCAATGAAGCGCATCCAGCGATGAGCAGAAGTAAACTGGCGGCAGCTAAGCACTTGATCAAAGTTGGACTTCCTTGTTCGGATAACGACCGCGATCACCCAGTCGCGGCGAAAGACTTTCCATCGTCAAACCGCCGGACTCCGCGACTTGGGTGCATCGCCTGGTTCTGGCGTGTCCGGGAATGCGGTACACGGCATGTCCCAGTCAAGAGTTTCCGAATCACCCAATGGCAGCGACCACCTGTGAACAACCCAGGTAAGTTCAATTCTCGGTACGACCGCTTGGATGTCATCAGCATCATGTTTGATCAACGGTGAGTCAAACATATCAATGAATGCTTCGGTAGCAATCGAATCTTCCCGTCGATCCATCGCATCGTCAATGGCTTCGTTCCAACGCGAGTATGACGAAAGTAGTGCGAGTTCATGTGGAACGATCAATTCCAGACAGGTCATGCTGGCGGCGTAGTAATTCCAATCACCCATGAGCATCGCGAACGTACCGACGGTTGGACACGCCCCATCGATGCCATTGCACGAGTGCCAACACCAAATTGGAACGTCAAGTTCCGCTGAGCCGATCCGATCATTCCATTGTGCTGCCATCCAGCGGTAGTAGCCACGCCAATTCTGGGGCGTTGAGCTCCACTCACCGCAGATCGAACCTCGAAGCAGATCGTCCGCGAATTTCCGGCTTTGCAGCGTCCAGAGTTTCATTGATCGCCAGAACGGTACCGATCACCGAGGACCGGCGGTTGAGTTTCCATTGTCAAAAGACGACGCCCGGTCCTTCGGTGCATCGGATGGTTCGTCGACGCTTGTGCGAAGTTCATTCGACCATGCAAGTAGCGTATCACGTTCGTCGTC
>JBCCOI010000768.1:0-3154 GCA_039025515.1 Planctomycetota bacterium
CTTAGGCGTCGTCTCAAAATAAGTTACCGCTTTCTGGGGCGAATCTCATAGTTCCAATCACCGTGAAACGAGTTTCGCTTAATGTTGACACTTTGCATCTCAACATCATTGATTTTTCGTCCTTTCTCGTACTGATTTCCGTCAATCGCGCAATGCACTTCTAATCCTTCATTGGTGCGTGTCGAACCGATCAGATTGACGACGACTTCGTGGCTTTCCAATGGGACACCACGCCAGTTGCGAGTGATGTGACAGAACAGGCGATGTTCAATCTTGTTCCATTTGCTTGTACCTGGCGGGTAGTGGCAAACCTCGATCGTCAGACCAGTCTCATCGGCCAGTTGTTGCAGTTCATACTTCCATAGACGATTGCGATGGCCGTTGCTGCCTCCGGCATCAGCGGTGATCAATAGTCGCTTGGCGTTTGGATATCGCTCGTGACCCAAACAGCCATGCCAACGCCGGATCGCTTCGACCGCAAACTCAGCGGTATCGCTCGTGACTCCGACCGAAACCCATGCTTCGTTCTCAGCGATATCGTAAACGCCATATGGAATCGCCTTACCGAATTTCGCATCGGGAAAGTCGTGGGTATCCACTTCGAGCGGATCGCCGGTCGGCCGGTATTCACGGCCGACGTTGGCCTTCGAGCCGAGAACTTCCTTCTTTTTCGTGTCGACGGAGATCGCCGGTCGGCCACCACGTCTCGCTGCAGTCACTCGGCGTGCGATGTGTTCGAACTGTGCATTTCGGTCCGGATGGTCGGTTCCCTCACGAGTCTTACGATTGCTCTGTAGCGAATAGCCCAAGGCTCTCAACATCCTTGCGATTTTGCTGCGTCCGACCTTGTAGCCCTGGTTCCGTAGCTCATTTTGCAGATTTGTTAAGCTTTTACATGTCCACCGCAAAGGTGACTGGGGATCGCCACGTTCGGTCGGTTCGATTAATCGCTCTAATGCGTCTTGAAGATCTGGCTGGTCATGCTCGAGTGCCTTGCGTCCACCGCCAACCCTTCTTTGGCGATGACTTGGCAAAGGAGAATCGTCATTGAGCTCAGCGATTCCGGTGCGAATGGTTCGATCTGAAAGCCCCGTTGCTTCGGCAACGGCCGCGATGCCGCCCCATCCGATCGCCATTGCTTCACAAGCAGCCCAGCGTCTCTTGCCCCGCTCGTCGAGATCCCCGACCAACGCGTTAAACTTTATGATCAATCCTTCGACGACTTGTGCATCCGGCATCCCCGCAGGATGCCAAAACTCGATAATCCGACGCAATAGCAATCCGGTAATTTATTTTGGGACGCCGCCTTAGAATAACAAGATCAGCGAGCAACTCCAGATTCAGCGGAAGCGGAACACTAGTATCTTCCCATCGACAACCCTCGCATCGTATTCGATGCTTACTTGGAGTTGATGTCGATTTCCTCGCCTGCAGCTTGGACGTCGACACGGCAATGTAGATCGATAACCCCTGGATGCTTGACGTCGTGGGGAAGCAGGATCGCATTGCCGTTCTTTTTGAACCCGCACCATCGCATGAGCGGACCCAGCAGTTCAGCTCGAATTCACTAGGAAGGGACCTTTTGATGAAACTTGAAAAGTCGAATTACCAACGCTACATCGGCGTCGATGTCTCCAAGGAAACGCTTGAGCTAAGTGATTCCAAAGGAGAGCTTGAAAAATCAATACCAAACGAAAGCCAAGCCATCGTCGATCAACTTGTCGCTGCTCTACAAACCAACGAAAGCACGTTGGTCGTCTGTGAAGGGACTGGAGGCTACGAGCGCAAACTCGTCAAGGCGATGCATGCCGCCCAGGTTGCAATCGTGGTCGCGAATCCTCGACAGGTGAGGGACTTTTCGTCTGGTACTGGGATTCGAGAGAAGAGTGACCCGATTGACGCATCGGTCATACGAGCCTTCGGTGAAGATGCCAGGAATCTTCGATTGGCGACGCCAAAGTCGGCTCAAATGGAGAAACTTGGTGCATTGGGACGACGACGCAAACAGCTGGTTTTGTTGATCAATCAGGAGAACAGTCGTTTGCAACAGGCGACAGACGAAGATGTCATCGACATGATCAAGGAAGTGCTGCAAAGCCTGCAAAAGCAGCTGAAAAACGTTGATCGAAAGCTCGCCAAACTCATCAACGACGAAGCCAAGTCAAACAAGACAGTTCAGGTTTTGCAAAGCGTTCCGGGTGTGGGGCCAGTCACCATCGCGACGTTGATGAGCGACTTGCCTGAGCTTGGAAAACTCAACCGGGGCGAAGTTGCGAAGCTTGTTGGCGTCGCGCCGATGGTGAACCAATCAGGGAGTCGAGATTCCAAAAGGAGTATTTTTGGAGGCCGAAGTTACGTCCGTCGAGTGCTCTACATGGCAGCTCTGGTGGGAACACGTTTCAACCCACAGGTAAAGCGTTTCTACCAACGCTTGCTATCCAAAGGCAAAGCTCAAAAAGTCGCTCTAACGGCGTGCATCCGAAAGCTGCTTTTGATCCTCAACGAGATGGTTCGCAACGGTGAATGCTGGCGAACTACCACATGCAGTGAATCAAAATAAAGGGGCGACCACCGTGCACCATCGCTAAAAGGAAACGGTGGTCGCCTGCGTGCTCGATGCATCCATTGGACACACCGGCGACTGAGTTATCCCTGGCGAGTTGCATCTCTGCAGAGCTCGTTGCGTTTGACCCAGCGACTGAAGTCTAATGCTGCGCAATCATCCTTGCCAACCATTGGAACACCGGCGCCATGCCAAGAAAATCTCGGGGGTTCGGGGGCTGGCCCCTGACCACACTGGAAAACGAATCGGAAAATTCAAGATTTCCGATCAATGCTGTTGACCTCAATTAAGACCATCGCTTCCCCTTTTTTGTCAGTAGTCGATTTCGATGCCGAAGTAGGGTGTCAAACCGGGTGACAATACCACTGTCTCGGCAAAACTGCCTTCGGCGGGCAAACGCAGGTTCAGGTGTTCGAAATAATTGTTATCGAACAAGTTGTCCGCACCGTAAGTGAAGCTGACATTTTGCGTCGGGCGGTAGTAGCCACGCAAGTAACTGGTGGTGAATCCAGGCGTTGCGGTCTCTAACTCGATCGGGTCGCCAGCCGGTTGAACTCCGCGGAGTGTCCCCAAACGGTCCTGGTTATCGAC
>JBCCOI010000769.1:0-3150 GCA_039025515.1 Planctomycetota bacterium
TACTCACGCGAGAAATCAGAATTTATTCTCGAGGAAGAGAAAGAACGCGGTGCTTCGCGATGGGTCTCGATTGAACCTCGTCGTATCAATAGCGTTGCACTCAATCCCGATTCTCTCGACAAAGCTGTCGAGCAACACCGAGACATCCTCGAGTTGCTTCCCTACGAGCTTTCGATGTCTCCACTCGATTGCGAATCTCTGAGTGCGATGATGGGGTTCGATTTCGCATTTCGCGGAAACCATAACGATCTGCTTGCCAAAGCAATCGGCATCGCGCCGGGACTCGACAAGTTCTCGTCTTTGCCTTACGGAAAGATGCTGTCCAATGAACCGGCGATCCAGTTCGCGCTCGATGAAGAGTGCCGGACCCAATGCCGAATCAGCTTTGAGTCCCGAACGACGGCGTATCAGGTTCGCACAGGCGACTTTGGCGAAGAACAACTAAGCGTTTACATCACTGTGCGGAGATACGATAGCTTGGGGCCTGACGAGAACTTCCACGAAGAGTTTGTTCGGCTGGCATCGCTCTGTCGCGATCTTGTTGATGAGTATCTTGTCAGTGCCGTCCTTCGCCCGCTCCAGGAAGCGATTTCGCTGCATTGACTCCGTTGCTAAAAAAGAACGGGCCGTCGATGCGGACGCATGCTTTGCTAGCAATAGATCTTTTCGAAAAGTTTGCGAAAAAGAAGCTGAATTCTTTGCGAAAGGAAAGGGGATCGCGTAGGCTCTGCGCGGTTGTCAGAGGTCGTGTGATGAGACGCGACGGCAGCGAAGTGAAAAAGTCTTGCCTACGAAAAGGAGTTTGGAATGAGCACGCGTATCCCGCTTAGCAAAGCTGATGAAGAAGCCCGACTTCGAAAGGAACGTTTGGACTTGAGCATCGCCGAGATGGGGCTTTCGGTTCGAACTACCAACTGCTTGGAAGAAACAGGCATTCTGACAGTCCGTGATCTTCTGAATGCCACACCGAGTCGATTGCTCGCGATCAACAACTTCGGTGAGAAAACTCTCGGAGAAGTTTACTCCGCCCTAGAAGCGCTTGGGTTTTACCGCCCCAGTCGAAAACCGGTACAGCCGCGTTAGCACTGTGCGAGTCCAGACCAAGAGGGTTTTCAATTCGGCTACTTTTCTTCGGTGACACGCGGGCTCGCGAAGTCGCGGCACTCCAACCCGATATCGCTGGCCGAACGAAGGGAGTCGCCGTGATAGGACAGATGCATTGATTCGGCTCCAGCTGTAAACTGTCCTACCGGAGATTCCAAAACAAAATGACCCACTCTGCGGACGCTCATGCTCCGCAGAATTGAGAATTCAGCAGCATGGCCCGCTTTCCTCGACCCTGGAGTAAGAAACGAGGAAAACGGTTTATTGGCACCGAGCTACGAAGTCTGCTTTGGGAAACCGCATTCTACAGCGGGGTCTTTCTTGGCGGCGTTTTTGTCTTGTCACTGGTGCTGCTGAGCAGTCTGTCGTCATGGGGCCGGCTGCCACCTCTTGAGAATTTCACGACGATTCAGGTCGAAGCCTCCGACGCTCGATCGAGTACGGGTGGGCTTGGTCGCTGGATTTTTGGAACGGTGGGAATCACAGCGATGCTCTCCGGTGCCGGCGGCCTCGCGTACCGACTGGTGCGAGTCGGTGCCAGTAGTGAACGACGCAATGCGTTCGCGACGCGCGCGTCGTCAATCGAGATCATTGCTCCCGGCGTTGAATCAATGGAGAGAATGCCCTCCGTACCAAGCGGTAACGCGCTCATGGACAGCCCAGGTGAAAGGCTTACCTTCAGACTTGCCGCTGAAAAAAAGATGGGAGGTGAGTGGATCGGTCCGGCATTGCTTGCACTGTTATGGAATACGGTATGGTTCGTATTGCTGGCCGTTGTGGTTCTGGGGTTTTGGTATTCGCAACCTCGCTACATCCTGGCCTGCCTGCTCGTACCGTTCGCCTGTGTCGGGTACTGGTCTTTTCGTTTTTTTCTGACGCAGCTTCGAAAGTCGGCGGGGATCGGACCGACAATCGTAGAGATCAGTGATCATCCGCTCATTCCGGGGCGAAAGTATCGACTCTTTGTCTCGCAGTGGGGCCGGCTTCGCCTTCGCTCGTTAAAGGTTCGGGCCGTATGCGAAGAAGAAACGGTGTACCGCCAGGGGACAGATGTACGTGTCGAGCGATGTGAAGTTTTCGCACAGGAATTGTGTTCAACTCGCGATGTGCGAGTTGACCCGCGGGGGCCTTGGGAGCAACAATTCACCATTGACGTCCCACCAAACGTGATGCATTCCTTTGTCGGTTCGAACAATGCGGTGCGTTGGAAGATCGTTGTCTCCGGAGAAGCTCGCCCTTGGCCATCGTTTTGCCGAAATTTTCCCGTCGTCGTTCACCCGCCGGGCTTGCCAATGAAACGCAGCCCGCGGTGAGTGTCTCGTTATGCAATGACGAGGGGATTTATGAGGGCGGTCGAGAGTTGTGTGCCCGCTGGAAGATATCGCGCGTCGCCTTGGACAAGCTCACAGCGGTGGAGGTTTCGATCCTCTGGTCTACCGAGGGAAAGGGGGACACCGATCTGCATGTGCACCATTTTGAACGCTACGAAGAAGAGCAGATTCGTCGAGCGGGGCTCGCGGACGAGCAGTCGTTGAGTTGCTTGCTACCGGCGACGCCGCTCAGTTACCACGGGACATTGATTCGGCTCAGGTGGTGCGTGAGACTTCGCGTTTTTCTCGACGACGGTCGCGAGACCGTTGCTGACCAGCCGTTTTATTTGGTCGCTCCACATTCGGCAGGCGTCGCATTCGCCACCGCAGTGCCTGGCTCGCATCGCACTGGCTCGCATCGCACTGGCTCGCATCGCACTGGCTCCCGACGCACTGGCCATCCGCGTGTCCCCGCCCAGCGATAGCGAACAATCCGAACAATCGTCACATTCGATTGCATCAGAGAAGTGCCGTGTCAACTCTTGAATTCAGACCTGAGCCGATGGGCGATATCCCCGGTTTTTTCGGGATAACCGCGGCTAGCCCGGATTATTCATCAAGGGTCGTTGGTGTACCGGCTTCAGCCGGATAACGGGACGTGGCGGCCGGCTGAAGCCGGTACACCAGCGTGCGCAGTATGTGTTGGATGAAATCTCCAAATCTCGTTTGCAACCAA
>JBCCOI010000770.1:0-3150 GCA_039025515.1 Planctomycetota bacterium
ACACGACATGGCAACTGATCGGTATGAAGCGAAATGGCAACGCCATCGGAGACTGGCCTTTGGTTCACAACATTCGCGTCAAGGAGTCGCCTTGGGAATGGCTCACCGGCAAATGGGAGCTGACCGATGACACCGGTTTCTCTTCCGAAGTCGAATGGACGACCTCAGACGACGCCGGTTCGGTGATCGGGCAATGGCTGGATGCGGATGGCTCGACGGCGACTGAAATCCTTGGATGGAAACCTGAGTCGGAAACGATCTCCGCCGTCGGCTTCGGAGTCAATGGAAGCCATTGGAACATCGAATTCACGAGTGTCAGCCCTTCGGAAATCTCCGGGCATTCGGTCGACGTTCGGGCAAATGGCACCACATACGAGGGTACCTTCAGGCTGATCAGAACCGATGACCCGAACAAGGTGAAGACTGAGTTTCGAGGCAAAGATAAAGACGAAAACCAAGTCACGATTCTCGGTCAATTTGAACGAATCCGATAGACTTGATTCGTTCATGCGGTCAGCGCATCACGCTTTTCCAGTCGTTTTCGCTCGGCAACTCTTCTAACGACGACATCCACCATCACGCCCGCAAGAATGACGATGCCAATGATTGCGAACTCAAGCTTGGTGCTGATGCCGAGGATGTTGATCGCGTTGTAGAGCACTCGCATCACAGCCGCACCGATGACAACTCCCAGGATATTGCCCTCGCCACCACGCAAGCTGCAGCCGCCAAGGACGGCTGCAGCGATCGCATAGAGTTCGTAAAAGTTCCCGAATCCCGACGGCTGAACGGAGTTGATTTCGAGAGAGAACAAAACGCCACCAAGTCCGGAAGCAACCGCACAAAGGATGTATGCCAGCACGATCATCCGCTTCGTATTGATTCCGCTGTAACGTGCCGCCTCTTCATTTCGACCCAGAGCCAACAAATACCGGCCGTAGACGGTGTGATTGAGAAAAATGGATGCGGCGATCGAGATGACAATCAGGAACAACATCGGCATGGGCACCATCGTCGCGGGAAGGTTGCTCAGCCCCATCAATACCAAGACTCCCGCCGTCACCAGCAAGGGCGCGATCGACTTCGAACGTGGGCTCGATTTCGATGCCGCAGTTAGCAGCCAGCCGACGGAGCCTATCACTGCGGCAACAACGACGAAACAGACGCTCATCGTGAAAAGCCGAAGTGTTCCCCCGCTCATCTCCATAAAACCGACCCGGTAACGCTCCGACAAAACGGAATCACGAAAAGCGGGCACCAACGTCAATAAACAAGCGAAAAGTGCGAGTGACGCAGCAGTCGTGGAAACAAAGGGCCAAAGCACGCGGCGTTTCTCCGCGCGGAACGCCTCGAGGAGGAAGACGGCCAGCAGCAAGACAAACAGAACACCGCCGACAACCAGCATCACGCGCGACGGAAGCTCGGCAGCCGAGTCCGACACCTCAGCAGCCAAGCCGCGAATCCGATAGCCGTTGAACTGAAACAACTCGGCGCCCGGGATGGACTTCCAGCCATCCCAAAACCGTGACGAACCGGTGACGAAAAGCAAAGCTCCCGTGAGTGCCAACGACCATCGTGAAAACCAAATGGCGACTCGATCCTCGGTTTCTTGCCCAACCAAAACTTGATTGCGGAACGCACGCACGACGCCATAGAGCATCAATCCTAAGCCAACCAAAGCGATCAATACCGCCCAGCTAATTGGTTTCCCATTCGCCAACAATCGAAGGCCATCGTTGTAATCTTGACCAAAGCCGAGCGTGGCATCTCCAGTCAACCATCTCGAAAATCCTCGATAGAACAGCAGCCCACAAAGGGTTACGACGAACGGCTGCAATTCTAACTTCGTGATCAGCAGGCCATGCAGTAAACCGATGCCGCCGGCGACCAAAAGAACGATCCCAATTGCCGCCGCGGGAGAAAAGCCGCCTTGAAAGATGAGCATGGGGAGCAGGCAAGCGATCAGTCCGACAACCGATCCGATCGAAAGATCAATGCCGCCAGTCATGATGACAAAAGCGACTCCGACCGAAAGAATTCCGAACAGCGCGCTCCACTTGGTGATGTTGTATAAGTTGTACTGACTGACGAAGCTTTCACTCATCACCGCGGTGAACAAGCAAACAAACAAGAGCAAACCGAAAATACCGAGAACCTTATTCACACTCTGCTCCCGTTGCACATGCCATGATGTTTTGTTCATTAACTTCGTTGCCGGCAAGCTCGCCCGTCAACTGACCTTCATGCATCACGAGAACTCGATCGCTCATCCCGATCACCTCCTCCATTTCGCTCGACGCAAAAAGGATCGCCATGCCTTCGGCGGCAAGCGACTCCATCAGCCGATAGATTTCTTCCTTCGCGCCGATATCGATTCCACGAGTCGGCTCGTCCAACAGCAAAATCCTCGGTTGCATCAACAACCACTTTGCGATCACGACCTTTTGCTGGTTTCCGCCGGAAAGAAAGCGTGCAATTTGATTTGCGTGCGGCGTCTTGATGCGAAGCCGATCAATGCTCTTCGCCGCATTTTCATCAACCGACTGCTGTCGAACCCATACTCCGAACGCGGAGTCGGTTGAGAGATGTGCGAGTGAAACATTTTCGTCCACAGCGAAATCGATTACCAACCCATGCTCTTTTCGATCCTCCGGAACCAGGCCCATTCCGGCGGCGATCGCGTCGGATGGGGTCCGAATCGATTGACGTTTTCCGCCCAAGAGAACTGTCCCACCGAGCGGTGCCGAAATGCCAAACAGGCATCGGATCAGTTCCGTGCGTCCCGCTCCCACCAAGCCGGCCAAGGAGACCACTTCTCCGGCGTGCAGTTTGAACGAGATCGTATGACGAGGATGTTCCGGAACGACAAGATCAGTCACCTCCAGTACAACCTTTGCGTCGTGCTGCTGTTCGGCTTTCTGGCTTC
Organism: Planctomycetota bacterium; assembly: GCA_039025515.1. Taxonomy (GTDB): domain Bacteria; phylum Planctomycetota; class Planctomycetia; order Pirellulales; family Pirellulaceae; genus Stieleria. The sequence goes on from JBCCOI010000770.1 coordinate 2,927, forward strand.
GCTGAAAGAACTGCGAAACATCGCGGCCGACCATGAGGCTGACCATGGCTTGATGTGTTACTTCGTCTTTTTGTAACTCTCCGACTCGCTCACCGTCACGCATGACCATCACGCGATCCGCGAGCGTTTCGACTTCGGCAAGCCTGTGTGAGATGTAAACAACGCTCACACCACGTTGCTTTAAGTCAAACACGACTTCGAAAAGTTTTTCGGCCTCACGCTGC
>JBCCOI010000771.1:0-3145 GCA_039025515.1 Planctomycetota bacterium
AAACGGCGTCAGACTCGCTCAGCAACGGGCGGAGCAAGAGTCTTTGACGAGACGACGGCAGCTTGTCCGCCAGGATAATTGGATCGAATCGATCCAATCCTCGTTTACCCGACCTCGGCCCGCTTAAGAACGGCCCATGGGATGTCTGGCGTGTTCTTGAAAGTCGCCCATCGGCGAAAACAACAATCAAGCTTCCGCGGATGCCGTCGTTTCGCAGCAGCCGCAAAGGCATCCAAAACGCCGATTCAAGAGATGTGCGGAAACCAAAATGAGTCCACCGAGCGGCGTAAGCCACGGGGCAATCCTAGAGAGGAACACATCGGAATTGAAGATCCCCGCTTGAACGACGGGAATCTCACCGTCGGCAACCTCACTGATGCAAGCCGGACAGCAAGCGTCGTCGCAGGCGTCGAAAGATGCCGTTGCGGCAGGTGATGATGCAGGTGAATCATCCATGACGGCGACAGTGGCTGAGTCAGACGCGACCGAATCAACTACTGACCCGCCGACGGCTAACTTCGCCATCGCGGCATCCTCAGAGCAGGCCGGACAGCAGGCTTCATCACATGTGTCGACTGACGTTTTCAGCACTGTCGAGGATTCACACGGTTGCTGGTCCATAGCTGCGACCGTGACCAACTCCACTTCACTTTCCACTGTCGACTCAGTCAATACTGCGGCATCACCGCAATCAGGACAACAAGCATCTTCGCACGTTTCGACCGACGTGTCCGCTACGAGAGAAGTTTCAACGACCGGCTGATCCATGGCGGCAAGGGCACAGCTGGGACAACATTCTCCCTCTAACCCGAAAGCCGCTCCAAAGATGAGCGAGAGCCCTAGCACCCCCATGCTGACGGGAACCAACCGGCGATGCTTTCGGAATCCGGGCACAAACGCTGCGAAGGCGAGAATGAAGCAAACCAACGCCATCCAGCGATGGAAAGTTTCATCGGCCAAGAACCCCAAACCCAGACTCGGCAGCAACGTAATGACAAACGGCATTGCCGCACAATGAATCGCACAGGCGATCGATGCCACCATGCCCGCCAAGTCGCCCCAGCGAGACACCAACTCCGTTTTCGCCGCTGGTGTTGTCGATTGAAAAAGCATTGGAATCCACGCAGGTCTTCTTGATCTGTCTAAATCTCCTCAACCGCCAACAGCGATGAGACGTGACGGTGTTCCACCGACCGATAGCTTAGCCACGGTGTTAAAGTCTCGCAGCGAGACAACCCACAGGCTGCCATTACCGGGATTTGTGACCACACCATAACGCTGATCTGGAAGAGCAGTGAAGGCGTGATACCCGGCATGACCGACCATCTGATTCGGACCGATGGGAACTACGGCCTGTGGACTCGCATCACCAAAATCGCCGTCTCGATTGGGGTCCAATCCGACTACATGCATTCGGTCATTCTCGGGTGAATCCTTGAATTGTCCGAATACCATGCAGATTGTATCGCCGAATCGAGTTTTGGTCACCGAAGGTGTCGATAGTTTTTCACCGTCTTGGACCTGAAGCGCCAACGAATGCACTTGGGGCGTTTTGGCCGCGGCGTTGATCCAGCACAACTTGGTCGACGCTCCGGAGCCGGATGTGAAGACCAAGTGCTCACCGTACGAACAAAATGCTCCCGTGCGTGACGGTATTCCGTCCTGATCGCTCCCGAGCGAGAGGTGGTTGACGTCGACGGATTCCCCGGCCGACGAGAGCTTGAGGTCCGCATCGACCCAGCACACTCCGTCGGCGGGAGCAAAGAAAGCACGCCCCGAATTCATCGAAGCACCGTGTAGCGTTCCCGAGGGGCACTTTAACGAATAAGACCTTCCTTCGTTGGCCCCAAGACCGATCACATCGACTCGTCCCGCGTCGTCGCCCGCGGGCGCAATCCACGTTGCGTAGGCAACCTGATCAGGAATCACGCCCAGCGTGATGTGTCCGTTTCCACCCTCGAAAAACTTCGCCGCCGAAGCCGGGTCTTTCGTTTCACGCAGCTTGGCAGACGAAGTGATGGTGAAACCATTTTTCTTGTCATTCGCAATGACGAACGTGTCACCGTACTTGTAGACGTGGGCGGGATTCCCTTGTTGATCGTTGATGAGTGACTTCGCAACGCCTGGCGATTCTTTGTAGCGCCAATGCGAATGATCACCGTGAGGCTCTTCAACAACTCCCGTTTCGATGGCAATCCAACCGCTGCCATCCTTTCCGTCATCCACGTCACGAACACCCACAAGCAACAGGCCATCGTCTTCCTGCATTTGCACCAGCGACTGCTGTTCGGGATCCAAGTCCGGATGATCGATGACTTCCAAGCTATCGATCATCCACTCTCCGCCGGACTTCTTAAGGTCACCGCTCATCAGCCGTGCGGTCGAGTCGTCTTGCCAAAACAAACGGGCGATCGTTCTTCCCTGACCCTGACAGTGGGTCACCATGAATGCAAGAACGAGTGCAGTCAAAAACTGGCGTTTCCCCATCAACCCATCCCCTCAAGTGCTCGCGTAAATGAATCAGTTACCAAATGCTGCCCGCAGCTCCACCCGGCGGCAGATGCTGCTACTCGATAAGACTGCCAGCCGACACGTGTTGAACGCTTTCTCAACATAGAATCGGTGCATGCAAGTTATCGTCTTCGTGACGAGGAAAGGACTTTGACGGCTCCGTTCGGGATCAGCAGCTCTTGTTCGGAGGTGCCTTCGAGTGGCTGAAGCGAGATCGACTCGGTGAGTTCCTTGCAGGCCTTCGGGTCGAGTATCCATTCGCCGTCCGCAACCGATTCGATCGTGACGAAATACGCATCAGGTTCGGGCGCGGGAAGATCCGAAAAAAATGCCTTCCCGTCGAGACGACTGACCGCTCGCGTCAGCACGGGGCCGCCACGAGAAGCGTGCAAGCAAATCTGAATGTCCTGCAAGGGCTTACCCTGGTAAACCACCTGGACGGAAGGCCCGCTTGCGGAATTCCCCGACATGCCCACACCACCGCACCCGGCCGCACAAAGGAATGCACAAGCCGTCAGCAGCATGCAGGCACTTCTGTAACCACGAGTCAGATACATCACGATCACTCCGGCCACTCCACAACTTCGCGACCATCACGCGTGCACAGTGCATGGTAGGTGGCTCGGTCGATCGA
>JBCCOI010000772.1:0-3145 GCA_039025515.1 Planctomycetota bacterium
CCGTCCAGGCGAACGAAGTCACATTCCAGCCTCGACTCGATCCGGTCAAGCATGCGTCTCCATTCGCTAAACAAAACAATTTTTCGGGTCGGGTCGGAAATCAGCTCAGAAAGGACCTCGGTGATGCGTTCGAGCTTGCTGCTGTACTCGGAAGCCTCTTGATCGCACAGGTAGGTGCTGTCGCATGACATTCGAGCCATCAGCAGACATTTCTGCATGCGAAGCCGATCCATCTCCGTCATGAATTTCTTGTTGGCAATCTGCGCGACGATCTTCAACGCGCTGTCGTGAATTTCCAACTGCTCTGCCGTTGCTTCGCAGCGAATCACCTGGTCGGTGCGGTCGGGCAATTGCTTCGCCACTTCCCGGCGTGTTCGTCGCAACAAGATTGGTTGCATCGTTTGACGCAAGGAATCCAGATTTCGATACGCCAGCGTTTTTCCACGATCATCGACGACGTGATGGTTATGGAAAAATCGATAGGCGGGACCTAACAGGTCATCGTCAACGAAGCGCGCGACCGTGAACAGTTCGCCAAGACGATTCTCAAGCGGCGTCCCGGAGAGCACCAATCGAAACGGGCTCTCCAATTGACGAATCACGTTACTCGTTTTGGACTCGTAGTTCTTAATGCGTTGACCTTCATCCAGGATGATCAGATCCCAGGGGGCCGTCTCGATAGCGGAAAGATCGCGGAGAACTTGTTCGTAGTTGCAAATCGTGAAAAACGCATCGCTTTGATACTGTTCCGTGCGTTCCGCACCGTTGCCCATCACGATCTGGGTTGTCCGCCCCGAGAATCTAAGGATCTCGGAACGCCACTGGCTCTTCAGCGACGCCGGACAGACCACAAGAACACGTTTGATCTCCGCAAGACGGGCGAGCAACTCGGCCGTCCCGATGCCTTGTATCGTTTTCCCTAGCCCCATGTCATCGGCAAGGATTGCTCGGCCGGCACCGGCTGCGAAGGCGATCCCATCGAGTTGATACGGAAGAAGTTCGGCATTCAGAAGTTCCTTGCGGAGTGGATGGTCGTCAACTTCTTTGCGAACTGCATCACACTGGCTCTTGAGGCGTGACTGTGTGAGTCGTCGCTGCAAGAAGTCTTCGGCATCCGGATAAATCGTCACCTCGTATCCGGCCGTCTCCAAAGCCTGAACACGCGTCATCGCATCCGACGCATCCTCCGTTGGTCGATCCGCGAGCGGTCCGACCAACTCGATCATCTTCTCGTCACCACCGGCCTTCGTCGATTCGCTCGGAAGGAAAAACTGAAGTCCGACAGAACGTTCGCCTTCAAAGTCTCCGTAGCGAAGTGCGAGTGATAGTCGCTTGCGGCGATAGGGCGCGCGAAGCTTCGCCGCCGAGAAACGCTTTTCGATCTTCGATCGAACATGCATGACGTGTTTGCAGGTGCCCAGTCGATTCGTGCCAAAGTCCGGACAGGTGCAATAAGAATCGTCTCCCTCCAAGCTGCGAATCGCGACACGATACGTTCGGCCACTGGAGGCGCTGGTGACGACGTAATCCGACCAGGGTTTCTCGGGGTTCATGCTTCGCACCGACATCTTTTCATCGATCGAACGCTTGCGACGATCGGCGAGCATGCGCTGTCTCAATTCATCGGGCGTCAAGTGCTCCAGAGGCACGTCCTCATCGGGCGGCATCGCTAAACCGAGAACGCTTTTTGCGTCCAGCAAGTATTCCAAAGCGGCGCCCATGTGTTCGCACGGAACATCACAGCGATCGCAATTGATGGCAAGCCGCTTTTTACGGTCCGACGAAAGCGTCAACGAGACGATCGCGACGCCTCCGGCGACTTCGGGGTCCTCAACTCGCACTCGGAAAAGGTCGCCACCCAGGAAAACGTCGCGATCCGACTGAATCTCGAAAGTCCGAGCTCCCGCGGAGATCAACTCGGCTCCTTTGTCCCCGAGGAGCTTGCACGCTTGCGAATAAGTCAGCGTGCCCAAGATTTGATGGAAGCGATTGACGCGCGACTTTGGCGTCTTTCGTTTCTTGGTGGAACCACGATTGTCTCGAGACTCTTTTGACTGCCGTTTGACCTTTGTCGTCGCCATCACAATCCTCCGTTGAACTCCTTGCGAACCTCACAGCAGATTAGATCTGCTCCCAAGGCTCAGCTCAAGCCGGATTTCTGCATCGCAAAGGCGACGATGGGATCGTTTTTGGCTCTACGGAGTTGCTTCCGCTTTCTCTTCGGTGGGATAACGGATCGAGGCCTTACGGAGACGGACCTTCCATGTCTTGATCGCTGTTTCGCGCCGGGCGACGACTTCCTCCTCCGGGCGAAACGCAGCCGTTGTACCGACGATGTCGCGTAGATGCTCGATCGCGAGGACACGTACCGGCATCGAGACCGACTCCAGGTCGGCTACCAACTCGGCATCGCCACCCGTTTCGAGCTGTTCTTGCGAGTATCCCGTCAACAGCCGGAAGAGAGTGTCGCCGTCGGCGTTGTCCATCGTCGTTTCGCCTTCCCCAGCGATCGCGATTCGAACCGCCGCCGCATCTTTGATTCCGCGATTCATCATCGAGCGGAGTGCATCGAGGTGCGAATCCCAGTACAGCCGTTGCTTCGGTTTACTCAGAAGCCCATCCACACCGAAGTAAGCAGATGCGTCGTCAAGCGTCAGGAGCGATTGGCCGGCGAGTGCGGCCACTTCGCTTCGTCGAAACTCAAGTGCCAGACGAAGAGCGAGTGTCAACGAATTGCCGCTGTCCGCTCGCACAAGTTCCAGGAGTGCGACCGCCGCCTCGGCTTCCAGAGAACCGTTATCGATTTCGGCGTCGACCCAATCAGGAGCTTGTTCCAACAAAACGGGGTCGCTGATGCTTGATGCGTCCAAGTCCAGCGAAAGTTGCTCCAATGCATTCAAACGCTTTGATTCTGCCGCTTGCTCAATGGTGAATGTTCCCTTGATCGAGGTGAATCCGATCGAGGACTTGTGATTTTCATCCACCAATGGATCGGTACCGAGCACTCGTTCATGGTTTAGCTCGATGGCAATCATGGACTCGTCCGATTCATTGGTCAGCGCGATCAAACGCTCGCCGAAACCAAAACGCAGCCGCTGCCCTGCGGCAGTAAACGAAACCAGGAGCCGACCAAAATTGACATCCA
>JBCCOI010000773.1:0-3144 GCA_039025515.1 Planctomycetota bacterium
AAGTGCTTCCGCGAAAGCGGCTCGTTCAGAAAGAAAACCATAGCCCGGGTGAACCGCATCGATATTGTGCTTCTTACAGAGCGCAACGATCGCTTCGATGTTCAAGTACGAACGGATCGGTTCGCCGCTCTCACCAATCTGGTAGGCCTCGTCGGCTTTGAAGCGGTGCAGGGCATATCGATCCTCGTGCGAATAAATCGCCACCGTTCGGATTCCCAACTCGGTCGCACTACGAAAGACTCGGGTTGCGATCTCGCTTCGGTTCGCGACGAGCAGTTTCTTGAAGGGGCGAATCGACATCAGAAGAGCATCATCCTGCAGGAGAAAGATTCAATTGGGCATCCATCACAGCGAGCCGATGGCACACAGTGTTCGCAGCGTCAGAGGAGCAATTTAGTCGTTGCGTGACGACGAAGACAGACGGCGTTCCTCGCTCGAGCGAGGAACGAGTGAGCCATCTCTGCTCAGCCGATCGAGTCCGAAGCTCAGTTTGAAAAGCGAAATCGCATAAACAACAACCGCGACGACGATCGCGTAGCTCGCGAAAGCCAGCCAGTCTTGCAACGCCGCGTCCAAGCCCGAAACCATCACCAAGGCGGAGACCGAAACGGCAGCAAGTCCCAAACACGGAATCGTGAGTTCAAAGTACTTTGCGATGCTCCCGAAACGGCATCTTTTGGCGACGCCGCGAAAAATGATCGCGAAGACGGCGAAACCCGTAAGTAGCGATGCATAGCAAGACGCTCCAAAAAGCTGCGCAAGTCCGAACAAGCCTTGCCCACCGGAGACTGTCGTGAGAATGCCCATCGCACCCGACCCGCCCAAGAAAAAGAGGATCGCGCCGACCCAAACCAAAAAGCGATGCCCCTTGATTGTCTGATTCGCCAACGAAACACCGACCGGAAACAGCAACGCGACCGGCAGGATCAAACCAATGCTCAACCAAGCTGGCAACCGCCACTTGGCAACAAGGGTGAGCAAGTCTGGTTCACCGCGCCACATCGCAATGCAGCCGCTCACCGCGACGAATGCCGCCAAAACTGTAAAGGGGATCGCGCAGATCAAGCTGTGCGAGCGGAGCTTTCTGATTTGACGCTCGGTCAAATCGAAACCAACGCTCTTCTCCACCACCAGCTTCGAATCGGGAGATTCGAAGACGGTGGATCGGTATGGATTGAGGCCCGAAGGGTCGCTCATGTCAGATCGAACTCAACGAAATTTCGCATCACTGCTTCTCCATGCGGGAGTCTACCGTCGCAGCCTGCGATCACACCAGCGTTTTGTAGGCATGAAAAATGGCTTGATTTGCGAACACCTGGAAAATCTACTCATTCGGGTGGTTCGATTTGAACAATCGGTCGCGCGATCGGCTTATCATTCAAGGACTCTTCACGCTCCTCTCATTTTGAATCGCTCGGAATCCCATCGATGACCCTTGCGTCGAAACGGCTCATATGGCTTTCGGCCGCCGCATTCTTTTCTGTGTTGTTGTTCACAACCGATTGTTGTGAACTGGCGGCTGACGAAACCGAACAGCAGCACTCTCGAACCCGCGTCCAATGGACGACATCGCGTTTGGTCGGTTCTCCCGATCCGCCACCGCCATTTCAAGCGGAACGCATCTGGCCGGACTTGACTTTCCAGTCACCGATCAGCTTTGCGGAGGCACCATCGCTTGGACTTCATCTGGTTCTCGAACGACGCGGCGTGATCAAGGCTTTCGCCTCTAGCGGCGATCCCAAAGATGCTTTTGTCATGCTTGATTTGTGGTCGCATGTTCAAGAAACGGAGCAAGCAAAGATTGCGGCTGCGCGTGACTTTGTTTTGGACCCGAACTTCGAATCGAATGGATTCCTCTACATCGTCTGGTCGATTCAGCCACATTTCGTCGACGGCGGCACTCGGATCTCACGGTTTGAAGTGACCAAAGAGAATCCTCCACGGATTGACCCCAAAACGCGAATCGATCTTTTGACGTATCCTTCCGGTGATCACATCGGTGCTTGCTTGCGGTTCGGGCCAGACGGCATGCTGTATATCTGCACCGGCGATGGTGCACCGCCGTTTCCTCCGGACAAACTGAAGACCGCGCAAAATTTAAAGGACGTTCGCGGCAGCGTATTGAGAATTGATGTTCGCGGTGCAACGAACGAAGAGCCGTACGTCATTCCGGACGACAACCCGTTTTTGCAGCACCCGAATGCTCGTGGAGAAATTTTTGCATTCGGAATTCGCAACGGCTTTCGAGCTGCGTTCCATCCCACGACTGAGCGACTTTGGGTGGCGGATGTCGGTTGGGAACGATGTGAACTGGTTCATCAGATTTCGAAAGGTGGCAATCACGGCTGGAGCCTTTTCGAAGGTCCTTATGCCGTCGAGCCCGACCAACCCTCCGGCCCCGGTCGACCGATCTTGCCGGTCATCGTGATGGAACGTGACCGCGCACAATCGATCACGGGCGGCATGTTCCTTCCGAAGACATCTTCGCTCGTTCGCGAAGACCCAAGTCTCACGCACCAATACGTTTTCGGTTGCTACATGAACGGAACGGTTTGGGCGGCCGATGTGAGTAACCCGGAGAATCCGCAACTAACCGTTGCTGCGAAGACGAGCCTACGTTTGATCGACTTCAAATTGGCAAACGTCAACGACACTCCGAAGGGCCACAAGGACCTCCTCATGGTCGATTTCGGCGGAGGTGGCATCTACCGACTTGTTCCCAATCAACAGGCGCAAACATCGGCGTTTCCTCGCTTGCTTTCACAGACCGGGTTGTATGACGACCTGAACACTTTGCGTCCATCGCCAGGCGTGATTGCTTACCAACCCAAAGCAACGATGTACCGGGGAGGAGCAAAGGGATCTCGTGTGATTGGTATCCCCGGTTCGGAACCGATTGATAGAGCGTATCCAAATGGAACCGTCCTCGCGAATACGATCAGTCGGGAGGTTGTGACGAACAGCGGTGAGGTCAAGCCGAAAAAGCTGGAGACCCAGATTCTGCTGCTCGATGGTCTCGATTGGAAACCATACACCTACCGGTGGAACGACGAAGAGACGGACGCTTCCTTGGTCGAAGCGAAAGGTGATCGCATTCCGATCCGAGTCCCAGACGCAATTTTGGGGCAGCGCACCACCGAGCAC
>JBCCOI010000774.1:0-3142 GCA_039025515.1 Planctomycetota bacterium
CGACGCCATGACGGACGGACTGATCGCAAGCTTCTCGGAGGACGATATTCGCGAGGCCCATTTGTGCTGGGCCCAACTGCTGTCCGGCCAACAGCGGTCGAAGTTTTTGGCGTCAAGAATTGCGAAACACTTCTATGCCGCTGGCGCTGCTGGCGCTGCCTTACCGTATGCGATCATCGCGGCGGAGCACGCCGACGTGACGCTCGCAAAGCGTGAAGCCGGAGAATGGCACGAGCGAGTGCTGAAGCAAGTAACCGGTGACGCGAGAGACAAGCATCTGCGCGACGCGGCTCGCTGTTTCTTTCAAGCTGACATGCCTGAGAAGGCGGCGGAGTACTACGTACTGTTGGCCAAGCAAGCGAGATCATCCAAAGATGAGCAACGTTTAATGGTGGTCTCTGCCATATTGCTCATCCGGTGCGGCAGGGTTGATCGCGCTCGCCCGTTTCTGGTGCAGCTTTCGCGGGAATTCGGATTCTCCGTCGAAAACGTTGGTCCATCTGCGTTAATGCGAAACGTGGCGAATTCGTCTCGGATGCTTTTGGAGAAAGCTGAGAACACACCGCTGGGTTCAATACGACCGATTTCGAGACGTGATCTTCGATGCTGCAGCGAATTGAGTGCATCGCTCGCGTTCTTCGATGTTCATCACGCGATCCAGCTTGTTTCTGCGGGAAGCGAACGAGTCATCGAGGGCGTTGAGGACAACCTCGGAGTCGGCAACGAAGAGTTTCACTTCGCCGCTGTCTCGTGCCTTTGGGACATCATCCTGAATGCTGAAAGTGGCAAAAAGATTTTGAACATGGAGAGAAGACTCTCCGTCATCCGCGAACGCTTGCGACACGAAAAGTCTCATCCAGATCTCGCAGAGTTTTCGCGCACTCTTTCGCTCATCAAGTTGTTTTCGATGCGTTGGCAAGAGCTTCATGTCGAAGTGACCGCGAGTTCCGAAGATTTCAATTTTTCGAATCTCATGCGCTCGGCTTCGGAACGAAGTGAAATTGGACAACTGACCTGGGTACAACTGTGGTCTCAGTGGCATCTGGGACACTGGAAAGGAATGTATGACTCGGCGGTCGACATGTTGGAAGACTCCGTTCGACGCGCCGACGGTTATCAACATTTGGTTTCGACATCCGGATATGCCGGCAACGCATTCCTGATACGGGGAGAGTGTGATCGCCTGACTTCACTCTGCAAAAAGAACGTCGCGATGCTCCCTCGAACCGAAGAGTTGGAGGCATCTGAGTTTCTGTGTGCGTTTCAAGAAATACAATGCCTAATCTATGAAGGACGCTTCGCGGCTGCTGCGTCCGCGGTGATGTCGCTACGAAGGCAGGTGTGCCAATCGATTCTGAAACGCATCACCCTGATTCGCACGATGGTCGATCACCTAACAGCACTGGTCGGGCTCCATCAGCTTGCCCGCTCCGCAGGACCTGAAGCAAGTGGAGCAATCATCTCAAGAAACACGATTGCGAATTCACTGCGACGTCTGGAGGCTGGATTTAGCCCGTTCGCTCGCGCGGTGGCGTCACTCCTCCGAGGCTTCGATCATCAACATCAAGGAAACCTTGAAGAGGCTCGGATTTATTTCGAGCGTGCCGCCGAAATCGCTGATTACAACTCCCTGCTTCCCTATCAAATCGCTGCCAGCGATGCCTTGAATCGCCTGAGCGATCCCGAAGACTCTCTTTCCCAACTACAATTGGCGATGGCGAATCAAGGAGCCAGTGAACCCGAGAAACTCGAACGGCTCTACACCGTCAACCAACCATCGTCCTAACCAATCCAATCGAGATCCATTCGATGGGTTTTGCGGCAGCGTCCTGGTGTACGCTACCGAAGAAGGCCAAAGTACTGTGTAAGGCTGTGCGGATTTTCCTCCGATAGATGCTGCCTTGCGATCGCGTGGATTTGATCGGCGCACGTCGAAAGCCGTTCAAGCGACACGGACTCTTCTTCACCGGCCTTCTTCAAAAATTCGTAGAGATCGGCACCGCGACCTGCCTGAGGCTGACGATCTCGCATCAATCCTCGCAACGCAGCCAATACCTCTTGGTCACGCAAGTCGCCGTGGAGTTTCTCAAATTCCAGACACGCCGACACGATGATACCGGCCGTGTCTGGTGCTGCGTCTGACTTCGCCACCGCCAGCACTTGTTGATCCTCAGACGACTCCCGTCGAACTCGGTCCTTGCGTCGTTTGGCGGATTCGCGAATTCGTGACTTCAGTTTTTCGTTTCTTGCCATGATTCAAATGATGAAAGAAAACCGTCAACGGTCGTTAAACTCAGTCTACCGATTCCACCGAAGTGAGTCATCGTCGCGACGAACGCGGATTCATTAGGATCCTAGCTCACGGTTCGGCGAACCCTCCTCAAGGCGGGGTAATTTGTGAATCGCTGTGGCATCGAACGATTGTTCGGAGCGATCAGCATTCATCCCCTTTTTCGGTACGCGGAATTGCAGCATCCGAACCGCATGATGAGCTACGCTCCAAAGAGAAAATTTCGTAATTCGGCCGGTGTCCTTCCACATGATCCATGCACAGCATCTTTCAAAGACGTATGAGGATCTGCAGCGTGGGAGGTTTGTAGCGGTTGACCGGGTTTCCTTCTCAGTCAAACAGGGGGAGATTTTTGGACTGCTTGGTCCAAACGGTGCCGGTAAAACGACGGTTCTCCGCATGTTGAGCACGGTTTTGGAACCGACCGAAGGGATCGCGACCGTTGCCGGCTACGATGTCGTTCGAGACTCAGCTCACGTCAGGCGAAACATTGGTTTCGTCAGCAACAATACCGCGATCTACGAACGCATGACGGCATGGGAGCTGGTCGAATACTTTGGGCGACTCCATGGAATGACGGCTACTTCGCTGCGCGAACGGCAAGAACAATTATTTGATCAATTGAGGATGAACGATTTTCGCGATATCCCCGGCGGAAAAATGTCGACGGGGATGAAGCAGAAAGTGTCCATCGCAAGGGCGATGATTCACGATCCTCCTGTGCTCGTCTTTGACGAAGCGACGCTTGGCTTGGATGTGCTCGTCGCTCGAAACCTGCTCGGCGTCATTCGCCGTCTTCGAGATGATGGGAAGTGCCTGGTGTTCTCGACACACATCATGAGTGAAGTCGAA
>JBCCOI010000775.1:0-3139 GCA_039025515.1 Planctomycetota bacterium
CAATCGGATTCGTCGGCAGCTTGATCATGACCGGTGTTTGCATGCAGCTCATTTTGCGCCGCGCTTCCCGCCGAACGGTCCGTGACAATCAATGGAAATCGAATTCGGGGAGCTCACGTTTTTCCGGAAAGAAAGCTTCCTACTGACCGGCTTCTACGGTGGACAATGCCGATTCGGTAGGCGACCATCTCTCGGATGAAAGCCGAAGAGATCTTATCGAAACTGGTCACCGCGGACGCCGATCCCGTCGCTGCTGCCTACCATCTGAAGGAACTCGCAGAGGGCGGCTCCGCAGTCGGAGTCCAGATACTGGCGCAGCTTGCAGTCCGTTCACAGCCACTCTCGAAATCCGACCCGGCGATCATTGGAACGCTCTTGGGTATCGCTCATCGACATCTCATGCTCGCGGAATCCGACGAGCACCTTTCCCAGTTGCGTGGCGACGTGATTGCGAGCATCGATCGATCGTTGCCCGAGGGTACATCGAATCGCCACCTTCTTCTTCAATTGCTCGCGGTCGTACGAACCAGGGAGACGCTGGAGGCCTTGGTTTCGCGGCTGGAAGTCAGTCCTCCGACCCAATGGATGCAGGGCGCACAAGTGTTGAGCCCACTCATGCAGCACAACGATTGGCCGATCGACGCCGTCTTTCCAAGACTTCTCGACTGCCTTTCCGAACCCGCTCTGGCAGCATCGATTCTGGATCTCGCGAATTATCTGGTTCGTTCCGAACGAACGGAAACACACCCTGCGGCCGATCGCCTCGCGGTGCTGAATCATCTACTTGGTGAGCTGACGAATCGCTTAGGTAAATTCGAAGAAGATCCGCGGACGTTCGGCGATGATGTGCAGACAGTGCAGGAACGTTTATCGGAATCCGTCGCGCTGGCGGTTTCGCTGTGTGACACGGTGGCCATCATTGGGGATGAATCCTCAATCGGGAAACTGAATCAAACGCTCGAGCTACGCCACCGCAGGGTCCAATGTGAAGCTGCCGGAGCGCTAGCTCGTTTGGGCGACGAAGCAGGCAAACAACGCCTCCTTGAACTTGCCGAAGAACCTTCCGCCAGACTGCGAGCCATTCACTACGCAGATGAGTTGGGTTTTGGGAACGAGATCGATGAATCTTATCGTACCGCCGAGGCCACGTCGGAAGCCGAAATGGCTCTGTGGCTTAGCCAACCCCATCAAGCTGGCTTACCGCCAACGCACGTCGAAGTCTTAGAGACTCGCCGTCTACTTTGGCCAAGCTTCACAAATCCCGTTGACGTAACGTTGGTGAGCTTCCAATACAACTCGGGCGACCGAGTCTATAGCAATATCGGGATGACGGGGCCGGCAACCTTTGCGATGGGTTGCGACCTCGCGGATTTACCCGTTGACGATATCTTTGCAATCTACGCCGGTTGGCACGCCGAGCACGAAGACATTTTCACGGTCCCCCGTGACGCGATGAACGAAGCACAATTGCGGGTGATGGAAACGTTCGGGCAGCATCTGCAACATCTGGGTTACGACTCGATCCAGCCCGTGCTGCTGGGACTGTTCCTCGATGAACGAGCCGGCGTGTTCTCGGCCACGCGAGAAGAGACGCAGTGCATCGTCGTTACCGATGGGCTGGAAACGATGGACCAGGCGACCGCAAGTCGCACGCGACCAATGGGAGCCGAAGACGTTTTTAATCTTTACAAAGGCCGCAAGATGCTGCGGACGTTTAATGCGTAGAGAGTCCCGTCAGCGGCAGTCCCGCCAGCCGCATTCCCGTCAGCCAATTGTATTTGCATCCCAGTGAAGTCAATTGCCGGATTCATTGTGGAGATCACGGGCGCGAAGTCTGTTGAGCTGAACGAGGTTATCCAAAACCTGTGGAGCGGATACGGCGTCATCCAAAGGGCACGTTTGATCGGCAGAACACCTGAGAAGGTGATGATCAAGCACATCGATCTTTCACGAGACCGAAAGAATCGTAGAGGCTGGAGTGGCGATACTTCGCACAAGAGAAAGGTTGACTCATATCAAGTGGAAGCCCGGTTCTATGAGTCTTACTCGTCCGATTGTGGAGAAGACTGCACGGTCCCAGGCTTAGTTGCCGCGCGAGCGTTAGAAAACAAGTTCGGCTGGGTCATCGTTATGGATGACTTAGATGCGTTGGGGTTCAATGAACGAGTCAACACGCCGAGAGATGAACAGATTCGTGGATGTCTCCGCTGGATCGCCTCTTTTCATGCGGCGTTTTTGGGCAACCCCGGTGACGGTCTTTGGCCGACGGGGACGTACTGGCACTTGGATACGCGTCCAGATGAATATGCCGCGATGCCGAAAGGGATGCTTAAGAAATCGGCGAGATCGATTGACCGTCGACTCAACGAAGCTCGATTTCAAACACTGGTGCATGGTGACGCAAAAATTGCTAACTTTTGTTTCTCGAAAGAAGCAAACGTTGCCGCCGTCGACTTTCAATACGTTGGCCGTGGCTGCGGAATGAAGGACGTCGCCTACTTCATCAGCAGTTGTCTCAGCGCTCAGGAAGCGGGTGAGCAGGAGAACGCTCTGCTGGAGTTTTACTTCCAAGAACTGAAATCCGCGCTGGCAAGACGTGAGGTTGAAGTCTGTTTTGATGAGCTCGAAGCCGAGTGGCGAAGTCTTTACCCGTTCGCCTGGGCAGACTTCTGCAGATTCTTGATCGGTTGGTCTCCCGGTCATTGGAAACTGCATTCGTACAGTAAACGATTGACACAAGAAGTGCTCGATCAAATCGCACGAGAATAGGAGTCAAGCGGCATGCCGTTGCGCCGCACGGAACTACTTAGCCTCTCCACCTGAGCCGAACGGCGATAGCCGCGGTTCCATCTGGGACTGGTAAAGCCGTTTGGCCGGGGTTCCTATCTCACCTAACCGGGGCTATCGCCCATCGGCTCATATAACCGGGGCTATCGCCCATCGGCTCAAGCTTTTCGAGCTACTTACCTAGATGCATCTTATCTTGGGCGTCGTTTACGTACTCAGTCACAACACAAAGATCCCACTCGCTATCTATAAACTCTATGTCTCCGTTTGTCGTCCAAACCGGTCGATCAGTGAACCGCGAATCAACCTGCCGGATTCCGCGCGTGCAGTTTGCTTTGAGCTGATCACGCAC
>JBCCOI010000776.1:0-3131 GCA_039025515.1 Planctomycetota bacterium
GTCCGAGATCCCGACCTGTTCGAATTTACGCAGAAGTAGTTTTGCCACGAAAAGATGCTTGACCGGTTTGCTCGTTTTCGGCAGTGACTCGTCCACATCAAACGCGTAGACGGCGACATCATCCAAGGAAACTTCTCGTCGAGCCGAGAATCGGATCATGTCTTTGTTTGCGTGGCCAATTCCTGGTGAATCGAACTCAGCAACGAGCTCGCCGTCGATCGTTACCTGAATCAAAGTGTCCGTCATCAAGACGACAGCATCGTGCCACTGTCCAAGCTTGGTTTCAAAATTTGCCTTATGTTGCCACTGTTTGAGGGCTTGCTTCTCTTCCGCTGAAACTTGTCCACTCGCAAGACGATCACGGTACGTTTTCTTCATGCGTCCATTCTTGAAGTCAACAATCTCGACTTCATTCGGTCGGAAGAACACTTTGCAAATGTGACCGGCATGAACATCCTTGCATTTCATGTCGGCGAAATCGATGCCCAGGTCATCTTTCTTGTCGTTAATTTTGAATCGGATTTCGACACGACAATTGGTGTAGTTTGCCGGGTGGACGATCGAAACGGCATGATCGGCTTTTGGATGGCGCATCACGTGAATGAATCCGTCTTTTAAGTCGACCTGCTTGTTTCCATCCGCTCGACTGTTGCTGTTGGTTTTCCATTTCCCACCGATCTCTTCTGTCCGTTCCTGAGATTCCTCGCGTTCAAATCGATCCTCGAAGAGCAGCTTCTCTGCGGGCAACTCTTGTAACGGAAAAAGGATCAAGCAAGCGAACAGTGCGAAAGTGTAATGGGTCAACATCGATTTGAATTCTCGAAGGCGACTGAACAAACTCGTGTACGAAACGTTGCACCTGCCAATTGAGAGGCCTGCTTGCAACGAAATGAGAATCTCGTGCTAACGACTCTTCTCCCAGTTTAGCTGGGCTTGCGGCGTTGCGCAGATCTTGTCGGTGAGTGTGCCGCTGCATCGGAAGAGACGTACCCAAGAGAGCAGCGACTCGGCTCGCGCCGCTGCCGTTAACGAGTATGCTTTACAAACTGCACGCCGCCTGATTTTGTCCCGGAGCAACCTTGATGACTCGCCAAGTGACCTTTCTCGTTTGCTTGTTTTTCTTTCCGTGCGTTTGTGACGCGCAGTCAGTTCGACAGAAAGGAGTTGCCGAACGCGAGCAAAACAACGAATCTCCAATTACGAAGCCCAACGTTTTGCTGATCGTCACAGACGAGCACAACTTTCGAACGCTCGGTTGCTATCGCAAGCTGATGCCACGAGAACAGGCGGAGATGTGGGGAATTGGGGCGGTTGTTCCTACGCCAAACATTGATCAACTTTCGAAAGAAGGGGTGATCTGCACGAGAGCGTACGCCACCTCGCCGGTTTGTACGCCTTGTCGCGCCGCAATGTTCACCGGTCGGTATCCGCATGCCACGGGTGCTCCGCAAAACAACCTCACGCTCGACCGACGTATTCCGACGCTCGCGGACCGTCTTGGAGATGCTGGTTATCGAACCGGCTACTTTGGAAAGTGGCATCTTGCCGGTGAGGGAAAGCCGGAATGGGCCCCACTTGTCGACGGAGGTTTCCGATTCAAGAAGTACATGTTCAATCGTGGGCACTGGAAAAAATTCATCATTGAGAATGGGAGTCCTGCCGTTGGCGCGAGGAAGAAGCAAAGCCCCACCTATGGTCTCGACGGAGCAGACGAGCAAACGTTCGCGACCGATTGGTTGACCGATCGTACGCTTGAGTTCCTAGCTGAAGGTGATGAGGACCAGCCTTTCCTTGCCGTGCTCAGCTATCCGGATCCGCACGGGCCGAACACGGTTCGTGCTCCATACGATCGTCGATTCGACGACCTTCCTTTTCAGCCGCCACGCACGTTCCAGCGCAAAGACCGCCCGGCGACACCAAAGTGGTTGGGTAGTTCACAGAAGCACGAAGTCTTTCGAGGCGATCAAATGTCGAAGTACTTCGGTATGGTGCAGTGCATCGACGACAACATCGGTCGCATTTACGAACACCTGTCCGATCGCGGCAAGCTAGATGAGACTCTGCTTATACTGACGAGCGACCACGGTGACCTTTGTTACGAACACGATCGATTGAACAAGGGAAATCCTTATGAGGGCTCCGCTCGTGTACCCTTCGTGTTGCGTTTTCCGCCCCGCATCAAGGCTGGTGAATACTACACGCAGCCGATCGGTACCGTTGACTTAACGCCAACCACGATGGGGCTGCTCTCTCTGCAAGCCGATCCGAACGACCACGGCCGAGACTTATCGAAGGAGTTGGCCGATGCCGGTACAGCACGCGAACAGAGAAAGTCTGCTCATGTGACATTCCTTCGTAGCGGAGGGATGGTTTCCAACTGGGTTGCAGCAATAGATGATCGCTACAAACTGGTTCTTTCGGTGGATGATGTTCCCTGGCTGTTTGACCGAGCCCAAGACCCGGACGAACTCGTCAACTTCTACGGCCGCGAAGAGACCAAGCGGGTATCGCGAAGGCTGGGACTTGCACTCAAGCAGTACGCGAAGGACTTTGACGACCCCGCATTCGAAACGACAGCGATTGCCGCGGCTTTGGGGGAGATTGTCAAGTAACTGACGAATCGCCCGCAACTTGCCTCACGGATCCAAGACCAATTGAACGAGAATGCAACTCCCGTCGTCGATCACATTCAATCCGGCGCCGCGAGCACGCCGACTTGACTCGGCATCTTCAGCACCGGGTTGCATCCACAAGTTTTGAACGCCTGCATCCATTGCGTCGGTGACGATTTGCCGGGTTACCGCCGGTGGGGTCACGATTGAGATAGACTGCGGGACGGTCGGCAATTCGCTGATTGAAGCGTACGCTTGATGGCCCGCAATCAGGTCGCTCGTCGGATTGATCGGAAAGACGCGTCGTCCCGAGTTGATCAATGCGTCAAAAACCTTGAATCCGTACTTGTGCGGCCGCGCGGATGCTCCCGCTACGGCAAATGTGTCGGCATTCAAAAACTGCGTGATAATATGATTGAATCCGTTTGCTTCCCGACTCATTGCATCTCGTCTCTATTTGATGTTGCGAGCGAAGCTCACTCGTGCGATTACCGAAGATGAGAAAACGTCCACTCATGA
>JBCCOI010000777.1:0-3130 GCA_039025515.1 Planctomycetota bacterium
CGAAAACTCGTTCTCGCCGAGATCGCCGTAACGTTCAAGGAAATCATTGATCGACCCAAAACGAATCAGTTGCACGAGGAATGATGAGTCGCGATCAATCGCTTTAATCTTGGAAGCCTGAACGATCGAGCCCGCGACCTGCTCACCTCGCAGTCGAGTTAACGGGAACGCTGCATATGCATTCTCGTGTCGCGCAGTAATCTCAAAGTCCGCTTGGCTGTCTACGCGAAAAGGAGCTGACTTGGCGATGATCGAGATCGTGCGGCGAACGTCACGATATTTTTGGAAATCATCAATGATCGGATCAAGCATTCTTGGCAGGCGTTCATTGAGCGGCAAGTTGTCGACCGACTCAGCGGGGGCAAGGCCAAACATCAAGGCCCAGAATCGAGAGACGGCAGCACGCGCGAACTGACGATTCTCAGAGTGGGTGATCCAGCCGGCCAATTTCTCTCGCGGAGTCCCCTCCGTCGGAAAGAAACGTTGCCCAAACGGAACGGCCGGCTCAACGGCGACTTCCTCATCCTCGTTTAGGTACTGATACTTGTAGTCGACGTCGCCGTCACGAATGCCTTGCAATCCGTTCATCTTGGCGCTGGTGAAGAATGCGGCCAGCTGATGGAAATCCGTCTGCTGTCCTTCGCGAAGATCAGCCGTCTCCCCCAAGCTGACATTCCCCAGGAAATCGTCGTGGCATTGGAGGCAGTCGATACGAAGGCCCAAAAACGCGCGACTTGTCCGGGCGGCTAAACGAACGGGGTCGGGACTCCCATCGTTCGTGTCGAACGTGACAGTCAAGAAATTCACTTCGGGCTGATCGGTCCAAAGTCCTTCGGCAGTGATCAGGTTCGAAACAAATTCATCATAGGGACGGTTCTCGGCAATCTGCTCCGTCATCCAATGGCGGAACCTTCGTCGCCGGTAGACGGCGAACGGGCCTTCGTCCGCGCCGACCAAAAATCTCGTCCATCGCTCCGCCCAGTAGTCATGGAATCGAGGGTCTTTGAGCAGATTCGCGAGGTGGACCGACTCGCGATCGTCCTCTGGCAAACGCTCGAGCTGCCGGATTTCTTCCAGTGAAAGCCCACTTCCGACCAGCGCAAGCGACATCCGGCGGCAGATCGCAAGCCAATCCGCGGCGTCAACCATCTGCAAGTCCGCGCGATCGACTGTCTCCGCATGAGCCGCATCAACGGCTGAGACAACATCACCCAGCCCATCCTGGGACGACGCCGGACTTCGCCGTTTCAACGAAGCCGATTTGGCTTCAAGGCCGGAGCCGCTCTCTTGGCGGTCAGATCGTTCGGAAAGCCCCGTGCACATGTAGCCGAACGCGGCCAGCATCACACATCCAAACCAGCTCCACTTTAAGGCCGTTCGCATGATCTACTGTCTTCAATTCGCGTCGAGAGAAGCTGGGGCCAACTCGTGACTGACAAGTTAGCTTTTGTGCAATAACTGCGGTTTCACGTAAGTCCGGGGTGGCATACACAAGGGAGATGCCGACTGCCGGCGCATTCCCCACCGCTTTCGTCGAAGTCTTTCGTTCAAGCGTAGACGATCTTGGAATTAAAGCCTCTATTTTTTTCTTTTTTTGGAATCTGGCTGATGGCCACCGTCGACGACCCTTTTTTCGAACCCTACGACCGTGAAGACATCGCCTACGGTAAAGTCCCATCTGGACCACTGGTCGACTATCTCGCTCAGGTCAGTCTTGACGGCCGCCGAGCGTTGGACTTGGGTGCCGGCGCCGGTAGAGACACGCTAGCACTTGCCAAGGCCGGATTCCAAGTGACTGCGGTCGACCTGAGCCCCAGAGGAACCGAGCGAATTCAACAACGAGCCGCATCGGAGGGCTTGGCTGATCAAGTGACGACGCACGTCGCAAATGTTTGCGATTTCGAAATCGAGCCGAACCATTTCGACGTCATCTGCGCGACCACCGTTCTCGATCATATAGGGGCGGACGAAGCCTCCTCCGTCTGGGGGCGGATTGTCAAAGGGCTCACACCGACAGGAATGCTTTACGTCGAAGTCCACTCGACGGAAGACCCAGGTAGCGACAAGATTCCCGGCAGCGAAAGCAACGCTCCGGCAAGCGAGACCGCAGACGCCGTGATCAACTATTTCCGTCCGAATCAACTCGCAAGCTGGGCACTCGAAGCCGAACCACGATTGCGGCTCCTTCACTATGCCGAACGGCTGGAATGGGACTACACGCACGGGGCCGAGCACCTGCACGGCAAGGCGATCCTTCTGGCAGTCCGCGAAGGCCATCATCCTTCGTGGTACGGATCACCGGCGGCCTTCACGCGGAGGGAGAAGTAGCGACTGCGACGAACTATTCGTTTTCGTCGGAATCTTCGCTGCGACGCTTGAGCATCCGGATCTGGTTTCCGCGATCGTTGAATTGAACGTCATCCATGATCTCGGTAATTAATAGCACGCCGCGTCCACCGGGCACCTCGAGAAGCTCCTCGCTTCTCGGATCCGGAATCGTCGAAGGGTCAAACCCTTCGCCTTCATCGGTGATGGTAATCGAGACCTCGTCGAGCCCGCAAACCATCTCGACAACGACCTTCTTCTCTTCGTCGGATCGATTTCCATGACGGATCGCATTGACGATCGCTTCTTCATAAGCGAGCTGAGTGCGAAAAAGATCCGTCGCCGGCCACTCTCGACGTGTCATCTCGTCAATCAGGCCGTTAACGAGCCCACTCCCGACGCTGGTGTCACTCTGAATTTCTCGCCGAAAGGTCCACGAATCCACAGGCGTCATTCCACCGGCCGGTCGAAGGGGCTGCGAAAGGAAGAGGCAGAAACGCAATGCCTCGTTCAACCACTAGTTTGCGGCTGATCCGAGCATTTCGCAATGGGTTTCATGGCTGCGGCCCGCGTTCCGAAAACTGCCAGCCGCAAAATGCTCCGATGGCGAACTCGGCTAGCGAACGCTGATCAAAGGACTTTCGCCGCTGCGCTCCTCGCACTGAAACGCTCGCTCTAAACGGGTCAGCTGAAAGACTTCCCGCAGAACCTCGCACAAGTTGCGAACCCGAATCCGGATTCCCAACGTGCGGGCCTCCGCCTGAAGATTGATCAATTGATTCAGACCCGCGCTACTGATCCACGC
>JBCCOI010000778.1:0-3096 GCA_039025515.1 Planctomycetota bacterium
CCTGAATGCAACAAGATGATTCCAAACAAGATGCCGCGTTTCCAGACCTCGAAACGAGACTTGTTTGTGTGCACGTGAACGGACCGAGGTGAAGCGTTGCAATGAGAAGAGGTCCAGCACCTCTTAATGCATGACCTATTCGTCCATCAACTTCATGGGGGAAGCGATTTCATCGTAAAGCGGCTCAATCGGTTCCGCCAGTACGACCCTTTCAATCGTGCCAGAGCGAGGAAAACAAGCCTGCAGAGAAAGCGTAAACCGACGGATCCGACAACTTAGGACGCTTGTAGCGAATTGCAAACTTCGGGGTGTTCTTCGTGACGGAGAATACGGCGTACGCGTCGAGAGAGTGAGGTAATTTTTCAACATTGCGCCCATCGTTCGCACGGATTTGATTCTATCACCTGCGTTCACTTTCTCTCCCTCGAGTGTTGTCCATGAGTTGGATCTCATCTGCTCTCCGCCGCTGGGCGAAACGCTCGTGCCCAAGGCAAGAACTCGAAGCACAACTGGGGATCACCAAGTTAGAGCGTCGCCGCGTACTCAATGCCGATGCGGTAGTGAGCGAACTGGTCGTCGATGCGGGACAGGACGCCGACGACGGACTTGCTGATGAGTTCGAAGTCGAAATCGCTGATCAGCGGATCGAAGTCTCACGAAACGGAGAATTGGTTGAATCGGTATCTGCAGACCGCGTGAGCTCGATTCGCCTCGTCGGATCGACCGATGACGATCAGTTTCGCATCAACTTCCTGGATGACACAACCTCCGTAGACGTGACGGTCGACGGACAGGGTGGCGAAAACTCGCTGCAACTCGATTCGCTTGAGCGCGTTCAGGAACTGATCTATCTGCTCGAAGACTTGGATGCCGGCCGCATCGAAATAAACAACGCGTCGTCGAATCTTGAAGTCAGTTTTGACAATCTTTCCAGCGTCACTCAGAACGCTATTGCCGAGAGCCAGCGATTCATTGAGGCGGCTGATGATTCGGTCTTGAGCGTCGGCGGTCAAACGAACCCATGGGACAATGCCGCGACCAATCAACTGGTCCTCTCAAGCGACGATGTCAACTCGAATGCAACGCTATCGTACCAAGAATCCATTTCGATCTACTTTGCTAATCCAACAAGTAGCCTGCAGATTGAATCGTCAGCAGATGGTGAGGGACCAAACCGTTTGTTCATTGACGGTTTCGCTGGATCATTCGGTGATCGTGTGACCTTTGGGGGCGACTTCGATTCCATTGACATCGTCGGCGAACTTCATCTGGTGAACGGCGATCTGTTCGTTGAAGGCGATTCAATTTCCGTTGATGCAACTGTTTGGCTTGATTCAGGAAACGCTGAGTTCGTCGCTTCCCAAAACATTGAGATCACTGAGTCCGGGGCGATTCGTTCACCGGGCGGTTCCGTGTCATTGGACAGCGATTCGCTTACTCGTGTTCAAGGCACAATCGATGTCAGCGCAGCAACAACCGGGGCGTTGGGCGGACGCATCGAAGTGCTCGGGGCGTCGGTCGATCTCGCGGGAAGCAGCAGTCTGATCGCAGACGGTTATTCCGGCGGCGGAACGATTTTGATTGGAGGAGACTACCAAGGCCGCAATACGAGTATTCGAAACGCGCGCACAACGTTCTTCGATGAACAAGCCGTCGTGCGCGCGAATGCGCTCCAACTTGGAGATGGCGGACGAGTCATCGTTTGGTCCGACGAGAAGACTCAGTTCTCTGGAAACATCTACGCGGAAGGAGGTCGAGAGGGAGGTGACGGGGGTTTCGTCGAAGTTTCTGGCAAGCACTTGGAATACGAAGGTTGGGTCTCGGTCATTGCGGATCAAGGAAACGCGGGAACCATCTTCATTGACCCCACGAACATCATCATCGGGACGGGGACGAGCGACTCGGCGACGACGTACTACACACCGGCAATGATCGTTAGCATGCTGGAAGCCGGGAACGTTTCGTTGCAGGCGGACAACGATATCACCGTTGCAGAGGGCTTCACGGTCACAACTGGTAGCAATAGCTTGACGTTCACCGCCGGCCGGTCAATTGACCTTCAAGCCGACTTCACACTGCTGGGCGACTTCATCGCAACGGCGAATTCTTCGGCGGGCGATGCAATGAACCGCGGTCTCGGTGCCGCGACGTTTTCGATGCAAACGGAAGTCGACGTCAATGTCTCCGCCAATAATTCCAATATCACAATCACGATGGCGAATGGTTTCGCGACCGTCGACAACTTTGCGGGTGACGTCACGCTCGAGGACTTAAACACGGGAACCGGAGCGTTGACCGTCAACGTCGACGCGGAGACTGACGGTACCGACATCCTTCAGCAGTCCGCCGGTGGGGACATTGTTGCTGGGACGGTTACGCTGTCGCTTTCCAACGCGTTGAATGCCACGGGAACGATCGGGACTTCCTCAGCTGCATTTCGCATCGAGCAGATGACGAACTTGAATGTTTCGAGCGTCGGCGCAGATGTATTTATTTCCGACCCGGACCTCGACCTTTCCGGAGTCACGCTGGCTGCGATCTCCACCACAAACTCGTTTTCGTTCGAGTCCGCCGGAGCGATCACGGTCACGTCCGTCACGGCGGGCGGCAACGTCGAGATCAGTACAACCGCAGGACTCGTTCAGGTGAGTGACGCGGCGATCACCGGCGTTAACGTCGAAGTCGTTAGCGGCAACGGAAACGTCGTGTTGGGAGACGATGCGATCGATGCATCGGGTGGCGTCCAGGTTACCGCAACAACGGGCTCGATTACCCAATCGTCATCTGGAACGCCGGCAAATATCTCGGCCGGCGGAACAGTCGTCTTGTCATCTGCCACAGGAATCGGTGCATCGGGAAGTGCCTTGGATTTGGAAGCCACATCGGTCGCCGCACGAACGACGACTTCCGGAGGGATCTATCTCGACGAAGTCAACGGACTGATTGTGT
Organism: Planctomycetota bacterium; assembly: GCA_039025515.1. GTDB lineage: Bacteria > Planctomycetota > Planctomycetia > Pirellulales > Pirellulaceae > Stieleria. The sequence continues at coordinate 2,950 of JBCCOI010000778.1, forward strand.
CGTCGGGAACGGTTGGCGGCGGAACGGCAACGGTCACGGGGCTGAGTACGGCTTCCAATGGTGATATCGAAGTCACATCCGGAAGCGCTACGCTGCAGGTCGGTCAGGCAATTACGGCCGGCGCCGGGACTGTCACGCTGGGAGCAA
>JBCCOI010000779.1:0-3084 GCA_039025515.1 Planctomycetota bacterium
CATCGAAGGCGGGCAACTGAGATGGATAGCCTTATGCACTCGAAACAATTTTTGTCGATTCCTGCAAGCGCATTCCGCTTCGCATTGGTTGTCATGTGTCTGGTTGCCGCAGCAGTCTCCGCCAAGGCGGAGGACTCGGCGGGTACGGATGCAATGAAGCCAAAAAAGGAGAAACCTCGATACGCCATCAACGTCGGTAAGGTCATTACCGCTGTCGGTGAACCAATCATCGACGGGCGCATCCTGATCAGCCAAGGCAAGATCGAGGCGATCGGAACGCAGAAGGACTTGGACATTCCGGAAGGCTACGAAGTCGTCGATCACCCGGACTCGTTCGCAATGCCGGGACTGATTGATGCTCACAGTCACGTCGGCGGATCGTTTGACCTGAACGAAATGGTGTATCAGACCAACCCGGAACTCCGGAACTGGGATCAGATCATTCCGCACAACGACGCGTTGAAGCTTGCGATAGCTGGTGGCGTCACAACGGTTTGCTTTATCCCCGGCAGTGGAACCAACATGGGAGGCTGGGGCGCGTTGATGAAAACGGGGCCCGGCTCCGTTGACGACGTGATTATCAAAGCTCCGGGGGTCCTCAAGATCGCTCAGTCCGGTAACCCCGAGCGACGCGGCGGCGAAGTCGGCTCGGGACGCATGGGGATGAACCATGTGATACGACGACAATTGGAGGAAGGCCGCTACTACGTTCGTCAGTGGGACCTCTATGAAGCTGGGAAACTCGACTACAAGCCGGAGACCAATCTTAGGCTCGAATACTTCAAGCCGCTCTTCCGCCGCCAGATCCCCGTCGTCGTTCACACGCAGGCGTATCAGGTCGTTCAGTCGACGCTACGCATCCTTCACGATGAAATGAACTTGAGAGTTGTGATCGATCACGGGACTTTTGACAGCTACAAGATTTCCGACGAGATCATCAAACGCGATATTCCTGTGATGGCCGGTCCGCGTGGTTTTCGTTACGAACCCGAGGATGGCCAAATCAAAGGGATCGTCGCCGAGTATGCCGATCGCGGCGTGGTTGCCTTGGGGGTGAACACCGATGCCCCGGTCGTTCCACAAGAAGAGCTTGCCTTTCAAGCAACGATGGCGGTCCGATACGGGTGGAATCCTGACGCCGCCATTCGTGGACTGACGATTGAGGCGGCCAAGGCGTTGATGATCGACGACCGAGTCGGATCTTTGGAAGCCGGAAAGGACGCCGACATTGTGATTTCAACCGGATCGATTGTGGATCCGAGAGAGTACGTCGAACAAGTCTTCATCGACGGCGTGAGCGTCTACGACATCAAAGTCGATCGGCGCCGTTTCTGAAAACTCCTGGATTTCGATTCCGATGTTTAAAAGTTCAATTAGTCGAATGACCGAAGTGATGGCCTTTACCACCCGAGTGCGACATGATCTACGCATCGCGTTTGCATTGCTGGGTGTATGGACTGCGTTTCTGTCGAACGTTTGTTTCGCCGACGGACTGCTTGCCATCACCGGCGCACGCATCGAAACGGCAACGGATGAAGGCGTCATTGAGGACGGCACGATTTTAATTCGCGACGGCAAGGTCGAGTCCGTTGGGACGGACGTTCAAATACCGGGTTCGGCTGCGGTGATTCGCGCCGATGGGAAAACGGTGATGCCGGGTGTGGTTGATCCGTACTACGTCGTGAGTGTTCCTTCCTCATCGTCGGGAGCAGCACCTCGAACGATCGTCTTCCAGGGGCGTACCTTCATCATTGGAGGCACACCGGCGGCGACGGATACGTCGTTTGTGAAGGTGGCTGAGGCTTTCCAACCCGCACGTTGGAACTGGCGTTCGGCCGTTCGCAGCGGTATCACCACAACCAATTTGGTCACCCGAGGCTTCGGACAGTCTTGCTTGGCGGGTCCACGAGTCGACCCCACCGAAGTGCTCCTTGATGACAAGAAGCCTCGTACGTTCATCGCCATTTCGAACGAGCCGAAGAGCCTGGGTGTGTTGCGGGCGGGGCTCAAGAAACCGTCGTCCAAGTCAACGTCGTCTTCAAGGACTCCGACACCGACGAGCTCTTCTGGAAGTTCATCGTCGTCGGCAAGCACATCGACACCGCCGATTTGGGATGACATTCGAAGCGGCAAGCTGCCTTTGGTTGTCAACGCGAACAACGCGGCGGCGGTGCTCTACGTCGTTCGAGAGCTCAAGAAAGACGAAAACAAAAACGTCAAGGCAGCGGTCGTCGTCTCGGGAGCGGACGCACTGCTAACACTGAAGCAAATGCCGAAAGAACGGGTCACTCTGATCTTGGCTCCTCGGATCGAGACGGAGCCCACGACCCGGCGGCTTGTGAATGTCGCTAAAGAAGCCGACGAGCTGGGAATACCGGTCGCCTTTTCGCTCTCCTCCAATCAAACCAACTTTCGTTCGTCGCAAGACACGCCATTTTTTGCGGTCGCGAAGCTCGTGCATTTAGGGCTGGAACGGGAAACCGCGATTCGGTCTTTGACTCGGACGCCCGCGGAATTGTTGGGGCTGGAAGAGTCATTCGGTACGATAGAAGAAGATCGCAAGGCGGACCTTCTCATCTTTGATGGCGATCCGCTCTCCGCGACGGGACGTCTGGAACGTGTCTTGTCGAGCGGAAAGACGGTCTACAACACGGCGACCAAATGATGCACATCGATTCCATTAATCAATTCACAAGCCGAATGACGATCCAAATGAGTGGCATTCGTTTCTTTATGGCGCTGCTGGCTTGCGGCACGTTGTCTGTTTCAGCGGTGGCTGCGGATGCGGATTCAAAGAAGGAGGAAAAGCCTTCGATCGAAGAAGCCAAGGAGGACATTCTGGTCATCAAGGGCGGCGATATTCAGACGGTGACAAAGGGAGTGATTCGCGAAGGAGTCATTGTCATCCGTGACGGCAAGATTACGGAGCTCGGTACGGATGTTGAGATTCCGGAAGATGCAACCGTCATTGATGCGTCGGGTAAGCGACTGACTCCGGGATTCATCGCACTCAATGTGAGTCGACTTGGTCTCTCGCGGACCAGCGGAGAACTTTCAGATTCGCTCGACCCGTTCGATCGCAAC
>JBCCOI010000780.1:0-3078 GCA_039025515.1 Planctomycetota bacterium
ATTAAGGGCGGTCCTTCAGCTGAACTTGAGCGGCGTAGCGTTTGCCGTCTCGATAGACGATCAACGGCAATGGTTGCTCAAGTGGTGCCAGTCCGACCAATGCCACCAAGTGATCATCGTTGTCGACCGAGTTACCATTGAACTGCACGATGATGTCGCCGCGTTGAAGATTCCCGCGAGCCGCCGCGGAACCGATTTCGACCGTCTTCACCAATGCTCCACCAGCCACCGGACTGCGAAGGCTACGGCCATCTGCTGGTGAGAAGTCCGGGTCCAACGTGACGCCCAAGTGCCCTCGCCGCAGTCGACCGTATCTCGCCAGCTCCTGTGCGACCTGCATGGCCATATTGATCGGGATCGAGAACCCGATGCCTTCGCTACCGCCACTGCTACTGGCGATCGCCGTGTTCAAGCCGATCACTTCGCCACGAAGATTGAGCAGCGGTCCGCCGCTGTTACCGGGATTGATCGCCGCATCCGTCTGGAAGAAATCCTGAAGCTCAATCTTCTGCTCACCGAGCGACAAGTCTCGCCGTCCCTTCGCGCTCAATATCCCAAACGTCACCGAGTGACTGAGACCGAACGGACTTCCGATTGCGATCGTAAAGTCACCGATGCCCACGGAGTCGCTATCGCCAACTCGGGCCGCCGGAAGGTTCAAGTTGGGAACACGCATGATTGCGACGTCGGTGCTTTCGTCGGCGCGGATTTGCGTGGGGTGGAACTGACTGCCATCGGAAGCACGCAAGAGAATCCCACGTGGTTCTGCGCCGAAGATCACATGCCGATTGGTCATAATCCACAGCTGACCATCCAACGATAAAACAACACCGCTACCCGCCTCGTCATACGATTCAAACCGTCCGCCCGTCGTCTCCGACTTGTGAGCTTCGATGTGAATGACACTCGGTTTGACGAGCTGCGAGACCTTACGAACGAGATTTCCCAAACGGTCAAACGTATTGAACTCGTCCGCAAGCTCCGCAAAGAGTGACTCACGTCGCTGGCGAATGGACTCGGACGTATCCAGCATCGGCGACTCGAGCGACGGACGCTCACTTCGGTAGTCGCGGTTTCGCTCAACGGAAGCCGTCGTGCCCTCGTTGATCCTCGGCGTGTCGCTGACCCTGGGAAGCGGAATCCTGCCGTTCATGGATGACGGAGGATTCAGTCCCTGGGCAGCAAGGCTCGCTGGAACAGTCAATAAGCTCGCACAGAGAATCGCGACGAGTGCCGGGCGCAAGAGAAAACACGTGCGCCCATCTGAAGATGAGAGTTTTGCCATGAATCGGGTCACTAGATTGCGGGGAGGTTCGACGAGGGAGGCGTCGTGCGAGGTGTCATCGACGCGAGCATGCAGCAATCTTGCTAGCAATTCGCATCGCTATCCCTCGTCCCGCGATCAGTCAAAATCATCACCTGCGTGAAAACAGATGCAACTCAGCCATCCACCCGATGGCATCCGACAGTTGGCGCGGTTAGGCGGAGTCTGCTTGGTAAGAGTTTTCGAAGACACGATTTAATTGGGCGGCAGGGTGCTTGTTGCGCCTTTCGACTTCACGGTGGCATCCGATGCACAACTTCGCGTGGGGCACGGCCCTCAATCTCGCCAGCGGAATCGGTTTTCCACAAGCTTCGCAGTTCCCATAAGTGCCGCAATCGAGACGCTCAATCGCATCATCGATGGCAGCGAGTTCGCGACTCTCCACTTCCAGGAGCTGACTGTTGAGTTCCGACTGGACGTTGTCCGCAACGGCATCGAGTACATCACCGGTCTTCGAAGGTCTGCCCTGAAGCACGCGTAAATCGCCCAGTGCCGATCGGACCAACGCATCGCGTCGCTTCAAGAGAGCCGAACGAAGCTTCTCAATTGCATCTTTTCTAGCCATCGGATCACCTTCTTGGTCGAAGAGCTCTACCCAAACGCTGTCTTGTGCTGCCGCTGAATAGTACGGCGGGACCGCAGAAAGTCACGCAAGAAAGACACGAAATCACCCCTTAAATACTGCCAACGATTAAAATTTTTCCATTTGCGGTCCACACGGCCCAGAAATCATTTTGTAGACACGCTGTGGCTAGGTCGACAGTTGGCTGTCGCGAGCGGACCGCACTATGAAATGCCTGAACACTGGTTTCGGTAAAGAAACCGGAAGAAGTCCCCCAAATTACTTCACCGGAAAGACCGACATGGCCGACACTGAGAAAACGGCTGTCTACAGATAGGCGGCTTTCCGACCACTCGATGCGGGTAGCCCCGCCCGATAAACCGGACTAGTGCATCAAATCGCGTTGATTTTGGGATCAGCAGATTTGACGTGTGACTCGTCAGAAAAGCGACGAGCCTCGCGGGGATGCACCTGAAAACCAATCAATTGCAGGCAAGGACGCAAGGATTTCGTGGTGAGCAAGGACGAACGCGATACTCCGGACGGCGATCAATCAACTCCAGTTACCGATAGTCATGGCGGCCCCACCGACTCTCCGGTGACCGCGGCCATCGCGTCGGCAATCGAAGCATTCGGCGGACTACCACTTCAGGCACCGTCGGCGGTTGAATCGGACGATTCACCCGTCGTGCGTCCGCCAGGCGTTGCGATCGAATTTCGCGTCGTTCGCCCAGGTCTCCCGGTCCGCAGACTCAAACTGACCGGTAATCGATACACGTTCGGCAGCGGTGAAGGTTGTTCGATCCGACTGGACGACCAGACGCTGCGGCCGATGCATGCCGTCTTGCTTCGTGACGCTCATCGAATCCTGATGCGCGCGTATTCGGTCCCACTTGAATGCAACGGCGATCGGGTTGCCGAGACGGAACTCCGCATCGGCGACGTGATCCGAATGGGCTCCTATCGATTCGAGTTGCTTTCAGGCCCACAGCCGACTCCGGGTCAAGGATCAGCCGGAGCAAAGCAAAACCAAGCACTGCAGCAGCGCCTGACTGACCTCAGCCAACAGTGGCATGCGCGTCACGCCGAGTGCGAAGTGCGAGAATCGCGCTGCGATCAACGGGAGTCAGAACTCCATTCCCGCGAGTCCGAATTGTGGCAACGCGCGGAACGCGTCCAGCGTCGCGAACAC
>JBCCOI010000781.1:0-3073 GCA_039025515.1 Planctomycetota bacterium
AACCGGATCCAACTCGCGGAAAGCGAATGGGAATCGGGTGCCCGGCGTGGTGCTTACGAGAAAGGCCTGTTCTTAACGCCACGGTCAAACGCTTCGGCTGTTCGGACGCCTGCTCCGATCACGCGGCAAGCGTTTAACCCTTCCGAGGTTCAGAATTCCAGTCCGGTCATCTCTACGCCAATCGAAACCACTCCGGCGATGGTACCGATGGAGTCAGCACCCGCGGAGTCGGAGGGAGTTGACCTGGGTGCCGAGTCCGCTTTTCGGCTCCCTTTCGGGGCGATGGATGCGGAAGATATCGCGGTCTCGGCTTCGGATCGCACAGAGTCGCTCAACCCATAAAATCCGGATTGGCTTGTGCTTCCTTCGCCGCACGGGCCTTCGTCGCCGCATCGGTAGGCGATTCCGACTTGACGGGGAGATCTGCTACACTCACGCAGTGCCTTTTTTGCTTCGAATGTTTCTGGGGCGGAACCGCGTTCTGATTAGGTCCGAAGACGGCAATGCTCCTATCCTGCGATGAGATCCACCGTAAGATTCAGGACGACGAAATATCGATCACTCCCTTTGATCGCGGTCGTCTGAATCCGAATGGATACAACCTTGCCTTGCACGACGAACTCCTGGTTTACGAGGAGATCGTGCTCGATGCCGCGACTCCAAATCGCTATCGACGCATTGAGATTCCCGCAGACGGATTAACGCTGCAGCCGAACGTGCTGTATCTGGGGCGAACCGTCGAGTACACCGAAACAAAATCCGTTGTACCGATGATCCAAGGACGCAGCTCACTCGGACGATTGGGGCTTTTTATCAATCCGGGTGGCTCGCTGGGCGACGTCGGATACTGTGGAACGTGGACCTTGGAGATGCACTGCGTTCAGCCGGTCCGGATCTATCCCGGAATGCAAGTCTGCCAAATTTACTTTCTTCAGGTTTGCGGTGAAGGCGAAACTTACTGCAGTGACAAATATCAACATAGCCGGGACATTCAGCCGAGCTTGCTGTATCGTGAATTCGGCGGATCAGTCGATGAGGGGCAGTTAGAGTTGAACTTTGGTGAGGCGATCTCCAACAGCCGGTCAGATCGGAGAAATTCCTCCTCCGGTAGCTCGAACTAGCGATCGGTTTGCTCCACATCGAGACGACAATGCAATGAGTTCGCCAATCAATGATCGAAGCGAAACACGCGAACGCATCGGACTGCGTCGCGCGTGGAGGGAAAGTCATGGAAACTTGCTTCTCATGTTCGCGGCATTGATCCTCGTCGTGGGATTAACTCTGATCTGGGCGAATCCACCGAGCTCACCGGTTTCGCTTGATTTTTCGGACGGCCAGGAGTCCGAGATCACGCTACCACCGGACTCGTTTTTGATACGAATCTCGACGGATGATTTGGCTTCGGAAGGTCCCGTCCGGATCGCCGTTTACGATTCCGAAGAGGCGTTCGGTGATGCGACGAAAGCACTGCTGAAGGATTCAATGGTTCCGGTGGAAGGCTTCGCCGTGTGGCAAGTCAACCTCGATGCTCTGCCAGAGCAGTTCGGCGTCGCCGCATATCATGATCTGGACGACAACGGTGAGTTGAATCGTGGCCTGCTCAACGCCCCAATCGAACCCTACGGTTTTTCCAACAACGCCCGCAGCTTGGTCGGCCCACCAAGCTATGGAGAAACCCTGGTCGACCGTCCCGACGAATCAACCATGATCGAGATCCGGGTTCGTTAGGAACGACCGATCCATCATTGTCCCTGAAACGCTCGCTAAGGAGAGCGCTTTCGTGCGACATCTGGGATCCTCAACGATTCCGTCGTTGGTGAGCAATCTCGACGATTCGTGCAGCGATCTCATCTGTCGATCCCACGAAATCTGCCGGTACGCTGGCAATTGCGTTTTCTGGCATCGAATCGAAGGCGGCTTGATGTGGATGCTGCACCAGACATTGCCCCCCGGCCTCATGAATGGCCCGGAGCCCCGCAGCGCCATCGGAAAGCATGCCGGAGAGAATGACTCCCACCGCTCGGTCTCCGGCCGACTGTGCCACAGAGACGAAAAGGTCATCGATTCGCCGAAGGCGCGATAATGCGGAAACGTCTTCCTTCACGGAAAAGGAACCGCCAACCACCCTGACGGTGTCACGTGAATCGCCAATGTAGATCGCAGTGCATTCCAGGCATTCCTCATCCTCGGGCTGCAGCACTTGGATCGACGTTCGGCTGGCAAGAATATCGAGCAGCAGATTTGCACGCTCAGGAGTGCGATGGTTTGCAATCACCATTGTTGCTTCGAACCACGGTGGCAACGCATCCACGATCTTGATGATCTCTGCAAGTCCGCCGGCGGATGCGCCAACGACGACCACCAAGCGTGTATCTGACTGCCGTTCAATGAGCTCCCATGCCACGAGCGTGTCCTTTAAGGAACTGCAGGTTTCGAGCGTTTAAGTCGTTTTGTCCAATGGCACACCCACCAAATGCGAGTTCGGTGGATGCCGTCGTTTTCATCCAACTCCTTCCTTATGGTCCGCCGATGCAAGTGCGGTGAGGAGTTTTTGGGCGCAGGATCAGCCTGCCAAAGCAGACCCTACTCTCGTCCAATCCGGGGAATAATTAGAAAGTTCCGGAAGCGTTGCGTTTCCTAAAAACGCGAGCCGCATCAAAGGCAGTCAGTTGACTGACGAATCAACGGCAGTTGTGAGATCTTCGCTCACCAGGACGAGAAACTGAGAACCAAATTCAGGTGACTATTCTCGGGGATGAAAAAGTCCTTGCTCCGGTTATCAAGCTTTCTCACTCGACACAACCAAAGATCGGAATTCCGTCCACATAAGAGAGTACCAGATTTTGGATTTGCTGCCAACTACGAGATCGAATGCAGCCAATAAAGAGCTTGTTGTTTTTGGCGATTTGTCGACCAGAGCCGGCCGCGCTATTCTCTTAGCAAAGGCCCAAAAATCACTGGCGTGTTTTTGCAAGTCGCCCATCGGATCCGCGCGACGGAAACGTGTCAAAATCGATCGGACGGTGCCGATCGGCGACAATCGTCGATCGACCATTCCTTCAGACCGAAGCGT
>JBCCOI010000782.1:0-3068 GCA_039025515.1 Planctomycetota bacterium
CGCTTGGTTCTTACAGCTGATCGGATTCGACGCCGACCGTATTCCGGCCGATGCGGAATTGAAATTGGTATGGACGAACGTTCCGAGCTCTTGGCGGGTCTTCTTGCTCATCGGCGTCGTTGCTTTCGTTATGTATCTCGTACTCTTTCTCTATCGACGCGAGATCAACACCTGCCCGATCTGGTGGAAGCGAGTGCTTGCCGGGATTCGATTATCCGCTCTCGCCGTCTTGATGCTGATATTCCTCGGCCCCGCCGTCGCGCCGATTCAACAACAGACCTCTTATCCAAACGTCGCTTTGGTGCGTGATGCTTCGCAGTCGATGAATACGGAGGATCGATATTTGGATGACAAGTCTGCCGAGGTCGTGGCAAATGCGACGGCAAGCAGCGTCTCGACCATCCGCTCGCGACGCCCATCCAGAACTTCTTTGCTCGAAGAAGTATTCGAGCAAGAGGAGCGACTTTTCATCAAACAGCTTGAACAACTTGGCAAGCTTCGATTGATCGATTTTGGCAACGATGTGATCGACGTCGAGACTCGTCCGATTCGAAAGAAGGCGGTTGGGACGACAGAGCAGTCGAGTTCTGCAGCTGAGAGTCTCCAAAGCTCGACTCCGGTCGTTGCGCTTCCGAAGTCAGATGCGACCCAGCGTGGAACGGATCTTTATCAGGCCATCGCTCAAACGATCAATGACGAAAGAACTTCTGCAGCCGTGTTCTTCACCGACGGCCAACACACATCGAGCGAATACGGTCCCGATCAGCTTCTGGCAGTCGCAAAGAACGCGGGTAACGAAGGCATTCCGCTTCTCTTCGTGGGCTTGGGTGATCCAGAACCACCGCGAAACCTGCAGATCTCTGAAGTGTATGCGGACCCGCAGGTGTGGCGTGGGGACCCGTTCGAGATTCAGGTCGTTCTCAAGGCGTTCGGCGTCGACTCTCAAACGGCCATCGTCACGCTCATCGAACGAAGGGTGCTCGAAAACGGCGAGCTCTCGAGCGCCGAAACCGAGTTGCAGCGGCGTGAAGTTTCGATACCGGACGGTGGTGGTCAGCAGCGTTTGATCTTTTCTCACAACGCCGCAAACGAGGGCAGGTTTAGTTATACCGCTCGAGTCACGCCGATCGAAAATGAACTTTCGGAAGCAGACAACCAGCCTGAGAGTCCCGCGGAAGTCAAGGTGCTGGGAGAGCAAGCGCGCGTCTTATTGGTGGCCGGTTCTCCATCTTGGGAGTTTCGCGGACTGCAGAGAGTGCTGACACGCGAGAAGTCGGTCGATCTCTCGTGCTGGCTGCAAACGATGGACGTCAAAAGGCAGCAAGACGGCAACACAGCGATCGACCGGCTTCCGGTGACACGGAAGGCGTTGTTCGAATATGACGTCATCATCCTGGCGGACCCGAACCCGATCGAATTTGACGCCGCTTGGCTCGACCTGTTGAAGCAGTTCATTGGCGAACATGCCGGCGGCTTCTTGTACATGGCCGGACCCAAGTACTCGGGACGGTTCCTTGCGGCGCAAAAGACTCGCGAACTACGAGACCTCTTGCCGGTTCGCTTCGGCGATGTGCGAGCCGTCGAAGTCGAAACGCTGCTCTCCAGTAACGCGAGGGCATGGGACTTGGGCGTCGTGACGTCGAATGTCGACCAGCCCATCATGCGTTTCTTCCCGGAGCCGACTCGTTCGCTCGATCAATGGAAAGAGCTGTCCGGGATTTACTGGAGCTTCCCCGCTCAGCAGGCAAAACCGGCGTCACGGGTTCTCATCGAGCACACCGATCCCACACTCCGTGGCGCGGAGGGTGCACGCCCGCTACTCGCAACCGGTCAGTACGGATCGGGGCGAAGCGTTTACATCGGCTTCAACGGAACATGGAGATGGCGCAGAGCCGGAAACAATTCTGAGTACTACAAGCGATTCTGGATCCAAATGGTTCGATACCTTGTCGCCGGACGAACATTGGAAGGTAAACGACGCGGAACGATCGAGGCCGATCGTTTTCGGTATCAATTGGGCGATCGAGTGAACTTGCGAGCTCGCTTGAAGGATGCTTCGTACAAGCCTTTGGCAGAGAGGCAGGTTACCGCAACCATCCAAGTCGCTGGCAAGGAACCCGTTCCGTTCACGCTGAAGCCAATTCCAAACCAGCCAGGGCACTACCAATCAACGTTGACCGCAACATCCACCGGCCAGCACGTCGTTCGTGTTGATCTTGCAGATGAAATGATCAGCGATGAAGCTCCGAGAGTCGAAGTTTCCTTTTCGGTGTCCACGCCGACCGTCGAGTCCAATTCGGTTTGGCTAAACAAGCCGCTACTCACCACGTTGGGACAAGCCTCCGGCGGCGGCTATTTTGAACTTGATGAACTCGAGCAAGTCATCGCATCGATTCCGGATGCGAGCCGCACGATCGACGTGCAAGGCACGCCCATTCCGCTCTGGGATACCAGCCGACTGCTCTTGTTGCTGGTGGGGCTGCTTTGTTTCGAATGGGCCGTGCGAAAACAATTCAAACTGATGTAGATGTAAAGAAGCACACTTATGTCAATCGCCCAACAACCACCTCCCAGCACACAAGCAATCGTTGATCGCTTGCGTGCGTTGCGCGGCAGAATCAACACTTGGCTGTTGATCGAGGGAGTCAGTCGGTTGCTCCTGTGCGTATTATTCGTGATTGCCATCGACGTGGTGGTGGATTGGCATTTCAATCTGGATCGGCCGCAACGCATCGCAATGCTGATCCTTGCGTTGATTCCGATTGGGTTCGTCGCGAATCGCTATTTGGTAAAGCCCATGCTGACCAGACTGAGTGATGATGCACTCTGTCTAGAGATCGAGGATCGCAACAGCGAGATGGGTGAAAGCGTCATCAGTGCGCTTCAGCTGGCGCGCACCGAGGGTACGGCTTCACAACATGCCTCCCCGTCGCTGGTGGACGCCACGATTCGCCAAGGATTGGACCGTATCAATGAGTTTGACGTCGGGCGAGTTCTTGACGAGAGACGATTGAACGTCAACCGCTTTTTGCTCGCGTTGTCTTCTCTTGCGTTAGTTGGCGTTGCCG
>JBCCOI010000783.1:0-3064 GCA_039025515.1 Planctomycetota bacterium
AATCGGCTCGTTGCTTAATCTACGTGCCCGCCCAGGCACATATCCGAAAAAACAAAAGCTTATTCACGGGAGGATAATCATGGGCCATAAAACCAAGATGATCATTGGGGCGAGCGTTGCCGCATTGATGTATAGCGGATCCGCCATCGCGCAGGACGCAAGTGAAACAGGCGAGACCGCCGACGAACGGACGCTCCAGACCGTTACCGTCAAAGGCATTCGCGGGAGCCTGAAAGCGTCTCTCGATGTCAAGCGGGACTCGAACCAGATTGTCGACGCGGTCTCTGCCGAAGACGTCGGCAAATTCCCAGATTCCAACGTTGCTGAATCCCTGCAGCGGATCACCGGTGTCGCGATCGACCGCAGCGGCGGCGAAGGTCAGTTCATCACCGTTCGCGGTCTTGGACCGGAATTCAACACAGTGCTGCTGAACGGGCGCACGATTGCGACGGACAATGATGGTCGCGAATTCTCGTTTGACGTCCTGTCGTCCGATATCATTCAGCGCGCGGAAGTGTTCAAAACGGCGACGCCAAACCTGCAATCAGGTGGCATCGGTTCGACCGTGAATATTGTCACGGCACGTCCTTTTGATCGCCCGGGTCAAAGCTTCACGGCCTCTGTTGCCGGCACCTATGACACCCTGCGCGAAGAAGCCAGTCCGGACCTTACGGCGGTTGGGTCCTGGACCAATGAAGACCGAACCTTCGGCTTCCTGCTGGGCGCATCCTACTCTGACCGTGCGATCCAGGAAGACAGCTCTTTCACGAATGGGTACGCGCTCCGCAGCGGCGACGACTCCGTACCGTTTCCTGTCACGTCAACCGGATTGGTCGACATCGCGCCATCGGATGATCCTGCAGTTGCAGATCCTCCGGGATTGAATGGTCCGACAGATGCGATCCAGCCGCTCGCCGAGGGCGCCCGCGTGCAGCAGCAAGTGGTGCACAGTCGCGACATTCAGGATCGCGAACGATTGACCATCAATGGTGCAGCTCAATTCCGCCCGAATGATCGGCTGACCTTCACATTGGATGGTCTGTACTCCGAGTTTGACGTTCAGTCTTTCGCAACGCAGTTTTCCGGCTTCTTCAGCCCGCCATTTATCGATCCGGTCATCGATCAGAACGGAACGGTCACATCGTTCAGTCGGCCTGGACAGGACTTTGCCGCGAACAATCCAGCGATCGCCGGCCTGGTCGGTCTTTCCCAAAACGACAATGTGGTTACGTCTAACAACCGACTCGCCGAGACCTATCAGATCGGCGGGAATGTGGAATGGGAGTTCTCGGATAGCCTGACTTTTGAATTCGATGTTTCTGCATCGAATGCCCAGCGGGACGGCACCAATCCATTCATCGTGATCGGGGCACTTGCGCCAACATCACCTCTGATTGAACTGCCAAACGATAATGGCATTTCAACCATCACCAACTTGTCTGGTCTGACCGACACATCGATCCAACGCCTGCACTTCGTCAATGTCGATCGCAATGTGGTCGAAGATGATGTGCTCGAATTCCAGGGTCATGGTAAATGGGAGATCGATCGCGGACCGCTCGCGGCCATCGGGTTTGGCGCCAGCTATACGGATCGTGAGAAGACGCGTGACAATTTCACCAACTTCTCGCCAACCCAGGGCGGCGATATTTTCTGTGCCTATTGCGGCTACAATGTTGCGCTCCAGAATCCTGGCATCCTGTCACCTTTCTCGTTTGACGGCTTCCTCAGCGGCGTCGCAGGTTCGGGTCAGGTGCCTTCGCAAATTCTCGGCTTCTCGATTGCGGATGCCTTTGCAGAGCTGAACGACACCGCCAACATCACTGATCCAAACCGCAACGGTCTGACTGGTGCGGATCGGGCCGCCAATGATGCGGATCTGATCGCGCGTCGTGACGCGGCTGGCAACTCGGTCTTCGGGTTCTATACACCTGAATTCAATCCGGGCGGCAGCTTTGGCGTTGAAGAGGAAATCACGTCCTTCTACGCCAATTCGGAATGGGAAGGTGACTTTGGCGGCGACTTGCCTTGGGCCGCCAATTTCGGCTTCCGTCTGGCACGGACAGAACTGGTTTCAAGCGGCTTTGACCAACCGGTCCTTCTATTCCGCGAAACGCCTGGCGACACGCAGCTTCTGGTCGACTTCGGGCCAACCACAGCGGTGTCGGTCGAGAATGATTATATCAACTTCCTGCCTTCCGCGAATGTCAAACTGGAGCCAACCGAAGACACGGTCCTCCGGTTCAGCTACTCGCAAACGGTCACGCGTCCGACGCTCACCGCTCTGGGGGTGAATAATACATTTGGTGGTCGCTCCAATGCGCCGACATCCGGCGGGGGCAACCCTCAATTGGAAGCGTTTGAATCGTCGAATTGGGATGCCTCCCTCGAATGGTATTTCGATGATGTCAGCTATTTCTCGATTGCAAGCTTTTATAAGGACTTCGAGAATTTCCTTGAAGAAGGCGTGCTGACAGTCCCGGGACAAGTAGAGATTCCGGTGGGCAACCAGCAGAACCTGGACGGCCCTGACCCCATCCTGGTCGACGTCGACTTTCAGGACCGTCGGACTCGAAACGGGGAAACCGGTTCGATCACAGGTCTCGAAATTGCTTATCAACGGACGTTCGAGCAATTGCCCGAGCCGTGGGATGGCCTCGGTGCGGCGGCGAACTACACCTATGTCACAAGCAATATCGACCGTGCCGAAGGCACAGCAGCGGTTGACTGTGACTATAACGGGCTCTCGCCACACTCATTCAATGTGAGTGGATTCTACGAGAAAGACGGGATTTCCGCTCGTCTGGCGTACAATTACCGAGATGAGTTCTTATTCGAGTGTAACTCCGACTTCTCGGAGCCGCGCAACCGTGAGGCCTTTGGTCAGCTCGACTTCTCTGCTTCCTATGATGTCAACGACACCTTCCAGATCTTCTTCGAAGGCATCAACATCACGGATGAAGATACACGCGACTTCTCGCGCTTCGAGAACCGGTTCCTGACTTATTCAGATACCGGATCGCGTTACCAGCTCGGCGTTCGCGCGTCTTACTAAAGCCGCGCA
>JBCCOI010000784.1:0-3059 GCA_039025515.1 Planctomycetota bacterium
CGAGTCGTTCGATTGGATTGAGCGGCATGCAAAACAACTTGAGCGACTCGTTGGTCTTCAGCAAGACGTACCACTCCTTCTCTATTCGGTCCGAAAACAATTGCCCGAGGCATTGCTTGAGGCGATCACCCTGGGACTTGCAAACCCGTTGTTTCGTGATTGCAAACTGAAAGCCGTAGAAGGCACGGTACCGCAATTGCGAAAGCAGCTCGGCAAGGTCTCGGCTCAGTACCAGTTCGTGCAACCCCGGTCGCCCGATGGTGAAAGCCTCGGACAACTTCTTGTCACCACCTTTCGTCGGTTTTGCAAGAAGAAGCCTAAACATAGAAAGCGTTCACTCGCCTTCTTGGCGCAAGTGCTGACTCCCGAGCTCGTCTCCTGTGTGATCGACCATCAAGAGTCCGTTTCTGCGAATGAACGAGCGTTGCGTCGTGTGCTGCGAAGGGTTCAATCAGGACATGAGATCATTCCTC
Organism: Planctomycetota bacterium; assembly: GCA_039025515.1. GTDB lineage: Bacteria > Planctomycetota > Planctomycetia > Pirellulales > Pirellulaceae > Stieleria. Next base: position 474 of record JBCCOI010000784.1, read on the forward strand.
ACGGGAAATCCGGACACGACGAGTGGGTAGAAAAGATCAACAGCGACTTACCGTCGACATCGAAATCGAAGGAAGCTGTCGTCTCACTTGGAAGCTGTTTGCATCGAATCAAGGATTGCGCCGGAAACACGGATTCGCTGGCACGATTCCTTTGCTACTTTCCCCAACGAGACGCCTCGCTACGAATACGACTGCTTGACCGATGGCGTCATCAATGGATTGATGCGACCGATCCAAACAGCGGGTTCCATCGTGTACTGACGGAGTTTTCTAAGCTGTTTCATCGCCGTGGAATTCCCGCAGCGCTGCTGCAGCATTGGTCAGAGTACGCGGACGGTGAAAGAAGGCACTTCGAATGTGTAACCGAAACTTCATCCGAAACGGGCAGCAATACGGCTCGATTAAGGCGGGTTGTACGATTGCTCGAAAGACTGGTCTATGATCGCAAACTTGAACTCGGGCCAAAGTTATTGTGCTCTTTGACGGAGTTCACGCGAGTCAGCAGCGACGACGCGGGTATGGCTTCACTCATCGAGCTTGTGGCGAAAAAGAGAGACGAGTTCTATTTTGAATCAGAAATCCGCACGGCGATGTTCTTTGGTGATTCGGCTTTCGAGAGGACGAAGATTCTCTCATCACTCAAAGCGAATGGGGAACTCAATGGCTTGGCGACGGATCTTGTACCACTAGCAGAAGACTGCGATCTGAAAAGACTCGTCGCCAGCCGGCTGGCGCGGAATGAGACCGCCACGCTTGTACGCCTTGCGATGGTGGTGGGATTGTTAACCGATTTGGGCTTGGCATTGCCGAAGTGCGAAACGGTGTCGCATTCGGCTCGCTGGGCTGCTCGATACCCGCAGTGCTTTCGTCCACGCTTGATAGAACTTGCGAGTGCAACACCGGAGGCGGAACGAATTGCAGAGAATCTGCTGGGAAAGATCTTTCGACGCCCTGAATCGCTGCAAGAACAGATTCGAACCATGAAGGAAAAGCTTGCCGCAAAGAAAGCGACCGACGTGAATTCAATGCGGTTGCAGCGTCGAATTAACAACCTCGAGCAGCGATTCGTCGACGGGATGAATCTCTCAGCAAAGCGGAAAGAGCGGCTTGAAGTCAAGTTGCGGCATCGAGCCGAAGAGGAAAAATTACGCCGCTTTTCGGCAGCATGCAAACAGAAGGCGATGGGTGAGATCGTCAGGCGGCACGGTCTTCGCGAGTTCCCGCATGAGCTGCTGATCTCACCGATTGATCGGGTGCTTCGGGAAACTAATCGACTTGAGGCCCCCATGCGTTTACTGGGTTCGCGTCTGCTGTTCGAAACGCTTTCCGGGAAAACAAAGTCTTTTGATGAAGAGCCCAAAAATGCGAAATTCCGTCAACGGATGCATTCATTGGGAATCGACATGGGGCCTTGGTTGAATGATGAATTGAGAACGTCAGCGACCACGGCAGATGGCGTATCCTACGAGGTTGCATTCACCAGGGATGTGCGTGACTTCTTGCTGATGGGATTTCACTTCAATACTTGCCTGTCACCGGACTCATTCAACTTTTTTAGCACGATCGCGAATGCAGTCGATATCAACAAACGCGTCGTCTACGGAAAGACAGCTGCAGGCAAGGTGATCGGAAGGTGCCTCTTCGCTCTCAATGATCAAGGAGAAATCCTGACCTACCATCGCTATTCGCACCAGAACGGCGACGGATTCTCGGAAGCCGTGGACCAGTTTGCCCGCCAGCTTGCGAGGGAAATGCAGACTTGCGTCGGAACGATGGGACAAGTTTCCAAATTGGTCGCGAGCGACTGGTATGACGATGGTGTTTGCAATGGGAATGCACACTGGTTCGGTGACGATGATTCCTTGCGAAAACTGGTCGATCGGGTTCCGTCGGAGGACCTGCTTGCCGAGCTTCTTAATGCGACCGGTGAAAACACGCTGAAAAAGCGAATTGTCGATGTTGCAACTGACGCCCGTCTGTGCAATCAATCTCAATTTCTACATGCATTGCTTGATCGATTCGGCAATCAAATCAGCTCTCGAATAAAGCTGATTTTGGCCGTCAATCTGCACGCCGCCGACGTCAGTGAACGATTGCTGTGCGAGTTGAGTTGGTCCGAGATCGTTCGGATTGTTCATCGATATCATGATGATCAGTGCGGCGTGCTTCACGGAATCGCAGATGCCGCAACCGTGTTCCGTGTCCTAACAAATCACAATCCGACGCTCGGTTTGCGGGCGATTCGAGCGACTCGTCCAAATTGGGTTCGCGACGATCTCGTTGATCAAAATCGAACACGCTTGTTCGCACTTGCCCACGCGCACCGGCAACTCGGCCGCATGCAATTGGCTGAGAAGTTGTCGGAAAGGTGCGCGGCTCTTAGTCCGGGCGGTTCGTAAGCACGCGATGCCGCTAGACGATCTCGAACCGGCCGATCGATCCGGCGACGATGTCGACGTAGTAAAGATAGCCATCGGGGCCTTGCTGCAGATCGACGACGAAGTTTGCTCCCGTCGTGAACGTGTCGACCGAAGCAAGGTTTCCATTTGCGTCGACGTCGCCTCGACGAACAGTCCCGCTGGCAAA
>JBCCOI010000785.1:0-3055 GCA_039025515.1 Planctomycetota bacterium
ACTAAATCAAAGCCACCGGCATCGTTGAGTCGGTACAGCTTGAGCGCCGAATCCAACAGGCTGGGTGTTGGAAGCCGTTCCGCTACGGTCTCAACGTTGAGGCGACCATCTTCGACGACATCAAAGCGGTACATGTCGATGTCCGTCGCGTTCGGCGGCGCGACACGCTGGAGGTGAACGATGTCGTGGTCACCCGGAAGCACATCATTGGGGACGCCTTCACCTTGAAGACTCGGATGGTTGTAGGAGTTGCCCAATCCGAGCGCATGTCCGATCTCCTGGAACATGACTTGGGTAAACTCATCACCGAAGAAGCGATTCGAATCGTTGAAATCGATCCCGCTTGCGATGGCATATTCGTTGAGCAAACCGAGGCCTTCGGTGATATCCGGAGGCGTCGTCGGGCTGACCGCTCGGAAATCGCCCTTGCCGATCATGATGCCGTCGGAACCCGGATCGGTCGCGGCGGTTTCGATGAATTCGAATCCGGACTCGCGCGCATAAAGCTCGAATATCTCCCGTACGATCTGCTTCTCTGCTTCCGTGATCAGGTTGACAAAGTCAAACCCGGAGGTGTCGGTGCCGAGCGTATCAGGGAAATAGTATTGAACCGCCTCGATTGCTTTCGGCGTGATCGGAACGGTACCGATCTGCGAGATGTGCGCTTCGCGTTCCAGTTGACGATGGCCGGGATCGTCTTCACTACCGACGCGTGGCGGGATAAGAACGTTTTCTTGTGGCGAGATGGTTCGCGTCAAGCGAACGGCGGTTTCACCGAGCGTGCCGAGTGGAGTTGCGGTTCCAAACGTGGAGTTGTCATCGTCATTTCCGATCGGACTTCCGACGACGGTGGCTTCAATACGGTACGCCCCAGTCATTGCGTTCGAGCTGGAGACTTCGATCAGGTAATCACCGTCGGCCGGGATCACGAAATTGAAGAGCGTGGGCAGTCCGGCGGAACCGAGGACGCTGATCAATTCCATTCCGGCGCCGTCCAGCAATCGTCCCCGCAATGCAAGGTCATCACCGGTACCTTGCATTGAAACTTGCAGATTCACGCCAGCCTGTGCTGTCAGCCGGAACAGATCGACATCCGCGTCGTTATCGCTAAGGCCTGCATCGTCGCCAAGAAATCCGTTTCCTTGGAACGCGTTTGCATCACTGAGGGTTCCGAGATTAAGCGCCCCTTCGATGGTTCCGTCAGGTCCGCCCGACCGACCAATATCGAGCCGAAACGTGCCTTCGGGAAGGTCGTTCGCGAAGCTCAACACCGCTTGGTTGGTGTCGGCATCGTAGCTAACGCTTTGAGGAAGAATGGTGATGTCATCCCCAGCCGTCGCCGTCGCGTTCGTATCCACCAGACGGTAGAAGGCGGGATCGTTTGCTTGGGCGGGATCGAGTTCTTGATCGTCGAAGTAAACGATGATTTCATCCGAAGACTGTGTCAGCCGGTCTGGGCTGATGGGCTGCGGGACAATCGCAACCACTTGTGCTCCTCGGTCCAATCGAAAATCGAGGCTCTCGTCCACGCCGTCGTTGAATGCTTCACCCGCGCGATTCAACAACGGTGCGTCACCTGAACCGACGATTTCGATGCGGTACGTATCATCGGGAAACGCGACGGCAGCGTTGTTCGCATTGTGTGATGCCGTGCTGGCCGTGCGGAAGACGATGTGCTGCAGGTCCGCCGGATCGGTGCCGCCGGGGTTGTCCAAACCGACGTAGCCGAGTGCCACATCCACCTCGTTGCCATCGCCGAAGGTTCCATCACCACCGGAACGGACCAAGCGAATCGACTCGGAAGTCACCGTGGCCTCATCGATATCCGCCCCACCTTTGAAGAGCAGGTTGAACTCCCGTGGCGGGACATTGAGCGTGTCACCGCTTTGTAAGAGGGCGCCAGCGTCCGGCCGAATCGCGATCAGTTCAGGCCCGGCGAGTAACGTCCGATCCTCGAGTCGTTGAACAAGGTTGTGCCGCGATTGACGTCGCAGAAGTTGGCGTTGCCGCTCGGTGCGTCGCTCGGTGAAGTTCCTAACTCGAGAACCAAGGCGTCGAAAGCTCATCGGGAGGTTCCAAAAAAATCAAATAGATAAAAACGAGGCTCGCCTGGCGGCGAGAAACCCGCGTGGGGGACGCGGGCAAAATCATCAATGCAGTTAAAAACAAGTCATGTGGTCAGCGGAGTTGGCTTCGGCGGTCATGCCGAAGCCGGCTCCAACGGTCCGCACTACAAACCAAGATCAGACTCCAATTCACTCACCAAGTCGCCCAGGACATCATCGATCGATTCGTCGCTGGATGGCGACGCCGAAGAACCGTCCGCGATCACGTCGGCGATTCGTTCGGAAGACCCTGAGGACTGAACGTCGATGCCCGCTCCGAATAGAGCATCGGTTGTATTGAGATCCGAAAGACCTTCATCGCGGTTCGCACCCTTGCCGGATGTCGACCCGAAGGTTGTCGTGTTGAGCGATGGCAGGAAGTCCGTCGACAGCGATGCGAATGACACGCCACTGGCGGATCGAAGCGAATCGCTGAAGCCTTCGCCTTCACCGTTGCCGCCTTGCAGCGTTGCCAATCGGTTAATGACTCGCAACGCATCGGCGGGTGAAACAAACCCATTGCCGTCCGTATCGTAGTAGTCCGGCGGCGGCGCCCCGATATCCGAAACCGGTACCGCACCCGAAGCCGGTGCACGACGTGACAAGAAGTTAATGATGCGGAGCGCGTCGATCGGCGAGACGAAGCCGTCCGCGTTGACATCTTCTTCCAAGCCCTCGATCGGGTTTTGGTACTGAGACTGATTCAGCGTCAGAGTCACCGTTCGAACTTCGCTACGCTGCGTTTGCCCCACGGTGGGATCGTCAACGATTTGGTAGGTGAAGGAATCCACCTGTCCCAGTTCACCGGTTCGGTTGACGTAGACGAACGTCCCGTCTTCGTTCACGGTGACTTCTCCGAACGTGGTGGTCCGGGTTCCGACGAACTCGGGAGCGACGGAAATTGGATCACCATCCGCATCGAAGTCATTTCGGAGTAGGCCGTTTGCGGG
>JBCCOI010000786.1:0-3054 GCA_039025515.1 Planctomycetota bacterium
CGTTTTCGAAGGACCGGAACTGTACCATGGCATCACAGTTTGGCTGGCGATCATCGCTTACGCCGGGCAGATCTACTACGACTTTTCTGGCTATACGGACATCGCCATCGGAGTAGCCAAGACACTCGGTTATCGCTTCCCGAGAAACTTTCGACATCCTTATCTCGCTACCAGCATCACCGTTTTCTGGCGAAGGTGGCACATGACGCTGTCGCGTTGGCTGCGAGATTACGTCTACATCTCCCTAGGAGGCAACCAACATGGCTTCCGTCGGACGCTAACGAACTTGCTAATCACCATGGTGCTCGGTGGCCTCTGGCATGGCGCTGCTTGGACGTTCGTCCTCTGGGGGGCATGGCATGGTCTTCTGCTCATCACGCACCGTGTTTGGCGTCAATCGGTCGGCAAGACGATTCCCATTGCGATCCGTTGGTCGTTGACATTCCTTGCCGTCGCCTTTGGCTGGATTCTGTTCCGAAGTCAGTCCCTGGAGCATGCGACGATCGTCTTTGTGCGTTTGTTTAGAGTCGACGACGGCGTCCTGTGGATTCCTCCACTCGCTGTCGCAGCCGTCTTCATTGCATTGATCGAACATATTCTCTGGGCGACGAAGGGCCGTCGCATGATGTCGCTACCGGCGGATCGCTGGTACAGCCCGGTCGCAACGGCGATCTTTGTCTGGTGTCTGCTGCTCTACGCCCCCAGAAACTTTGCACCGTTCGTGTACTTTCAATTTTGAGTTGAGACACGTTTGGCAGCAACCTCTCTGCGATCGAGAACGATGAACCACAATCCAAACAGGATTTCGACAACAGCAATGAGGAACGCAACCGAATCGCCGGGTGGGATCTGCAGAATGATCGACGTAACCCCCAGAGCACAGAGGATTGCGCCCAAAGCCCAGTACGTCCAGTCACCGTAGGCACTTCGGAATCCAAAGTAATGGGCCCCCACCGCGATCGCGGAAACGCCAAAAACGTAGTCGGGGCGATAGGGCAACAGAAGCCAGGCGGCGAATAGTCCGCCGATCATCGGAAAAACCGTCTCCAAAGCGATCAAGCCGCCCGGATTTGCCTTCGATTCCGGTTCACGATTGTAAAACAGCATCGTGAAGACTTTTGCGATTGGAAAAATCAACATGCCGCCGAAAAACAGGGCCGCGAAACCGGTCGAGGTATCGGTGGCAGCGGCAGTGATCGCAGCCGATAGCCAAACCACGCCTGAAACAATCGCGCCGGGGCCTCCACGCACGAATGCATGGCGAATCTCGGCTTGATACTCTTTCACTTCCAACGTTGCTCTACTCTTGTTCGGATTCTTCGTCTCTATCACAAATGTCGTATTCGGCGGCGGATGTCCGATTCTTGGGAACAGCAATGCAATTTCAATTGATGTCAACGGAACATGCCATGTCTTTAACGCTGACCAATATCCCGGGAATCATGCGACATCACGGGTGGAACAAAGCCGCCACGCTGATGGACCGATGGTTCGCAGGCCCGGCCATCGAAACGCCTCGATACAACACTCCGGATCAAACGACCATCACGATGAACTGGGCACTCGATTTTGACCGTGCCCGAGGAACGTATAACCGTTTGATACAGAATCGAATTTGGGCGAATCCGGCGGCCCAAAATGAAATTGCCAGCATGCTTCGAAGGAAGAACCTTCTGCAGTCAGCGACGGTTCGGTTCGGAAACTTTGCAGGATCGGTCGCAACGTTGGATGCCGATTACATCAACCAGCGCAGCATGAGCGGCGGAAGCGGTGCGCGGTCAGGTCAATACATCGGCGCATATTTTGGGGCGCACTACTCCGGGTATTACCCAGGTTACTCTGGATACTACCCGGGCGGCGGGATGGATGACATGCTGGCTGCACTGGGAAACTTCAACTTCCGAGTTCTTGTAGCCGGAGAGGTGACGCCGGCAAGCGGCGGCGGGTACGACGTCACGATCCAAGAGATTGGCGTCTACCTCCGCGATTCCTACAGCTTCGAAGGCGACCAGCCCCTGGGTTTTTGGGACGACAGCGACAATTCCGTCTCCGCCATTAACTTCTTCTCTGGGACTTATGTCTCCAATGCGTCCTTTCGAGATTGGCGAGCCGCGAATGCGCGTGGCGGTGACTTTCTCATCTACTCCGACCTCCGCCGGACGGTCCTGGCACGCCCCGACGTCTTTCACATCGCATGATCAACGGTCCTGGGTTGCTCGAGAGACCCGTTTGAGCAGCTTGATGGCCCAGTCATAGTGGCTGGGTAGTGCAGAGTTGAAGTAAGACCCCAAGGATGTGGAACCCGTCCATCGATACCGTCGCTTCGTGAAGAGTTCTTCGTCCTTGAGTCCGTCGACTAAGCCGAGCAAGCTGTTGTGCGACTCATCGAGCTTTTTGCGGACTTTCGGCAATGAAGTCCTCTGATACTTCTTCCAAATTGCAGCGTTGAGTTCGTTGGTCGTTTTCCATGTGTAACCCTTGGCAGGCATGTCCGGCATGCCGCCGGACATTCCGATCTCGTACCATTCCAGCATCATCACCTGCCAGTGATGGAGATGTGCGAGAACATCTCGAACCGTGCGATCCCGATGCTCAAATGGAAACGTCTCGTAGAGTTGCTTGCGGCTGAATGAGTCGACGCGCGTGACCAAATTGGAATAGCGCTCTCGGCTTGCAGACAGTAGTTCGATCTTGTTCGTTGGTCGTGGCACGACGCCTTGCCTTCCCACCGCATTTACTCAACTGTCCGTTCGAACTAGTCGTCGGTTACGCAACCAATTGCGTATACCGATTGCAAGTAGAAACGGAACGCTAGTGCCAAGAATCACCCCCATCCCAATCAAGACTCGCATCACTGATCCAATCGAAACGGAATGTCCGCTCATTTCGATGTCGTAGACCTCTGTCGGTAATGGGATCCAGCCGTACTGTTGATTCAACAAGAACACCCCAGGCATTCCGACCAAGAATGCCATCAAGAGTAGTAGCGACGCCGCGAACAAGTACCGTGTGACGGAACGTCGAGGTGTTTCGATCTCCGGCGACGGCTGAGCC
>JBCCOI010000787.1:0-3046 GCA_039025515.1 Planctomycetota bacterium
GCCACGTTGCTTGTAGGCTTCGACGATCGGTTTTAACGAGTCGGCGGAGATTGGGTGTTTGGGCTTCTCGGTCGCAAGTGCGGGGTCATTCTCCTGCATTTGCTTCCAGATCTCGTTGCTGACCGTGATCCCGTTTCCGTTATAGTCCAAGCTGTAAGCAGTAATGATGTCGGCTTCCGTTGTTATGCCGACTGTCGCTCCCATCGGTTGACCGGCCAGCATATGCGCACCGTCCAACTGCTTCGAGATCACACCGTCCAAGAGCACCTTCCAACTCGTCTGTGCCTCCAATTCGACATTCAATCCTTCATCGGAGAAATAGCCTTTCTCTTTCGCAATGACCAGCGGCGCGCAGTCGGTCAGCTTGATGAAGCCAAACTTCAGATCCGGCTTTTCAATGTCGACTAGTGCCTCACCGACGTCTCCTTCCGTGAGATCAGATACATCAAGAGATTCGGCAGCCGTCTCAAGATCTTCTACCGAGATGCTGTTGTCAGAACAGCCGGACATAAATACAGCCAGGGCAACTGCCAGCGGCGCTGTGACACGCGCGACAGCGGCCCCCCAATTCATTCGGGAAACCACGAGATGGACTCCGGGAGGGAGAGAGAAGAAATATTGATTAGGCGAAGTGGAGGCGGCTCAAGGCCTGCCCCAATGGAATGACACCTGCTCATGGAAACAGGCATCGATCCACGTTCAGCCTACGCGTGTGCTCAACTACGCATGAGGTGTGCCAATGAACACAGTCAACCCAGATTTGTTTGCACAAGGTGGTCGCTAGCTTCGGTAATCCGTCACACCGTGACCGTTTTCCCCAAAAGCACCAAATCTTTACTAAGCGGCTCCGAATGGTATTCAATAGGCCGATTCTATCGCTGCCTCTGAGATGCGCAACGGAACGTACGCGTGCCGTGCATTTTGGCAGCAAGCTCGAATCCGCTGCTCAAGTCCAGCGTCGAGAAGTCTATTTGACCCCGCAAAACACGCGGGAATATCACCTACGAACGCAAGGAGGCTCCGGCTGATTTCTCAATCGAACCGGAGCCCCTCAGAAGCAGCCTTCGTTTAGAAGCTCAAGAAAACGTCAGACGGCGGCATGGAGCCCATCCATCTCTTTCGCCAAACGCTTACGGGCCACGTGCAGTCGACGCTTGATCGTACCGATGGGAGCTCCGAATTCGTGACTCATCTCGATCAATGATCTCCCGTTCAAATAAAACGCGGTCAACGTTTCTTGATCGAGTTCACAAAGCCGATCGATGCTGTTCCGAACAGCCTCGGCCTGCTCCTTAGTCTCGGCGACGTCCTGCGGTTCACCCTCGGTGATGCAGGTTGCCTCCAGCGTTTCGGGATCGCAGGCAACCGCACCTCGATTCCTCGTGATGCGATTGATCGCCATGCGATGAACGATCTGCCGAAGCCAACCGCCAAACGCCTCGGGCACTCGGAGCTGATTGATCTTCTGCATCGCCTGGATGAAAACGTCCTGAGCGAGCTCGTCGGCTTCCTCGGCGTTTCGGACTCGGCTCATCGCTCCGGCGACAACCGCGCTGCGGTATCGACCGAACAATTCTCCAAAAGCGTCTCGGTCGCCTCCTTGTGCGAAAACGACCAACTCCGCAACGGTGCAGTCTTCGTAGTTGATGATGTTGATTGTGTTCTTGCTCATCGCTCGGTTTCCTCCCGAAGCACGTCAAGACCTGATCCTTGCCAGGTGCATACGGACACTTCGATTCGGACTGATTGCGATTTACGGCAATCTTGAAGCCGGTCATCGCGGGGATGTGTGTCGAGTGCGATCGCCGAGAGACGCTTCCTTGGGAAGGAGTCTCGAGCGAGAAGATGAAACTCGAGTGCCCTGGTGAGAGTTCAACGATCAAGTCGTTGCATTCACGTGGGGGAACTAGAAATCCATCAACACGTCGGATCGGAAGGGGTCGCCAATGGGCTTCCCGGTGTCCAACCGCGACGTTTTGAGCGACTTTTGATTTTGGCGGACGAGAACTTCTCGTCCCAAATCACTAGCGGCCTATCAGGCCTACAGTCGCCCTTTCGCGTCGTAGCTGCTCGGGTTTCCGGAGCAGCATCGCGGGGCTGAGCCGTTTCAATTCGCCGAATCTCGGCATCATGAATGGCCCGCCGAAATTCACCGGCGGTGAATTCGGCATGCGTTCCGACCAGCGACCGGATAATTCCGGGCTTGGCGACGGGAACGCATAACTGCCGCGTTCGAGTGACACATACGCCAGACAGAGGTGGAGGCCTGCTGTATGTACCAACGTATCGACGGCATCGATCGCACGAATGCCCGTTTGAAACAGGCGACGTGTGACGGCGGCGGTGATTTGTTGAATACGCATTTCAGACCTCCCGGGCACCGTTTGCTGGTGCGGCGCGCGAGTCAAGAAAAAAACATCCGTTGTCGAGGTTCACCTCAGCGAAAACAGTGACCGATCCGAAAATCGACCGATTGCATCCCGAGATGGAACCCGACACCCTACGAGAACCGTAACGCAGGGGTGAGACAAAGGCCACCCAAAAATGGCCAATGCCTTTCCAATGATCGTACAGATGCGGCCGAATGGTTGAGGTTCGCGTAAAAAACGGAAAATCATTTTTTGTTTTCGGAATCGAAAATGAAGGCGGACATCGGAGCGAAGTTGGATTCGCAGGGCATCACGCGTCATCCAGCGAAGGAGAATTCGCTTGGTTCATTGGCGTTGGGACTGCTCTTTCCTCCGTGCTGCTGCCTCTGTGATGACCCGGTCGACTCTGGCCAAGCCTTTTGCAGCAAGTGCAAACGCCGTCTACGCAGCAGCCAAGAACAAATGGATTCCGCATGTTTTCGATGCGGGCGACCGATTGTGAACCGCGAGCAAACCCGTGGCGTCGCAGGCTTGACGCCCTTGGTGCCCGGCGAGACGTGCGGCGGTTGTAAAGGAGAATCGCTTCATTTCGACGCTACCGTGGCGCTCTGGGCCTACGACGGCATGGTGCGGCAAGCCATCGTCGCCGCGAAATACGGGACCAAAGTCGCTCTGGC
>JBCCOI010000788.1:0-3039 GCA_039025515.1 Planctomycetota bacterium
CCGGCACGGGATCGCCGGTACAACGATGAAGGTAATCCCTGAACTTTCCGAAGAGGACATTCAGGCACTCGTCGATTACGTGATTTACCTTTCGCTTCGTGGCGAGCTGGAGCGTTCGTTGATCGATGAAGCGATCTTCGAGGGGCTACTGGAAGACGGCCTCCGCATCATCAACCGCGAATTGGGCGAGCGAGTCTTGGCGGGGGAACGGGAAAAAATCAAGGAAGAGTTCGCGGCATGGGAGTCTGCGGACGAGCCGGAAGATGATCCAAGGGCGGAACTCGATCTAGAACTCTACGACGAGTCGGTTGAGATCGCTGAGGATATTCTGGCGGACATTGCTGATGAGTGGTTCGAAGCCGAAGACGACGTCGTCGATGTTCCCGAGCCACCGGCGGAGATTCTGGTCGCTGATGATTACGAGCAGTTTCTCGCGCTCAAGGAAGGCGACCAAGCCGAAACGCTGGCGTCATCTGTTGAACGTGGACGCGAGCTTTTTACCGGAAAGGTCGCTTCCTGCAGCAAGTGTCACGGCGAGCAGGGCAAGGGCGACGGGCAAAACAAAGACTACGATGATTGGACCAAGGACTGGACCAGTCGTGTCGGACTCGACCCGACAGACTTTGATTCCTTGGTTCCGCTTATGGCTCGTGGAGCGATGCCGCCCAAGAATGCACGGCCGCGTAACCTGTCCGAAGGTATTTTTCGTGGCGGCGAATCCGCCGAAAGCCTCTACCGGCGGATCATTCAAGGCATCGATGGTTCCCCGATGCCAAGCTCAACTTTCGTCCCTGGGCAGTACGAAGAGGACGACATCTGGCACATCATCAATTTCATTCGGTCGCTCCGCACGACGCCGGTCGAAAATGGATGAGCCGAATTCGGTGGAGTTCACGCATGAAGCCGTGGTGCGAGTTCCGTCGCGCCATTTGCTTGCCAAAACTCAATACCGAGTATGATTGATGGATTCACGCGACGACGGTTTTCAAGAAAGTGTCGATCAGGCTTTCTTGGCCGCATGCGAACTCGACCGAGACTCGAGGACTCCGTATCTGGCAACCTTGCCGGAGCAAGTTCGCAAAGCCGTCGAAAAATTGCTTGCGGCCGCGGATCGCGCCGGCGACCAGTTCATGCAGCCGGCAACGTCCGGCAAAGATTCTGACCCACGATTCGAAGCGACCGAACCGGGAACCGGGGACACGCAAAAGTCTGCAACACGGGAAAGATCAAACTCTTCGACAAGTCAGTTGCCCGGTGCCCCAATCATCGCACATCACGAAATCCAACGCGTGATCGGCGAAGGCGGCATGGGCGTTGTCTACTTTGCGATCGATCAAACGCTTTCGCGTGAAGTCGCGGTCAAACTCTTAAACCAACGCATCACGAACCCCTCGACCAAGCTGCGGTTTAAGTTCGAATGCGAGATCGCGGCCGAAATGGATCACCCCGGCATCGCTTCGATCTATGCATCCGGCGTTACCGATGACGGCAGACCTTACTACGTGATGGAGTACATCGATGGTCTGCCGATTACCGTGTACTGTGACAAGATGAGGCTGAGCCTGCGAGACCGACTCAAACTGTTTGCCGAAGTCTGTGACGCGATTCACCATGCCCATCAAAAAGGAATCGTCCATCGTGATTTGAAACCCGGGAACATCTTGGTCAAAGCCAATCAAGCGCAGCCACAGGTCAAGGTCATCGATTTTGGGCTCGCAAAGTCGATTCACGAAGAGAACGCCCAAGACCTCACGATGGTCGGGCAAGTCATTGGAACGCTTCGTTATATGTCGCCGGAGCAGACGTATTTCGATATTCGCAAAACCGATATCCGCGCAGACGTGTTTTCACTTGGTGTGTTGCTTTATGAGATGATTACGGGTGATACCCCGATCAGCATCGACGAGTACAGACGTGCGGCACGTGATGAACTCTACCGCAGAATTCGTGAAGAGGCGCCCATCGCGCCGAGTCGATCTCTGGACAAAGATCCGAAGCGGTCTTCATCGATTGCCGAGTCGCGCGGCACGGATTCACGGAGCCTGATCTCCCGCGTCCGCGGAGACTTGGACTGGATTACTCTTAAGTCACTACGCAAAGAACGTGATCAACGATACGACAGCGCTTCCGCACTCGCGGGTGATGTCAGGCGGTATCTCGATCACCTCGTGGTGTCGGCCGGTCCGCCGAGCCTTTGGTACCGGAGCAGGAAATTCATCCGGCGAAATCGGCTTACCGTGGCGACGACATTGGCTTTCCTGACGCTAATCGTCGGTTCAACGATCGGACTTGCTTTTGCGGCCCACCGAGCACGAGCCGCGTCGCGGTTGGCCGATCAACGGGCGGACTTTTTGGAGGTCCAAGCCGAGGAACTTGAAAAAAGATCCGTGTCACTTTCGAAAACAGTTGATTTGCTGCAGCGCCGAGAAGCTGAGTTGGTCGCTGCGGTCGAGATCGGCTATACGCTGCTGGAGTCCGAACAAGTCGGACAGGTTGATCCGATTCCTGAAATCCTGCGATTGCAGTCGCGGCGGAAATCGGGCAAACGATCCACCAATTCTCCGGATCTGCAGGCTCGGATTGAGCTCTTTCAGTTGTTGCCGTCCGTCTTTCAACTCCTGCGTCAGGAGTCGGCCGTGTTGGAATTCAATGATCCGCTCGAAGCAGCCGCAAAGACTTCCGAACTCGAACCGCTGATTGCTCGCTACAACGCAATCCTTGGTCAGCTAGATCGCATTCACAAGCTCAATGCGGAGCTCGGCTTTGCGTGGCTCATCGATGCTGAGATCCGCACTCGAGCAGCGTCAGCGTTTGACCGGAGTGGCTTGGCACAGCCCCTGCTTTCGAGTTTGGGATTCAAGCGTTCCTCGAACGAAGAGATCACGTCTGCTTGGAAGGAAACCGTGCGGAGGCTTCCAAAGTCGACGTACTCGCATTCCGGCTACGCGTTCTGGGCTTTCGGGTTGGATGACTTCGAAGTTGCAATGAAACACTCGGATCTTGCGATGCAATTCGGTCCGAACAGCCTGCTCGCGATTC
>JBCCOI010000789.1:0-3027 GCA_039025515.1 Planctomycetota bacterium
CCTCGCGGAGACGGAGAGTTCGGCGATTTGATCGTGAGTGTTCAAATCAGCGTGCCATCAGATGTCGATGCCGAATCCGAAGAGCTGTTGCGAAAATTTGATCAGGCCAATCCGCAACAATTGCGAGATGACATCGTTTTTTAGGCTTGGTTCGTTCACGAACAGATTCTGAAGCGGGAAAACCGTCTCAAATTCGGGGGGGAAGCTGGCGTGATTCGAAAGCGAAGCTAACCTTCGGAAAAGCTTTTCAAAACTGCTTCGCGTTTTCTTTTCTTCGAGGCTGCTGGAATGAGTCGTTTTTTCGCTGGTTTCGCGTTCCTCCTCTTGCTTGGCGTACTGCTCCCATCTTCGTCGTGTTTTGCCGCAATCGTGCATGACGAATTAGATGGCGATGGCGAGTTGAGCAACGACGAAGATGATCCGACGGCCCTTTCATTTGCGATCGGTGACAACACGATTCGCGGTCTGGTGTTTGATGCTCGGGGCACCATGAACACCGACATCTTCACCTTCAACGTCCCGACCGGTTTTGAATGGACTTCGATGCGGGTCGACGATTACATCTCGACCGACAACGTTGCGTTCGTCGCGTTGAGTTTGGGGACCACCTTTCCCTACAACGTTTTTGAACTTGACCAAGTTCAGAACGGCAACTTGCCTGAAAACGCTTTTCTTGGCGGGACAACGTTCGGCCCCGGCGATACCGTTGCCGGCGATCCGACAGCTGGCTTCGACATTTTGCAGCGTGCGGGGCGAGTCTCCGGTGCTCGATTCAGCGGTCCGCTTCCCTCAGGCGACTACACGGTTTACGTCCAGCAGATTGGTGCGGCGACGGAATACCGTCTGACGTTCGGCATTACGGCGATCCCTGAACCAGGCACATCGGCCTTTCTCGGGTTTGCGTGCCTAGGCATGGTTACGCGTCGACGTCGACGTGTCGCGAAACGCTGAAGGACGTGTACGGCCCGCGGGGCGGTTCGAATAACGAGTGTTGCTATCTGAGTGCGCCGCGTGCCGTGGTCACTCGAGCAACGGCTTTGCGTGCGTCCTCTGCAGTTGCAGTGACATGACCCATTTTGCGTCCCGGCATTGCGTGTTTCTTGCCGTAGAGATGTAGGTTCGTATGGTCACACGCGAGCATGTCTTCCCACGGAGGTGGTTCGCCGGCCTCAGACCAAAGATCTCCAAGTAAGTTCGCCATCGCGGCACCTCCAACTCGAAGCTTCGTGGAGCCCAGTGGAAGACCGCAAACGGCCCGCACGTGCTGCTCAAATTGACTCGTGAAGCATGCTTCTATCGTTAGGTGTCCGCTATTGTGAGGCCGCGGAGCCACCTCGTTGATCAAAAGAGTTGACTCGTCAACGACAAAGAGCTCCACGCAAAGTAAACCGACGAGGCCGATTGCTTCAGCAGCTCCGATCGCGATGGACTCGGCGAGTTCCATCTGCTGATCGGAGAGCGTCGAGGGGCAAAACGAGACATCGAGAATGTGATCCTGATGATCGTTTTCAAACGGAGGGAAACACCGCGTCTCACCGTGGCACGAACGTGCAACGACGACCGACGCTTCCTTTTCGAAGTTGATTCGTTTTTCAGCGATCCAACTCGAAGCAACGTCCCAAGGGATCTGATCCGATTGAATCCGATCCTCCGCACGAAACTGCCCCTTGCCGTCGTAGCCGCTGCGGGCCGTTTTGACGATCACCGGCCATCCATGATCCTGGGCAAACCGTTCGACGTCACCGGCATTGCCGACGGGGGCAAATGGAGTAACGGCAAGTCCGGCGTCACGGAACGAGGATTTCTCCGCGATTCGATCTTGTGCCGTGGCGAGCACATGATGGGATGGATACGTCGCCGCGAATTCTTCGCACCATCGAATCGTTTCCGCCGGAATGTTTTCAAACTCGAGCGTGATGACGTCGCATTGCCGCGCAAAGTCGAGGACGGTTTCGCGATCGGTCAACGTGCCGGTGACCGTTCGGGTCGCAATCTCGGCCGCAGGTTCTTCAACGTGGCCGCAGAAAACGACGACTTTGAAGCCCATGCGAATGGCGGCCATTGCAAACATGCGTCCAAGCTGCCCGCCGCCGACCATTCCGATCGTGGCACCCGGCTTGAGTGTTTTTGGACTTCGCATTTCTGCTACTCCAGTTCGGTGTTTGCGAGCACTTCCGCCGTTTGTTTATCGATAAACGCCTTCACCGATGCGGCGAGTTCGCCGTCGGTCAGAGAAAGAATGCGAGCCGCGAAAATTCCCGCGTTACGGGCACCGCTTTCACCGATCGCCATCGTTGCGACAGGGATTCCTGCGGGCATCTGAACAATCGATAGCAGTGAGTCGAGTCCGTTGAGCGTGCGGCTCTTTATGGGCACACCGATCACGGGGAGCGGCGTCTCGGAAGCAATCATACCGGGCAAGTGCGCGGCTCCGCCGGCGCCCGCGATGATCACTTTCAAGCCACGAGATTCCGCACCGTTCGCATACGCGATCATTCGGCGGGGTGTCCGATGGGCGCTGACCACAGTCTTTTCGTACACGATTCCAAGCTCTTCCAGCACTTCGCAGGCAGTCCGCATCGTTTCCCAGTCGTTCTTGCTGCCCATGATCACGCCCACCGCTGCGGCGGTTGGCGGGAAGTGACACCCGTCGTTGTTATTCATGGGCTGGGATGCGTCGTGTAATGAAATCGCCACCGATACCGGCGCTGCCTTGCGGCCGTTGCCAATATCGTAAAGCGTGAACGAAATTCTCGACAGCGGTCGAGGGCTCGGGAACTCGTTGCCGGGTCTGTGACCTCGCTAAGTTCAGGACCGGCTGCGGAGATGCTTGCTACAGTTGGATCGATGCAACCTCTGAACGTGAGGTCTGTGACCTATTGATTACTCACAATTGAAAGCCCGGCGGGCGACAGATTCTTGCCGGTGTGCGTAACGGCCTGTCGAAAAAATGGGGCAATAGCCGTTTTGGATTGGTTTCCCCCTTCCCCCAAGTTCGCTGACTGCGCAGCGATTCTAGGGAAGGAG
>JBCCOI010000790.1:0-3020 GCA_039025515.1 Planctomycetota bacterium
AAATCTCGTCCGCATTGAGGACGCGATCATTTGATTCGAAGAGTGACTCGATGGCTCGGCGGTGCGTTTTCATCTTCAGGCCGCCGACACCGATCGCTCCGTAGCCGACGGCACCGCCAGTTGCCAAGGGCTTTGCCTTATCAGTCACGTCGATCCCGCCAAGGCCGGCCGGAGGCACCGCGTTAAGATCGATGGCGACAGAGAGTTCGTTCGAGCGTGACAAATCGTCTTCGGTTGCGAACTGCACACCGGCTGCACCGCAGCCGATCACGATGTTCGCCCCGCTCAATATCGATGAGAGGTCTTCCCGAGTGGCAAGCTCTGCGGCTGTCACTTTGCCGACTGCGTTCTCTTCGCGTGGCTGAAGCTCATCCCGAACTTGCATGCAAGCCTTCTCAGCTCGTGAAAGTGAGCGGCTCGTCAAACGAACCGAAGCGCCGTCACCGGCGAGCAGTCTTGCCACCCGTTGACCGACGGGACCGGTTCCACCCAGCACGACGGCGTCGGCCCCACGTAAATCCACATGCCGACTCGCGGCCACAACTGCCGCCGAAGCCGTCGTGTTGCATCCGTTCGCATCCATCATGACCGAAACGCGGACGGGACCAAAAAAGGTATCGGTCACGCAACGCAGCAATGTCTCTGCGGCGCTGACGTCGCTGCCTCCAAGAAAGATGGCCGTGTTCTTCAAGCCATCTCCGCCGCGCGTGAACATGGCGCCATGAACAAGTGGTTCGATGGACGTGGCTTGGACGCCGCCATACGGAATCAGATGGTCGACACCCGAATCGATTGCGACGACGGCATCAAAGGAGCTTGGCAGTGCATCCCCGTCGAACTGGAAGAGGATCTTTTTGGTCATACAGAAGCTGCTCAACAACGGCTGAATCAAGCACGCGCGGCGATCCCCCACAATTGACCAACAGCCACGTCACGACATCGTGAAATGGCTTTTCGATCGAGGCTGAAGGTTCCGGGGTGCGACAGGAAGATCGACAAGAGTGCCGATCCTTAGAAGTTGCCCTTGAACGGGTGAGCCGCAGAGTCTTTCGCAGCGATCATTTCGTCTGCCGTCGGTTTGCCACCCATCGCGTTGGCAATCGACTGCTTCACGGCTTCGTAGTTGTAGTTGTAGATCTTTTCGTCATCGTCGGCCTCTGGGTGGATGAAGACTCCGCAGACGCAGACGAGATCTTCAGCCTGATCTTTGGGGATCACGCCGTCGGCGACCGAGTCCGCGATTGCCTTCGCAACAGCCGCTTGTGCGGGGCCGAACATCTGCACGACTTGCTTCATTCCCTTGAGCGTTACCTTCGTGATCATCACCGTCGATGGCTTCACGGGCGCGTTGGGAGCAAGCACGGCCAGTAGATTTGTGTGACCTTCGCTTTGAGTCGAAAGGGCATTTGCGAAGGCGACACCCACGGGTCCATCCTTGCTACCGATCATCAAATCGATGTGTGCGACCTCATTGCCATCGCCGACCAGAGCTTCGCCAATATAAAACTGCATTTGGAGACCTGTTACCAGAAAACGTTTCGCCTGGAGACCGGTGGGGAATCACTCGTCCGTTACCCCACACAACGGGAAATTCACCTGCATTTCCGCGTCGGGGGTGGGTCTGGGGTGCTGCAGAAACTAACAAACCGACACCGCGATGCAACCACCCGACGGATTCGGCTCTCGGGTGTGAGAACGCAATCAAAAATGGACATTCCGCCCCATGAAATCGGTCCTCGTCATCGCCGCCAGTGCCAGAGCAGCGGCCGAATCTCTTTGTCGAGCCGGCTTTGAAGTTCACGCGGCTGACCATTTCGGTGACCACGAAACGCGTGCCGCCTCTAGCTCGTGGCAATCCATCACCGAACTCCAGAACCGCACCTCGCGAGATCAAGCAAGCAGGGATTTGCAGCAGCTACCCGCTGTTCTGGGCGGAGGACTTCTCGGCGATCCCGGCTGGCTGAGAAGGCTCTCCTTCATGAGTGGCTTAGCACCGGAGATGGTCGTACGAATCAACCAGCCTTCGTTTCTCTACGACTTGGCAACTGACGCTGCGGTTGCCTTTCCGGAGACGACTCTGCGGGCACACCTTACAAAATCGCATCTCGACCGAGTTCTTTCCGATCCAAATGGCTGGCTGGTCAAACCGATCCATAGCTGCGGCGGCATCGGTATCTCTGTGCCAAGGCCGGGCATGCTGGAGTTATCCGATCAAGAGATGCTGCAGCGAAGAATCAACGGTCGTTCAATTGGGCTTTGTTTCCTCGCGCAGTCGACAAACGCGATCTTCATCGGAGCGACGCGGCAACTGAGGCGGCGACCGGCTCGCGGGATGTATCTCTACGGAGGATCGGTCGGACCGGTGGAAGTGGACGCAGTACTCCAAGGCGTCTTCGAACGAATCGGTCAGGCCTTTGCGGACCGCGTGCCCTTGGACGGACCTTTCAACGTTGACGTAATGGTCGATGCCAACCATCAAGTTTCTTTGCTGGAAGTGAATCCGCGATACAGTGCATCGATGGAGCTGGTCGAGCGTGCTTGGAGCACGAGAACCGGTATGCCTTGCTCGGTTTTCGAGCCCATCGAAACCTGGCGCGATCGACTCGGGCGACCTCGCGAACCCCAAGGTGTATTGGTCAAACGAGTTCTCTACTCCTCACAACGCCAACGCATCGATCCGGAGACACTGAGAAAACACTTGGAGTCTCGTCAGTGGCATCTGACCGACACACCAAATGGACCCTCGATGTTCGAACGAGACGAACCGATCGCGACTTTGATCGCTCCGTTTTCAATCGGGCCCTTTCGAGCCGAGCAGGCGCTGCGCCATCTTACGTGAACGCTGACGCATCTCATCTGATTCGAACCCCAGGCTGTAAGGCTGAAACGTTAGCGTCGGGTCTGCGATGACTGCGTCGTAGCCCGCCTTCCGTGGGTCGATCTGTTGACGGTGGAGTTTGAGCGCAAGAGCGACATCACCGACTTGCGTTTGCCTGATCTTCTTATCCGGTACCATCGAA
>JBCCOI010000791.1:0-3017 GCA_039025515.1 Planctomycetota bacterium
CACGAAGAAGATCAGCAGGCCGCTAATGACCAATGAGCCCACCGAGAACAGAAAGACCGGATAAGCAAGCGCACTGATCGTGCGTCCCTTCAAATCCTCTTGTAGTTCCGTAAAGGTACTCACGCGTTCGAGCGCGTCTTCCAAAAATCCGCCCTCCGTACCCGCTCGGACCATGTTGATGGCCATGTCGGAAAAGGCGTCTGGATAACGCGCCATTGCGTTTCCGATCGGTTCGCCGTCTTCGACCCGGCCGCGAATGTCCTTGACGATCTCACCGAGGACCGCGTCGGTCGATTGTTCGCCGAGTACGTTGAGCGATCGGATCATCGGAACGCCACTTCGAAGCAGCGAAGCGAGCTGTCCATAGAAGGTGGCCATTGTCTGGCCCTTTACCTTCTTTCGTTTCCCAAACAGGGACCGAGTCGCCGAGTTTTCGTTGACGGCGACCTTTGACGGGAACAGAGACTTTTCAGCCAGCATCGACGCCACTTCGCGTTCATTCGCAGCTTCCAGGGAACCGGAAACGGTCTTCCCTTTCATGTCACGGGCGGTGTAGGCGTACGTCGGCATGTTGGCTTAGCTGTCCGAGATGAATGTAAATGGTTTGGGCGGAAGGCGGTCGGCGTTTGGCATCACGGGATCGACAGTTAAGGAACGGCCCACCAATTACTGGCGTGTATGTGTAAGTCGCCCATTCCTAGCCTGTCTTTTGCGTCTCATCACGACGGAGCGTGATGCCTACTTTGAAAATGCGTCACTTGTTGATTCCGCCGTGTCTAGCTCAAAGGGCTTCGCCTTTTGTTACCCTGAGAACTTCGTCGATGCTGGTCATGCCGCTAATCACTTTATCCCAAGCATCCATTCGAAGCGTTCGCATCCCGGTCTCCACTGCGGCCTTGCGGATGTCCCAACTGCTGGCGCGGTCTTGAGCCATTTGGCGAATGTGATCATTGCTGACCAACAGTTCGTAAATACCCATTCGACCCGTGTACCCAAGCTGTCTGCATTCTCGACAGCCCACGGGGCGGTAGAACTCGAAATCGCCGGCTCGCTCCCATGGGAAATCCTTGGGGACTTCATCCTTCGAAGGTGTGTAGTGTTCCTTGCAGTGTGGGCACAATCTGCGGAGTAGACGCTGAGCCATCACGCCTTCAACGGTGCCGGCAACTAGGAAAGGTTCGACGCCCATGTCCGATAATCGTGTAAATGCACCGGAGGCATCATTGGTGTGCAGCGTGCTAAACACGAGGTGGCCGGTAAGCGACGCTTGAATTGCGTTCTCTGCCGTTTCCAAGTCTCGAATTTCCCCGACCAGCACGATGTCAGGGTCGTGACGCAGGATACTTCGTAGCGAAGCCGCGAACGAAAACCCAATCTTCGCGTGGACTTGAATTTGGTTGATCCCGTCTAGCTGGTATTCGACAGGATCCTCCGTCGTGATAATTTTCGTTTCGTCGCTGCGTATTTGCAGCAAACTGCTGTACAGCGTCGTCGTCTTACCGCTACCGGTCGGCCCGGTGACCAAGACGATGCCGTGTGGAAGTTCGATCAGCTTGCTATACGTTTGATAGATCTCCGACGACATCCCGAGTTTCTCGAGATTGAAAACCATCGCGGACTTATCAAGAACCCGCATGACCAAGCTTTCACCGTGGATCATCGGAATGACACTCAAACGAATGTCGACGTCGCGGCCATGAACCCGAAGCTTGATTCGGCCGTCCTGGGGAAGACGCTTCTCGGCAATGTTCAGTCGCGCCATGATCTTGAGACGACTGATGATCGCGGACTGGAATCGGTTGATCTCCGGTGGCGTGGGTTGCGGATGCAAAATCCCATCGATTCGGTAACGCACGACCAACCCATCGCTCTGTGATTCGATGTGAATGTCGCTCGCGCGGGTCTCGATCGCTTCCAAGAGAATTTCGTTCACCAGACGAACAACGGAAGCTTCCTGAGCCATTTCGCTCAATTCGCTTCCGTCGGTTTCGAGCTCTTCGAGCAACTCGACTTCTTCGTCATCCGCCGCCGCGGCCATCAGGCCTTCGACGGTCTCGCTTCCCACGCCCAAGTGGCGTTTCATCAGCCGCGCGATTTCGCCACGTTCCGCAACGACTGGGATGATGCTCTTTCCGGTCGCGGCGGACGCTTCATCGAGCGGATAGAGGTCGAGGGGATCAGCGGTGGCCACAACGATCGACCCATTATCGAAACGCAACGGGAAGAGCGACTGGCGATAGATCAGCTTCTGCGGGAAACCCTCGAGCGCTGCTGTGTCCAACTCCGTTTCACGAAGATCGACAAACTCCAAGCCGACTTCGGCGGCAAGCGCTTCCAAAGCGGCTCGTTCCTGAATGAAGCCCTTCTCGACGGCAGCCGCGATCACATCGGGGGCGTCGACTTGGCGGCTGTCGGCGAGTTGTTGTTCGCTAAGCAAACCCCGACGTCGCAAGATCTCTCCGGCATGCATGATCATGAGTTTGCGTCCGATTCTGTCGCGATGGGAATTGAAATCTATGGAAGAATTGTAGACGCGATGGGTCAGCGATAGCGCGTCTTGCGATCAATGAATTCGAGTATTCGGTCGGTAGGAACTCGACCAAACGTTGCGTCTATCGGCCTCCACGGCCGCCACCGCCTCCGCCGGGGCGACCACCGCCTCCGCCGCCACCGAATCCGCCGGGCCTTCCACCGCCACCGCCGCCAATTCCGCCCGGTCGACCGCCGCCGAATCCGCCAGCACCTCCGCCGGCACGTCGGAAGGCTTCGATTCGTTGGCGGAACGCATCGGCTGCCGCCGCGTTGCTGGTTGTGCTTCCAGTTCGCGAACTGGCATCTCCCGAGCTGCCGCCATCGGAGCCCGATTTCGATTCAACGGGTGATCCAACACTCGCTTCCAGCATACGAACGATCTCCTCGCCCGGCAGGGTCCCGTTGATCGTGTAGACGCTCGCGTCTTCCTCATTCTGTTTTCCGGCTTCATCGAGAGCCTTGACAAGCAATTCAATTTCTTGGAA
>JBCCOI010000792.1:0-3010 GCA_039025515.1 Planctomycetota bacterium
GCGTGGTCGTTGATCTTGATCGGGTCGTGATGTCCGTCCCACCCGTGCCAGGTCCGCAAGTGCAGCACAGCACTGGCGGCACTTTGGAGATCAGCGTCTTCTGGAATTCTGATCATGCACGATTTTGTCTCGCCGACGCGGACCGAGAAGTCCTCCGGAACGCCGGTCGCTCGATAAGTTCGCACAGAAACGTTCGCGCGATCCAGAGTCAAACCATCGACGATTGGGCTGACAGACCAATAACCCCGCGAATCCTGAACCCTCGCGACCAGTGCGACCGAGCCGGCAGGTTGGTCGGGAACGTAGCGAGTTTGCCAAACCAACCGATGAGGCTCTGACCATAGCGTGCCGACGTGATCGCGGACCTCGTTGTCGCCACCGTTGACTAACTGAAATCGACTTTCGTGGAATCCGCCATGGCGACCATCGCCGTCTTCGTCGTATCCGTTGTACCGCGCCAAGACGTCGATTCGCGAGACTCCCACTTTCGCTGATGCAGATATTGCGATGCCCGGATTGTCCTTGATCGTCCGGCCAGAAAGTGGTGAAGTGATGCGTGCGTCGACTTCGTGATTCGTCTTCAAGGCCGGATCGTAATAGACCCGCAACGTGAGTGCATACAAGCCCCATTGCCCCCATCCGAAACCGCCTGACTCATCGCAGTTTCCTTCAAACGTGTTGTCACCTTCGACCAGATGGTCCAGCGGAACGGCGATGACCGGATTGTCCTGGTACATGAGCTGTTCGCCACGAATGCCGTTCGGGAGATCCGTGATCTCAGGGATCGAGATCCATGCATTCCCGTTAAAGCGAATTCGCTTATTGATCGTTCCGCGATGCCCGCCCCAACGGTCCAAGACGGCTTCGGCACGAACGGCATGCTCCAGGTCGTCAACTCGAAGTGGAAGGACCGAATTGGGAAGATGATTCCGAGCCCGCTCGAATTTCTTGACCGCTTCCACATCCGTGATCCGCCAGTCGCGATCGCCACCGGAGTGGAACGAGTACTCGCGGTACAGGTCCCCGGGGCGAGGGCCGGGTGATTCGGCCGCCTTCGTTCGTGGACCGTCCGTTCCGTCGGCCAGGGTGACGAGTCCGAAGACCGCTAAGTAAAGACACGTAAGGACCCAACGCATTGCTGCTTCGCCAAGGCCGACCGGTGAGATGAGAAAGGGGATGCCCCATTCTAACATGATTCCCCATCCGGTGACCCGATTGGCTTGGCGTGCTCCGTGCAGACACTGTCTCAGTGCAGACGCTGTGCCGATGATTCCCGCGGACAACCCGAAATACCAATTCTCACGGCGCTTGATGAAAATCCAAGTTTTTTGCCGTCACGTTTCGCGAGTTGCAGTCTAACGGGAGATGTCGGATGCTATTAGCTTCACCCAATCTGTTGGAGAAAGACATGAAGACGATGATGAGACCGCGGCGTTTGGCATTTGAGCCGCTTGCTCAGCGATGTCTGATGGCCGCGGACGGTTTCTCATTGACGGATGACATATCAAGCCTGCCAGCTGTGGAACGTCTTTCGTTGATGAAGTACAACCCTTGCGTTGATGCGGGGTTTTCCACCGACCCGTTATTCGTCAACGCGGGTTGGATGGATGACTCAGTCTTCATCGATCTTCCGTTGCTCACGGATGACTTGGTCGACCGCAGCTTTAGGCAACCGCGAAGCAGCGCCGAAGTTCTTCAAGTCACTCCCTTGTTGCCTGTTCACGTCGAATCAGTCACTCCCGTCTTGGTTGACCAACAGATGCCGGCGGTCGAGGAATCAAGGTTGGTGGACACTGATAATGAGGTGGGTGAGGCGCTCGTCAGCATGCGCGTCTCCGTTACGGATATTGAAGGCAACTCGATTCAGCAAATTCTTGTCGGGCAGGAATTCCTGCTTTCCGTTTCAGCTATTGATGAACGTGTGTTTGGCCAATGGGGCGTGTTTGCAGCTTCACTGGATGTTCTCTACGACGTTCAGATGGCGTCACCGGTGGACACTGCGGAGATCGAGTTCGCACCGTCTGTGAAGTGGTTGCCGGGAGGCGCCATCACGGAAGAGGGAGTTGACGAGTTGATGGGAGTGTCGCAGCTTCGTGCGACGAACGAGGCGAAATTCCAATTAGCATCCATCCGCATGCAAGCCTTGAGCGCCGGCACGTTCCAAGCAAGAACGGATCCGGCAGATGATCGTTGGGCCGAAGTGCTGCTGTTTGGTCTCGACTACGAAATCCCTCTCGGCCGAATCGATTTCGGGTCCGCCGAGCTGGTGATCTTGGATGAAGACGCCGTCTCAGAGACCGACGTGGTTGAAATTCAAACTCTCTCGCCCGTTTTTGACAATCCAACGACTCTTCCAGTTGGCGTTACCAAATTTGCAGCGTTTGACGAACCCGAGACGATGAGGGTCGACAGCAAGCAAGACATCCCGGGCCATGCGCCGGCATCTCGCGAGCCTACCGCTGTGTCGTTCGATGTCTACTCAGACACTGACGACGACGGATTCGATCAAGACACTGATTCTGAGGCCGAGGAACGGAGACTGGCAGATGTCGTCGTCACACTTCAAGTGGATTGGCTGAACGCGTGATCCACAAAATCGGAACACCGCGCTCGCTCAGGAACGGGCGATCAATGATCGTCGCCGATCGGCTCCGTCCAATCGATTTTGACACGTTTCCATCGGGCAGAGCCTCTTTTGTCTACAGTGATTTGCTGTCAAGTATTGAGTTGCGTTTCACGTCTTTGCGCACGGTTAAGTCGATACACTTGAACAAGTCCCGAGGGGACGATAGCCCCTTGCCGGTGGGCTCCGCCCACCGGTTTTTTCTTAACCAAACCATCAAAGTTCCGAAGGGACGATAGCGCACGAGCGTGTATGTCAACCCATCATCAACTGCTTTACCACTTTGTATTCAGCACCAAGAATCGAAATCCCTATCTGCAACCCGAAACGCGAGAAAGTATGTTTGAGTATCTTGGCGGAACCGTGCGTGGGCTCGACGGCGTTCCA
>JBCCOI010000793.1:0-2994 GCA_039025515.1 Planctomycetota bacterium
CGGTTTTGCATCTGTATTCCATTCTGGTCAAAGTCTACCGCCACGTACGTTGCCGTGTATGCCTGACGGTCTCGTCTGACCGAATGTTTCGGCTGCATTGAAATGTGAAATCCAACTGCTCCGGAAAGTAAAAGTCAGTTCGGATCAAATGAATCGCCAAGTGTCATCCGACGAACCGACTGTCCCGTCCGCAATGAAACACACTTCCACATCTGTCGCGTCATGGGGCCAACCAAAAATCCCCCGGAGGGCACGCGCAACTGCTTCCGCCCATAACGTCTAGGATCACGCGGCGGCGACAAGAAACCAACCACTCCAACAACCTCGACTTCGCCGCTCGTCGTGCATCCGATTGTTATGGCACACCTTCGGTACGATTGGTGACCGACAAGGACACCACAATTGTACTGTAACCCAGGGAGACCTGACGTGACGAAGCAGACGGCAATTCAGTACGCACGAAATTCTTGTTGACGTTCATCTCTGGCTTGCTGGCTGCAGCACATCCATCGTTGATCGGGAACATGAATCAAATAAAAATGCGCCAACGAAATGCTGTGAAGCTCAATGAATCGAAACCGATTGCTTGCTGACAGAATGCTCTTCCCTCGCTTACGATGTGTAGTGAAACTGTCTGGAAACATCGGAGGGGATCGCGGTTGCCTTGCGTAAATGTACATGCATGAGTCCAAGAAAAGACTCGCGACGACCTACACGCAAGACGCCCGTCCGCTCTGCTGCCATAACGGCAGAATTCACGGGGAACGGGCGAAAGACATGCAAGCAGACCATCAAACACGACTCCCGTTCTCCCGTGCAATTCATGGTTCCCCTCGCTCCGACACTTGCCGATCCGGGACACTTCGGATGAAACTTGATGTGAGCGAAGCGGCAAACATTGCGATCAACAAGTCAAACCATGTCGCGATAATCCGATGGGGGCCGATCTCCCATCCATTCCCAACTGGAAGTGTGTCCGGACCATCGTGTGTGACGTTCTCGTAAATCCACTGCTGCAATGAGTAAGGGCAGGCGCTCATGATTGGTGTTGCGAGTCCAAAGACACCAAATGCGAGCGAGTACGCATGAACGCTACCGGCCGTGTATCGCGCGACGATTAGGCTCGTGCACGCGGCCAGGATGTGGAAAACGTAGACAGCATCAGCACCAAAACCACTCGGGTTCGACACCATTGCGCATGCGACTGCAAACGCAGTGATAAAAAGCATCAGTGTTCCGAGCGTGAATTTCAAATTGAGGTTTGACCTCCGTAAACGCCTTAATGAGGGGAACGTCGGCCATCACCGAGGCCGCGCGAACGACTCAGACCAAACCGATTGACCTGACCCGCGGCCTTCGTGTGCATGGCATTGTTCCCCGCAATTTTAACCTTGGCCATCGTGCGCAGCCACCATTTCGCAGGCGGTCGGAAACCAGTACGACTCGATCCAGTCCTCGCCGAGCGGTGCGATTCGGTCGACATTCCAGCCAGCATCGCGCATCGAATAGAGCATTGAATCCGCTGCCGCAGCGTTGGTCGAGTGGATAAGCGCAGGAGCAATTGGTTTGCGTGTCACCAAGAACGCGGAGACATCGCGGCCATCACCCGGATCGGGATCAGTAGGCGAGTCGGTAAACAGATCGTGGTCGAGGCAGATCAGATCAGGAACGCTATCGAGACAGGAAAAAGCGTCGATGAAATCGGGAGCAGTTCGATGAACGTCCAGCATTGCGGCGGGATGATGCAGAGCCAGAACGGCACGGAAACGCGAGATGCGATACAAATCGTCTTCTAGCATCACGAGAAAGTTCACGAGTAGCGTGCGGTCTCTTCAGTCGGGGAACGTCAAGGATCACGCGGTCGGCACGAGTGATCATCCACTTCAAGAACCATGACTTGCCGACTCGTCGTGCATCCGATTGTTCTGTTGCGTTCTATTGAACGACATGGTGAAACTGCGATTAGCCTACGACGGAATATACATGTAAATCCGCCAGTAAAACATGTAGGCAATGAATGCCATGAACAAGATGAAGTCAACGAGCCCGTAGAAAAGCACGAGCATCCAAGTCGTGAATCTACGCTCTCTCAGCCAGAGAACTACCGCCGAAGAACCCGCAATTGCGACAATTCCGCAAGGAAATCCAGGCCAAAACTCGGACGAGTCGCCAAAGAACAATACGAGCAAGAAAGCCCAAGTGACGACGAACAGACCAATCGACCCAAATGCATGGACTGACATTCGGAGGTAACCGCCGCGTACGGGCGAATCTGTAACTTCCGAAGTCGAAGATGGGGGAATGTATGGGTTTTCTTCCAAAGTCAATATCAGACCTGGCGAACAGATTTGTAAATTCAATTGCGTCGCGCCGCACGGACACGCAGCAACAGAACTTATTTATCACCGGACGGTAGGCGCGGGGATCGTTTCTTGCGGATGGACCTTCGGTTTTGCGGGTGACTCGGCCGAGATCTCGCTGATGGCTTTCCGATTCTCGCTTTCCTGTGTTATCGGGAGTTTTCGTGTTTGAGATCTCAATGGCCGCAAGATCTATTCTTGCTGCCAGCGAGATTTGCCTCGACGTGCCCAACCAACACTGTCGAATTGTCCGAGATATGATCCGTCGGGTCAATCTTTTTGTGGGATCGCGTCCTGCTGAGGCATCCGCTGCGACGCCTGTGGTCCGTACTAGGACTCACGTTCAATGCATCGTTGAGAAATTCCTCTGCAAGAATCTGAAAACGGGTCTGGACATGAAGGGCAACTGTGCCAATATGCGAGTGAGCCGCTAAGGATTTGGCGATCAATGGCAATCAACGTTTTCGACGATGTCCTACTACGTGACTCACGTTTAGCAGCGTGTTGAAAATTGGCCATTGCAACCATGGGTTCCAATCGCGGCGATCAAGCGCATGGCGCGAGCAGATCGCGCGTAGTTTCGTCTTGATGGCGTTTCGGTAGCCTGCGGACGCCTCGCGGCCGATCCAACACC
>JBCCOI010000794.1:0-2990 GCA_039025515.1 Planctomycetota bacterium
CGAGCCCTACAACATCTACATCGGATTGCAGGATCACGAAGCGTGGAAGGCACCGTCCAATAACTGGTCCGGTTCGATCGGGGATGAAGACTGGGTGATCGTCGGCATGTGGGACGGCATGCACTGCAGTGTCGATCACGATGACAACCGGTGGCTGTATCTTACGACGCAGTTCGGCGCCCATCTTCGCGTCGACCAACTGACCGGTGAACGGGTTAGCATCGCGCCCACTCTGCCCGAAGGTGCGGAACCTTATCGCTACACGTGGAACACGCCGATCGTCCTCTCTCCCCACGACAGTAACGTGGTTTATACCGGTGGTCAGGTTCTATTACGCTCAAGCAACCGAGGAGATAGTTGGAAAGAAATCAGCCCCGACCTAACCGACAATGACGAGGCCAAGATCGCCGGTACAGGCCACATCATGTACTGCACGATCGTGAGTATCGAAGAGTCACCGTTGCAGGAAGGCGCGATCTGGGTGGGGACCGACGACGGCAGGATTCACTTAACCCAGAACGGCGGAGTAAGTTGGAAGGAGTTCACGAACGAGCTTGAGAAAATCGGCATGCCCCACGAGCGTTGGACGGCCCGAGTGATCGCATCAAAGCACAAGCTCGGGCGGGCGTACGTCGCGAAGAATGGGTACCGAAACGATGATAGGAAACCTTATCTTTACACCACCGAGAACAATGGCGAAGACTGGGAAGACTTATCCGCAGGTCTTCCCGATTTCCCGATCAACGTCATCTTCGAAGATCACAAGAATCCCGAACTGCTCTTCATTGGAAACGACATCGGTGTGTACTACACGCTCGATAGGGGAGAAACCTGGACGCGGCTTCAAGCCAACCTGCCGCCAACTGTCGTTCGAGATCTGCTGGTGCATCCGAGAGAAAATGATCTCATCATCGGCACCTACGGACGAGGTGCTTGGGTCGGCGATATCTCACCGCTCCAGCAAATGAATCCAGAAGTTGGTAGTGAAGACTTTCATCTGTTCGACATCGAACCAAAACCGCAGATGAACTACTCACAGCAAGCGGGGTGGGGAGACTACAGCATCAAGGGAGACAATCAGCTGAGAACTTCCAACGAAGCGAACGGCTTAGAGGTATGGTTCAACTTCAAATCATCATCAGACCAGAAAGCCCAGCTAACGATTAAGGATGACTCAGGAAAGGTCGTTCAACAACGTGAATTCACGGCCAAAGAAGGCCTGGGGCGAGTCTATTGGGACACGCGTTCCACCGCACCGGGAAGGTACGAGGTAAGCTTGGCCTACTTGGGTAAAACCATAACCAAAGCGGCTTCGGTCAAGAAGCGTTGGCTCTGGCCCGTTCTCAACTTCAGGAGCGGGACTCGATAATCCCAGCTTGGAAGCCGTTGCATACGACCGTTCGGACCGCCGCCGCAGAAGTGGACGAGCCCTCAAGCCTGGGGCTCGTTGCATCGTCCATTACCGACCGCGATGCTGCTTGCGTTCAATTCTCCGAACGATCAACGTCACTTTCCTGCTCCGTGTCTAAGCCACGATTACGAAGAAATGGAGCGGTGCTTGGCTCACGCCCCCGGAACCCAATGTACGCTTCCATCGCCTTGCGTTTGTTTCCCGCGGAGTAGACGTACTCGTACAGCTTTCGAGCGAGTGACTTGTCGTAGATGTTCCCGACCTCCTCGAAAGCAGCGAATCCGTCGTTATCCAGAACGCCCGCCCACATGTAGGTGTAGTAGCCGCTCGCGTAAAGCTCACCGGAGAAAGAGTGGCCAAAGTGCGGAGAGCGGTGACGCATCTCAATCGCCTTCGGGATACGGGCTTGCGACAGTACTCCGTCTTCGAAGGAGTTGATGTCGAGACTGGCAAGCACTTCCGGATCAGTGATGCGGTGGAAAGCCAAATCGACGAAGGCGGAAGCGATGTACTCGACGTTGTCAAAGCCCGACTGCGCGTTGGCTGCCGCCTTCAACCGGTCGATGAGTTCGGTCGGCATCGGCTCCCCGGTTTCATAATGGAGTGCGAACTCCTTGATCACTTCAGGCTGTCGCATCCAGTGTTCATAGATCTGCGCCGGAAACTCGACGAAGTCATAATCGACCGCCGTTCCGGAGATCGAACCGTAGGTGACATTGGACAGCAGACCGTGTAGTGCGTGGCCGAACTCATGGAAGACCACTTCCGCCTCCCGCATCGAGATGAGAGCAGGTTTTCCTTCGGACGGCTTGTTGTAGTTGCAGTTGTTCATAATGAGCGGGGTGGAGCCACCGCCGGATCGGTGCTGCGTTCGCAACGCGCTCATCCACGCGCCGCCGCGTTTTCCAGGACGCGCGAAGTAGTCGCCGTAGAACAGTCCGACATGCTGGTCCGAAGCATCCTTTACCTCCCACACCCTGACGTCGGGGTGATAGGTATAGATGTCGCTCCGTTCCGTGAATGTAATGCCGAACAGCCGCTCGGCCACGGCGAACTGGGCACGAAGCACGTTGTCGAGCGAGAGGTGAGCCTTTACCGCGTCCTCGTCAAGCTCATAGGAGGCGGCGCGAGCTTTTTCGGCGTAATACCACCAGTCCCAAGCGCGAAGTTCGTGCTTCGCACCCTCCTTTCGCATGATCTCGGTAATACGATCGATCTCGTCATTCGCTTTCGCGACAGCGCCTGACCAAACTTCCTCCAGCAGTTCCTTAGCTGCTTGTGGAGTCCCGGCCATGGTGTTCGCTGTTCGATAGAAAGAGAAGTTTTGATAGCCAAGTAGCCGGGCACGCTCGAGCCGCAATAGCAAGATCTTTCGGATGTTGTCTTCATTGTCGAACGCGTCATCGTTATCACCGCGGTTCGTCCAACCCATGTACAGCTTCTCACGCAAATCACGACGCGTGCTAAATGTCATGAATGGCTCAAAGGAAGATCGGGCTAGCGTGATCACGTGACCCTCAAGACCGCGTTCTTTTGCTGCCTGAGACGCAGCGCTGAGCACAAAGCCGGGCAGGCCGGC
>JBCCOI010000795.1:0-2987 GCA_039025515.1 Planctomycetota bacterium
AGCATCATCAATTGAGCTCCGGCTCTGGATCGGGCTCATCATTCTGCACGGGCGTCGACTCGACCGGGATGTCGTCGTGCTCGAAACAGGGGTCTTCATCCTCCGACTCCTCTTCCGGTTCTTCATCCTCGTATTGGTTGAACGAAACGCTGATCTTCTCGACCACCAAGCCTCCGGCTTTCTGCGTGCAGTAAATCTCCATCTTGATCCATTTCGTGGTACCAACCACTCCGATTAGATCGAACTGCTTCTTCGGGAGCCCCTTTAAACGCTCGACGATGCTGCAGGCATAGGTCTCCTTGAACGGCCCCGTGGAAAACGTACCGGTAATCGCACTGGGTTTTCCGCTGACGAACGTGTGATCGCTCAGTTTCAATTCATCCCAAAGCCCAGCCAACTTGATGTACTGTCCCGAATTGCTCGGATCCGGAAACTTCAAGGTTTGGTCTGGGATTGGGGATGGAAAGCCACCCTGGCCGTTCGATGTGCCCGATGCACCGAGAACAAATGCCAGTACCAAAAAAACGAATCCTGTAGCACGAGTGATAGACAGCCCGCGCGTGCGTAAATGACCTGCAGACTTCATGAGAACCAAGCTTAAGACGGAGTAACTCGATGGATAGAGATCTCAAAGATCAGGGGATTTCGATTCCACCCCCCAGTACTGTAAACGAGTGTACCCGCATCGGTTCAACTTTTTTTGAGAACGGGCCAGGCCCCAGGCCCCTGCGCGTAGCTGCCTCACGATTCACCGAGTACCAAGTCGAGGCCGCCGGGGAACGGTCATTTGCATGATCTTTTGGGCAACCCGTTTTCCACCGACGACCCGGCTTGTAGAGACGAGGGATCACCACCAGAGTCCCGGCATGCCGCCAAAGTTCCACTCCAATGTGTCGATCGTGCCGTTGAAGTTGCTGTCGTAGAAGTAGTCGCTGAAGAATCCAAGGTCTTGGTTGTTCATCCTCGCCCGCTCCCGTCGCTGATCGCGAACTTCTTGTCGTGAGCTTGAATTGCGTGATGCAAAGAGCGTCGACCGATTCCTCGTGCTCGCGCTGGAACGTGCACTCAGACCACGACGCGATGAGAATCCGCCTCGCGTCGAATCCACTCGCACCGGCGTTCGGTTTCGCATGGACTGCCACGAAGATGACGTCGATCGCTGTGATCGGTTTCGTAGTCCAAACAAACCGTCCGCCTGGGCAGAAGCGGGTTCCATGGCGAGTGCGGTGAGGCAAACAAGTGTGATGGCGAGTATCTTCATGGCTTATCCAATCCGGTGAGAGAACGTGGCGGAGAACACTTCGTCTCCTCTGAACTCCCATAGAGCCGACCAAACGCTCGGTGACAAAGTTTCTTGGTTTTTGCTTGAAGTCGTCTTGATTTTACGACGCACGTAGTAAACAATACGACAACTGTAGTAAACGATGTTCGAGGCTCGGAGCTGGTGAATGAAGAGAACGACACCCAGACTGTCCAGCGGCGAGTTGGACTTGATGGATCTTCTTTGGCGAGAAGGCCCACTGACGCTCGCGCAAGCACATCAGAGGTTTGCAGAGGGGTCGGTCGGTTACACCACCGTCCAAACGCGGCTCAATCGGTTGGTCGAGAAGGGACTCGCGGCAAAGTCCGCCGATCGCCCGGCTTCCTACTCGGCGGCTATCGAACGGGAGACTGCCAGGGCAGGACATCTTGATCAGTGGGTCAACAAACTTGCCGGCGGCAGCGTCGTTCCGTTGGTTGCCCAGCTGGTGCACGATCGCCGAATCAGTGCGGACGAACTCGATGAATTGAAAAAGCTGATCGACGAAGCCCAAGCGGAATCAACGGCTGACCGAACGAGAGCCACATCACAACCCGATCGCAGGAGGCGAAACTGATGAACCAGCTGCAGTCATTTTCAGCTTTTTTGGATTCGTTCGGTTCGATCCCATCGAGTTTGATTCACGCAACGCTCATGTTAAGCGTCGCATGCGCGCTGACATGGATGCTCGTGCGTGGAGTCTCACTCCGTTCTGCGAGGCTTCGTCAGTTCGTCTTTCTCTGCGTGCTCTTGCAGGGCGTGATGCTCTTCCGGTTGCCAATCGAGTTGCCCGTCTATACCGAAACAGAATCCGGCCAAGCGTTTGATTCGCCCATCGGTCAACCCGCCGATTGGACCGAGCCATCTCGCCTTTCGCAGTTGCAAAACCAAGCAGATGCCACGATCGATAACGAAGTCGTCTCGGATGCTTCGGCTGTCACGGGTGTCTTTGAGGCTTCCCTGCTTCAAGATTCGACGAGTGGAATTGTCACGGCTCAATTGGTGTTGCTTGTTTGGGCGATCGGCGCATCGTTGATCCTCTTTTTCGCCCTCTCGCGTTACTTGCTACTCTGCCGATTGGTCGGCCGCTTGCCCCGAGCAAGTGAACCATGGCAGACACACTGGAACGACATCTGTCGACGAGGCGGAGTATTCGCACCGCGAATGGTCATCGGCCAAACACTCGGCCCGATGTTGGTCCGGCGAATCCGTGGGTATGTCCTTGTCGTTCCGAGTCAGTATTGGCAGTCACTCACTCTGGAAGAACGCGAGTCCGTCCTGCTCCACGAGTGTGCGCATTTGAAGCGGCGTGATGTCTATCGCCAAGCCTTCGTGAGGGCGATCGCGTTGCTGCACTGGTTTAACCCTTCCGCTTGGTGGGCGGTTCGCAGATACGAGGAATCCACCGAATGGGCCTGCGATGAATACATGATGCGTCACAGCCAAACGCATGCCGTCGGTCTTGCCACCGCGCTTGTGCGACTGGTCGAAATGGGCAGTGAAGCATCCGACCGGCATGTCGGGGGTTTTGGCGTACAAGCGATGGCGGCACCGCCGCTTCTGGATCGGGTGAAGCGACTACTCAATCAAAAACCTTCTGAGGATCGAATCATGCAACGATGGTGTTTTCTCTTGCTCGCCGCCGGATTGATGATCGTCTCGGCATTTCAGTTTCGCCTGGTCGAGG
>JBCCOI010000796.1:0-2987 GCA_039025515.1 Planctomycetota bacterium
AGCGGCAGGTCTTAAGCGAGAGGCTTGCGAGAAGCTCGATGAGCTACTTGCCCGCTGGTCACGCGATGACTTTGAATTGGAACAGTTCGACGTGGTTGCTGGTCAGCTCAATCTGGCGATCGGGGAAAGTTCCGAGACAACGCCCTGGAGTCTCACGATGCGCAGGCGTAGCACATCCGCATTCGAATCCTCTTCGCTCGTGACGATCACCCTGAATCATCTGGCAGAGAACGGTGTCGCAAGCCAAGCGGCTTCGGTTGAGATTCTCATTTCCGTGTCATCTGAAGGAGAGCCACAGCAATGATTCGGCGGGGGATGACACTGGTCGAATTGCTTCTCGCCGTGGCGCTTTCCGCGATGCTACTCGCGGCACTCGTCGGGCTCCTTCGTGGAACGTCGAATCAGACCAAGCTAGCGAAACAATTCGATCAACCCGTCTGGCAAACACGCCTACCAGACCTCATACGCGCAGATTTGAAGGCTGCGGATTCCATTTGGTCGGTCGACCAGACCGTTGTCATGCGATCTTCGCCTCCCCAATATCACGGGGACAGAACGGGACTGAGAACTATCGCCTACGAGTGCGTTGAGCTTGAGTCAGGTTTCTGTTGCCTGCTTCGATCGGATCAAGATTCCAGTGACGTTCTCGCGGTCGGGCCAACGAAGATCACCATCGAACGTGTGGACCGGGATGGATTTCCCCAGCCGCTGCCAAGCAACCCTGGACCGGTAAACCGTCAGTTTCGCGCGTGGGTCTTTCAAAATGGACAGACGCTGATTGATCGGACCATCACACTATGAAGAGAAACCGTCGACACCAACAGCGATCGGGTTTCTTGCTCGTCACCGTCGTCACGATGCTTGCCGTCGTGACATTGATGCTCAGTCAACTCGCCAGTCGCAGCATGCGAACGGCACAGCAAGCCGTCTTACAAGAACACGAACTACAGAAGAGATGGGCGACCTACAGTATCCGTACAGCGGCGCTCGAAAATGCACGCGAACTCCTCCGCGCGGAGAGCCTTCGCACCGGAAGGCACGCGAGTTCCGTTCGGAGGCGAGTTGTGGTCGATGGCCAAAGCTACGATCTGCTGATCTCGGATGAATCCGCAAAGGTCAATCTGCCCGTCGTGCGGCTGGCCCTTGGAACGGAGGCGACCGAGTCCCTGGTGCGGTCGCTCACCACCTCTCGGCTCCGACCGAATCAGCAAGTCAATAACCCGGAACTTCTACTGGGCAAACGGTGGGAAGATTGGTTTGATGCCGAGTCGATCGCAGCTACTGCATCGACACGAGAACTTGCACGAGGAACGAGTCAGCTGACGCTATGGGGTTCACAAAAGCTCAATGTGTCGACATGTAGCCCACAAGCCATCGAAGGCCTTTGGCGAGCGTTGCTTTCACGACCGGTACCAGAAGAACTGCTAGAGGTTTCCGCCGAATTCCCCGCACCAGCACTCTCTGCGGTACTCGCGAGACTATCGCTGCGGGAATCTGAATTGAATGCCGTCCGTCCATGGCTGACCACCGAATCGGACTGCTATTCCGTTTGGGTGTTTCCGAGTGCCGATTCCACGGCGAAGAGTGAGTTCGCCGTAGAATGGGGAGTCGGTCGCGGGAAGTCGCAACGCGGATACTGGTACTAGGCCCATGCCAGACAACTCGAAGCGATTGATCTTATTAATTCTTGGCATCACGGGGGTGCTGCTTTCGACTGCCCTCTTGCTTTACGCCGTCATGATGCCACCGGCGCTGAACGAAGAAACGTCGGTGACGTCACCGCGGCGTTCTGCTCCCGAACGCACCGACGATGACCGAAACGCGATCGCCTTTGATGGTCTTGCCGAAAAGCGACTTCAGGGTCCGTTGGAAGATCCACCACAGGAGACACTCGCGTCGGTGAAGGAGGCCGTCAAGATTCCTCCACCTCCACCGCGTCTTTCCGCAAACCTGATCGGTACGCTTCTCGATAGCGATCCCCAGCACCGTGCCGCATGGATCGAGGTCGATGGAAACACCCAAAGGTACCGAATCGGAGATGAAATTCGCCAAGCCGGCATGACATACACGCTCCAATCCATCGCAGATGGAAAGGTCACCGTTGAGGCGAATGGCAGAACAACCGAGCTGAAGGCGGATCGTTCGTCCACTCTTCCCGGTGGTGAAGACTCATGACGCCAACTTGGCATTCAGAGCATCTCTTTAGCCTCTCGACCGAAGCTCGCGAAGAGACCGCAACCGGTGCAGAGGCAGGAGATCCGATGTTCGGTTTCTTCCAAGATGCCACGTCGTCAAGTCTCATCCTCGGCCTCCACTCTTGGCAGTGTTTTGCGATCACGCTCGATGGCGGCGAGAGGCAATCCGTCAAGAAACGCTCCATGCTCGCGTTTGAATTGGAAGACATCCTTCCCTGTGATGGTGAAGATCTCGCGATCCACCGACACGGTTCGCGAGAGCACGAGCTCGTCTTGGCTTCCGAAGCCACTCACTTGATCCCCGTGATAGAAGCGGTGGAAGAATCCGGCATCTACGTGCGTGCCATATCGCCGCTCGTCTTCCTCGCACTCGACGAGCTCGCGAGCCGACATCAATCACTCGAGGGCATCGACCTACTGCTTTGGGCCGGAGATCTTGGAATTGACGCCGTTTGGTTTCGTGATGGCGACGTGTATCGGTGGGAGTGGCTTCCCTTGGACGACCAAGTGAGCCTTGAAGGGGCCATCGACAGAACTGAAGAAGAGTCGCCACGAATCACAGCCATAGGAATCGCTCCCGGCAAACTCGAGTTCGCTGAGAATGCCGAGATACAGCATTTCGAGTTCGATTGTGTCGAACTCGCGTCCACGCAAGCACAACGCATCGTTGATGGTCGAGCCAACCCCAATGTCGATCTTCGCGAAGGTCCACTTGAAGTACAGAACCGCTACGTTCCGATCGCCAGATCACTCGGTTTCGCCGCGGCAGCCTTCTTGCTGCTCCAGGCAGCA
>JBCCOI010000797.1:0-2985 GCA_039025515.1 Planctomycetota bacterium
CGGCAATGACCTTTCCCTGCTGGGGCAACTCCCGGCGACGCTTCATGCCGAGAGTGATGAGTTTGCTTGGAAGTCCGTCGATGGACGTGCGAAGATCTTATCCATCCACTCCGACAAGCCCGTTTCTCTGGGGCCGCTTGGCCAGGTCGATGTGGACGAATCCTTCTCAGTCACGGCATGGCTGAATTTCCCGCGCGAAGGCGGCGGGGGCGTGATCGCAAAGATGGACCCCAAAAAGGCCCACCGAGGCTGGGACTTGTTCCGTCAGGGGAACCAACTAGCCGTTCATTTGATTGATCGCTGGCCCGAGAACGCCCTGAAAGTCAGCTCGACGCAGAATGTGGTTCGTCCCGGTAAATGGCAACACGTTGCGTTCACGTATGACGGCAGCGGAAAGATCGGCGGCATCAAGTTGCTCGTCGATGGCGAACCCGTTGCACTACGTGTCGAGAAGGAGACGTTGCAGGCCGAAAAAGCGTCTTTCTATGTTTCATCACCTTTGCAGTTCGGTGCACGCGATGGCGAAGCCGCAATGAAGGGTCTTTCAGTTGACGCTTTCAGAATTTACGCGAAGGCGCTCAAGCTGGAGGAGATCAAGTCGATTGCCGGGGGTGACCACATCAGCCGCATCCTGGCAACGCGATCCGAACCGACCGAGTCTCTCGCAGCTGATCAATTAAAGACGGTTGAGCAGTTTTACCTCACGACGAACGAGCCGAAGTACGTCGAGTTGCTAACGAAAGTGGCGAGTCTGACTCGCGAGAAGGCTGAGATCGAAGCACGAAGTCCGATCACCCACATTCAACGGGAGCGGATGGACTCACAAGCAACGGCCAACATTTTGATGCGAGGCCAGTACGACCAAGTGGGCGAAGCCGTAACGGCGGAGACGCCAGTGTTTCTCCATCCGATGAATCCAGACGACCCAAAGAATCGACTGGGACTGGCGCGGTGGTTGGTTGATGTTCGAAACCCTTTGACTGCCCGCGTGACCGTCAATCGTTTTTGGCAACAGATCTTCGGCAGAGGCTTGGTACCGACAACGGAAGACTTTGGGATTACCGGGACACTCCCGGCCGATCAGGATTTGCTCGATTTTCTCGCCATCGACTTTCGCGAGAACGACTGGGATGTAAAGCGTTTCTTCAAACAAGTTTTCATGAGTGCGACTTATCGGCAGGCCGCCAAAACCACTGCGGCGAAGTTGGCCGCCGACCGAGACAACGCGCACTTCTCGCGGGGCCCGCGTTTTCGGATGGACGCCGAGATGATTCGCGATAGTGCACTTGCCAACAGTGGCTTGCTCTCCTCGAAGATGTTCGGCCCGGGGACGCGTCCCTACCAGCCGACGGATATTTGGAACATCGTCGGCTTGCCGGGTGGTGACACACGAAACTATCGCCAAGACGAAGGCGAGAATTTGTACCGCCGCACGATCTACAACTTCTGGAAACGGATGGCTCCGCCGCCTAGTTTGGAGGCACTCAACGCGCCCAGTCGTGAGGTCTGCGTGGTTCGACGAGAACGTACCAACACGCCACTCCAAGCTTTGGTAACCCTCAACGATCCGCAGTTCGTGGAAGCCGCTCGACATCTAGCGGAGACTACGTTGGCCGCCGCTGGGTCGAACGAAGAAGCAGTGCAGCACATCGTCAAACGCGTTCTTTGCCGGCCACCACTGCCCACCGAGTCGATCGTGTTGCTGGATAGTTATGCGGAGTTCTTGGCGCATTACGAATCAAAACCGGAAGCGGCAACAAAGCTTCTCAGCGTTGGCGAGAGTCCCGCAAGCGAAGAGTTCCCGCCGGCGGTTCTCGCGACGTGGACGTTGGTGTGCAATCAAGTCATGAATTTGGATGAGGCGCTTTGCAAATGAATCCCTTCCAGCAACAGCGTTGGCTGAGTCGCCGCGAGTTCTTCTCCAGCGGAAAGAGTGTCCTCGGTTCGGCAGCCTTGGCCGGTCTCGTCGGCGGCGCGTTTGCAAATACCGCAGATGCTGCCACTTCTCTGGGTGCCGTTCCGACTCATTTGCCGCCGAAGGCGAAACGAGTGATCTATTTGCACATGGTCGGCGGTCCTTCGCAGATGGACTTGTTCGACTACAAACCCAAAATGGAGGAGTGGTACGACAAAGACCTGCCCGAATCGATTCGCAACGGGCAGCGGTTGACCACGATGACCAGTGGTCAATCGAGGTTCCCGATCTCGCCATCCAAGTACGCCTTTCAGCAGTTCGGCGAATGCGGCATGTGGATGAACAAGGAACTGCTGCCGAATCTTTCGAAGAAGGCAGACGAGATTTGCTGGATGCGTTCGCTTCATACCGAGGCAATCAATCACGAGCCCGCGATCGCGGCGATGCAAACCGGGAATCAAGTCCCAGGTCGACCCTGTCTGGGCTCTTGGGCCTCCTATGGCCTGGGTTCGATGAATGAAAACCTGCCCGCCTTCGTTGTCTTGGTCGCCGTACCGTCTAATCGCGAACAGGAGCAAGCGATCTCCGCTCGACTATGGAGCGCTGGATTTCTGCCCGGCGAACACTCCGGAGTTTCGTTTCGCAGCAAGGGCGATCCGATTCTCTTCATCAACAATCCCCCCGGCGTCTCCGATGCGCTTCGCAGACGAACGATCGAAAGGCTCAATGAGATCAACGCGATCACTCATCAACGTTTCGGTGACCCGGAAACCAAGACGCGAATGCAGCAATACGAGATGGCTTTCCGGATGCAAGCCAGCGTGCCCGAGTTGACGGACCTTTCGAGCGAGTCCACGCACACGTTCGAACTCTACGGCGAAGAAGCAAAAAAGCCCGGGACGTTTGCAAACACTGCGCTCATGGCACGGCGACTCGCCGAACGCGGAGTACGATTCGTTCAGGTCTATCACAACAATTGGGACCATCACTCCAACGTCTCGGGGCGACTGCCGGATCAGTGCAAGGATGTGGACCGCCCGTGCTACGCCCTGCTCGAGGATCTCAAGCAA
>JBCCOI010000798.1:0-2984 GCA_039025515.1 Planctomycetota bacterium
CGCGGTAGCCAACGAGGCGGGCATTGAAAGCGAGTTCATCGGACCGATCAAGATTTATCCGCACTTCAGCACGATCGACCTGCCCGAAGGAATGCCGAAGGACGTTTTTCAGACGTTGCAACGAACCTGGGTCAGCGGCAAGCAACTGCGAATCAGGCCCGATCGTGGGCCAGGTCAGCGTGACTCTGGTCGGCGTGGTTCCGATCAAAGCGGCGGTGCCCCGGGACGAACCGGAACGGGTCAACGTGGGTCCGGGAAGCGTAGAAGCAGTCATCGCAGCTCCGAAGAGCGAAGTACCGGACGCGGTGGTTCACATGGGGGCGGGAAAGATGGCGAACGAAGTGGAGTTCGGGCGAAAGCGCGCCGTGGGGCGACTGCGGGAAAAAAGCGGTTTGGGAAGCCAAAAAAACGCTGAACTCACGTCAAACTCGACACAATCTTCATGGCGGATTGCCGAATTCACCCTCAAAGACTGCCCAAAGTCGGTAACCGAAGCGATCCCGACCGAGATTCGGGTGGATTTTCCAATCAATCCCCCCGTCAGAGGGTGCATCGGGCGATAAGGGCTGGCTAGATTAGTCGCCTTCGGCATTGGGACTCCTTGCGGGGATTTCCTACGCCGAACGCGTATTGAAAACCAACTGATCTTTGAAAAGAAAGCTTCGAGATGTGCTTATTGGCCGTTCAGTACCAATTGGTCCCGGAAAGCCCGATTTTGGTTGCTGCGAACCGCGAGGAATATTTTGATCGGCCCAGTTTACCCCCATCGATTCAGTCTGGAAAACCACGCGTTCTCTGTGGCATCGACCAAAAGGCCGGTGGCACTTGGTTAGGTGTCAACCAGAACGGCCTGTTCGTCGGTGTCTGTAATCGTGCGACTGCGATGCCGCTTTTCGGTCAGCGATCACGCGGGTCACTCGTTCTCGAGTTGCTGAGATGCACGTCCTCCAGCCGAGCCCTCGATAAGGCGTTGGCGGAGCTCTCCGAAACGCAGTACGAAGGTTGCAATCTCGTCATCGCGGATGCGAAGGCGGGTTACGCGATCCATTCGGACCAGGCTCAGGAAGTTGTCTCACTTGAGCCGGGTCTCAACATCATTGGATCGCACAACTTGAACGATCCGAACGATGAACGTGTCAGCATGGCGAAGCGATTACTTACGCTTCAGACGCTCGATTCCCCGGTAAAGTTCCTCGCGGTGGCCAGTCGCGTTTTCGCCCGTGCCCCCGTCGGTCCGGGTCGACCGAGCATGGTGATCCGGAATAAGGACTACGGCACGGTGAGTAGCTCGTTGATTGCTTTGGGCGTCAAGCCACGTGATGCGATCTACCAGTTCAGCAACGGTGCGCCGGACCAAACCAAGTACGAAGACTGCTCGCCCATGTTGCGGGACATTCTGAGTCGCGGCCTCCGAGAGGCTCGAACGAAAGCAAAAGTCGGCGCATAGCCGAATAGCGTTGAGGAAAGCCGGTTTGATGGCTTTCACCATGCTGTCGATTGCCTCGTCGCCGCTGGCATGTTGTGACTTGAGGAAATCTTTGGACTTTCAGAACGAATGTTCGGATTTCTCTATCAGCGGTGAATCGCGATCCCTAGACTCGCTCGAGTTAGCCGAACGGGCTGCAATCATGGAGGCAGCCGGCCGCTTGTGATCAATTACCGCGGCTCGCACCCCATCACTAAGGAGAGTGATGGTGATTACCCGTTTG
The DNA here is from genome assembly GCA_039025515.1 of Planctomycetota bacterium. Taxonomy (GTDB): domain Bacteria; phylum Planctomycetota; class Planctomycetia; order Pirellulales; family Pirellulaceae; genus Stieleria. The sequence goes on from JBCCOI010000798.1 coordinate 1,710, forward strand.
GTAATTCCTCTCGAAGTCACCTGCGATGGAGTGCAGCGGCATGGATGCCAGGAACGGCTACCGAATGGGATGGATTCTGGGGCTGGGAATTTTGCTTTCTCAGGCCGGCGTTGTCTCGGCGCAAAACGCGAGGACCGCCAACTTTCTTGTCCACGCGCCCACGCAGCAGCTCGCCGACACGGTTGCGCAGGCAGCCGAGCGTTATCGTGACGAGCTTGCCGAATACTGGCTGGGCCGCAGATTGCCGCGTTGGTCATCACCGTGCCCGATCAAGGTTGTTGCCGGACAGCTCGCGGCGCAAGGTGTCACCCGCTATGACCGATTCACCGGATCGAATTTCCAAATGGAAGTGATTGGCACGCCCGAACGCATCCTCGACAGCGTGCTTCCCCATGAAGTGACACATACCGTGCTCGCGACGCACTTTCGGGGACCGCTGCCTCGTTGGGCCGACGAAGGAATCTGCACGACGGTCGAACATGAGGCCGAGCGTCGAAAGCATGAAATCAAACTACTTGAGTTCCTACGGACAAGACGCGGCATCGCGATGAACACCATGTTTCTGCTCAAGGAGTATCCTGCCGATATGCTACCGATGTATGCCCAGGGCTATTCTGTTTGTCGGTTCTTAATCGAGCAGTCGGGTCCAAGGCAATTCGTCAAGTTCATCGAAGGCTATATGCAGCAACAGTCTTGGACGGAAAACGTGCGAAAGCACTACGGTTACGAATCGCTCGAGCAACTGCAAACGAGCTGGCTGGCTTGGGTCGAGTCCGGTAGCGGTCCCGTCGACGCATTCGTTTCAGCGCGAAGCCGTGCGGCCGCGTCAGTCGCCGCGTCATCATCCGGCCGACCCGGCGAGGATTCGGCGACACGTTCAAAGACGGAGATTGCCGCATCGGGCGGTTGGTACCAGCGACGCATCCAGCGACCCGGCAAGGAAAAGCCGTATTCGGTTTCACAACCACAGCCCGAAGTCAGATACGGCGAACCAGCCGTTATTCGGCGTTAGGCGAATACTTGGCCGAATCAACACGATCGCAAAGGCACTCGATACTTACCCCAACTGAACTTCCTGTTGATTGCCTACAAGTGAAAGCCCGGCGGGCGATAAATTCTTGCCGGTGTGCGTAACGGCCTGTCGAAAAAATGGGGCAATAGCCGTTTTGGATTGGTTTCCCCCTTCCCCCCAAGTTCGCTGACTGCGCAGCGATTCTAGGGAAGGAGCGTAACCGGGTTAGAAGGAAAAACGGACGGGGAAAGGCTACGTTGCCG
>JBCCOI010000799.1:0-2975 GCA_039025515.1 Planctomycetota bacterium
TAGAGCTGACGCATGACAACCGAGAAGAAGCTGCAAAAGTCCTCGGAATCGGCGCTCGCACGTTGTATCGTCGTCTTGATCAGTACAAGAAGGAAGAAGAATCTTGATCAAGCTGCTCCGGCGGGTAGGAATTGATTGATGTCCAAGCCTGCGAAGAACCATCAGAGAACTCGGGACGACCACGCGAGCGAAGTCGCGGAGGACTACGTGGAAGCGATTTCCGATGCGATTTCGGAACAAGGCGTTTGTCGAGCCGTTGATCTGGTCAGCCAGTTTGATGTGACACACGCGACTGTCAACAATACGATCAAGCGGTTGCAGAGGGACGGGTTGGTAACCACCGAGCCTTATCAGCCCATTGAATTGACTGTGGCAGGCAAGCGACTTGCATCCCAATCTCGTCGGCGTCACCGAATCGTCGAAGCATTTCTTCGAAAGCTTGGAGTAAGCCGGCAGACGGCCGAAGTCGATAGCGAAGGTATCGAGCACCACGTCAGCAAAGAAACGCTCAACGCCATGCAAGAAGTCATCGAGAACGGCTGGCCCACTTCCTAATCGAAACACAAGTCACGTGAGTTCACCTCCTCGTAAACGCGCCGCGATTCGATTTGAATGGTCGACGCTCACGTGGTGTTTCCTAGGAACGGTTGCGATCGAACTGATTTGCGTCGTGCTTCGATTCGGATTCGGGAAAGACTCCACATCGGCCACCGCTTCGACGATCGGCATTCTGACATTTGGATACCGAATTCATCACGGATACATCGGTGCGTTGATGATTCCGTTTGGGTTGTACTTTTACGATGGAGTCAAATCCTGGGGCTGGTGGGTGCTTGTCGTGAGCGTCTCGCTTTTTGCCAGCGACTTCATACACCACTTCCTGGTCCTTTGGCCGATCACGGGTTCGCCGGACTTCGATCTAGTTTATCCCGACCCATGACCAAGGTCGGTTCGCATTCGAAAATCCTACGACATCGTGACACATGTTCGTACTCCAGGCTGCGGCCTCCTTTGGCTTTGCGACGCTTGACCGACTTGTTCTCAAGGCCGACGTTCAAGACGCTGCCTGTCCCGCCTGAGGGTTTGGCGACAAAAGCTGATCAGCTTGACGAGGCGACGTAGACATGAGGGGTGAATGCTCCGTGAAGGACGGGAACATTCAATTCACGGGAAGGTTCAAGCTTGCGGCGACGCCATCCACGTCGTCGGGAATCGATGATGCGAATCAGATTCGACAAAATCCAATCGATCCGGGAATCCGGGCGAGAGATCGGTCGATCCCTCGGCTATGTGGATCGTGAGCCCATTGTCGTTCTCCACAAACGCGGCCAGCGACTCGCTCCCACCAACCGCATCGATTGGCCGCAAACGTTATCGACCTTGGATTCAGGGCCCGTATTCGAGTTGGAGCAATCCGCTTGGACCTGGACCCAAGGACCTTACAGCGATTTCAACTGCCACTCGATGGCGATCGGTTCGCAGGTGGGGTTGCAGCCAAGTGATTGGCTGGAGGGCTGCCAAAGCAAAACAACGTTGCGAAAGAATCCGGCATCAATCCTGCTGGATCGGTTCTTTCGACAGCTGGATCCACGGCCACCGTCTCGATCGATTCAGGACGATGACGTTTGCGTGTGTTACGATTCGTTTAACGATCACTACGTGCACTCGGCATTGATCAAACGGATCGGAGATCGTCCTTTTGCGATCTCAAAGTTCGGCGAAGGGCCGATCCTGATCACAACGCTGGAGTTCATCCACCGATTCTTTGCCGGCCGGTTCGATCAGCTTCAGTGGTATAGAAGACGCCACGACCGATGATGCGTTCGTCGGCGGTTACCGCCTTCGGCGGCAAGCGATCACGCCGGACACAAGCAGCATGCAGCAGGCAGCACTTGGTTCGGGGATCGATGTGACGGAGAGGCTCTCAAAGCCGCTGTTGCTTCCGGAAAGCCAAGTGAGTTCAACACCCGTGTTGCCGGAACGCTCGAAGTAAATGAGCTCAAAGTCATATTGCCCGGCAGCCGCGAACGAATGATTGACGTCCGTCGTCTGAAAGGAGCGTACGTTCGTCGATCCAATGACTTCCGTGCCGATTCTAAGTTGGAACCCATCGTCCGAGCCAACCCGGAAGGTGACATCGATCTCTGGATCGGAGTTATCAATATCGTTTGAACTGTCCACTTGCAGCGTCCCCGAAAAGACGAAGACGCTGTTGGTGAGTTGGGAGTACAGCGAATCGCTAAGACTCATGCCGGCTCGGGCGCGAAGGCCATAAGCATTAGACCCGAGGAAATCAGCGAGCGGTGTATTCGCAGTCGAAACCGTATTGATGCTGCCCTCCGGATAATCGATATCGATGACACCGAAGGTCGCATCGGCCGTCCGTCCGTTGATCGCATTGAGCGCGTCACCGATCGTATTGAGCGAGCCGAACGAACTGTCGCGGTGCCATGAGCCGTTGAGCCCCACGAAGTCTCCTCGGCAATTGGATGCGAGGATTCCGAGGACCAGAGTGGTTGTGAGGGTAAGGATTCGCAAAGCAGACATCGATTCGACAACGTTCGCAGACAACAACGAGTGCGACCGGCATCAAGGATGGACTTTGCTGCAAGAAATGGAGTCCCCCGGAATGCCGATCGAAGAGATCGGTGAGGAACTCTAGCACCCAAATAGAGGGAAAACGGACAGACTCGAAAAAGTCTGCGGCTCGGACGTGAAGCCAAATCGGCGACCGAGTGAGGAAGCCTTCACCTGCGGAAATGCAGCGAGTCCGCACGAACTTACGGAGCTGATGGAATGACGCAGCGATTCGCCGAGCCCACTGAGGCTTGGCGGAAACCCAAAGCCGCTTCCAGATCGAGCGACTTGGTCACAGAGCGATCAGCGACTGTGATCGCTCAGCTTTCACATTGCCCTACGCGTCGGCCTTGCTAGCAATCGCAACGCGGGCATCACCCATCGACGCCGTGTTGGGA
>JBCCOI010000800.1:0-2955 GCA_039025515.1 Planctomycetota bacterium
CTAGAAGAGTGGCTCGGCCATTTCGCCGTCCCACCGAGTCCAAGCCTTGATCATCTCACGCAATTTGACCGGTTCGGTTTCTGCAACGTTGCGACCTTCGGTGATGTCTTCCGACAGATCGTAGAGTTCCCAACTGCCTGCTAGGCCGCGTTTCCCTCCGCGATCACGAACCAGCTTCCAGTCGTCGATGCGGATTGCGGAGCGCAGTCCTTGTCTCCAGAAGAAGCGTTGATGCGGACGCCCATCGACGGCTTTATTGAGATACGGCATCAAGTCGACTCCATCAATTCCACGCGGTCGTTCTTCAACGCCGGCGATGTTTGCCGCCGTCGCATAAAGGTCGGCACTGGAAACAGGCTGCTTATAGAGCATTGCTTTCGGAAGCGTCCCCGGCCAAGTCATTGACATCGGGATTCGGATTCCGCCTTCGTACATCTGTCCCTTCTGGCCTCGAAGCGGCCAATTGCTGGAAGTCAATTCCTTCGTCGGACCACCGTTGTCACTCAGAAAGACGACAAGTGTTTGCTTCTGAAGCGACTCAGATTCCAGCGTGCGTAGGATCTTTCCAACGCTTTGGTCAAGACTGGCAAGCATCGCGGCAAAGACACGCCGATGCGGGTCAGCGATCCCGTCGAACCGCGCGTAGTCCTCGAGTTTCGCTTGAAGGGGACTGTGAACCGCGTTGTAGGCGACGTACAGAAAGAACGGTTGATCCGCATGCCGTTTGATGAACGAAACAGACTCTCGGGTAAATGCATCGGTGAGGTACGACTGTTCGGATTCGGGCTGTCCACCTCGGATCATTGGGTTATTTGCGTCGTAGTCTGGTTCGTCATGCCCCATGTGCGACGAGTAGATAAGACGGTTACCGATCCAACGTCCTTGTCGGCCACCGGGAAGCACTTTGCGTCGCAGCATCGTCATGACGCCGTCGTACGGCGGGGGAACGAAGTAGTGACCTTCGTGCGTGAAACCAAAGAACTCATCAAACCCGTGGCGGTGCGGATGGTAAGCAGCCGAGCCTCCCAAATGCCACTTGCCGATCAGGCCGGTGGTGTAGCCGCGATCGTGCAAGAGCTCGGCGAGTGTTTGCTGGCTGGGTGGCAACCCGATGCCCGGCTGTTCATTTCGCGCTCCGATGGGATTGAACTCATAGCCGAATCGGGTCGGAATTTTGCCGGTCAACAACCCAGCTCGTGAAGGACTGCAGTTGGGGCCGGTCACGTAGGCTTGGGTGAACTGAACGCCCGAGTCGGCGATCGAATCGATGTTCGGTGTTGGAATCCTGTTCGGCCGAGAAGCCAGCGTTGCGTCGCCGAGTTGGCCTGCAAACAGATTGGTGGCCGGCCCGCTTAGGAGTTCTCCGTAGCCGAGGTCATCGGCTAGCAGAATCACAATGTTAGGTTGCGTGACATCTTGCGATTGAGCCTGGGCACCAGTGCCCGGGAGAATCGCGATGAAGACTGCAAGAAAGAGTGTACGCATCATTGGTCCATGTCGCCCTTCTCGTTCACCACACACAACAGCTACTTACGGCGAAGAATAAACACGCCTTCCATCAAGTCAGAATCGAACTCGCAGGGCTCATCGATGTCGTAGCTAAAGTCGTAGGACTCGACAAGTTCGAACCGATCGTTCAGCTTCGTGAAGAGCCGCCGAAGCTGTGTCGGTGTGTAGAGCCGAAGCGGAAACTCACTTTGGATGCGAATCGTCTTTCCGCTTTTTTGAACCGCTTTCAAATTGACTCGGAGAGTCTCGAGACGCTTCTTTAGATCGGTGTGCGGAACTTGAATGGTCGTCGTGAGTTTGGTTCCTCCCGACCGGATGATGAACCGCTCGACCACGGCTTCGTAATCCTCTTCGGGCGTGAGGTGCATGCCCAGGATGTAAAGTCCACCCGGCACCAGCATGTCAGCGATTCCATTCAGATGGGCGACCGCGTCACGCTCGGAAGTGAGATGGCGGAAGGTGTTGTACGTGCAGAAAGCCGCGTCGAATGGTTTGACATTTCCCGCATCACCGAGTGGGTCGAGACCGAGTGAAGCCATGTCGCCTTTGACGCAATGGGCCTTGAGCTTTCGCCGGCGAAGCTTGCGACGCATGTAGTCCAGCATCGCGTCGCTCAGATCCAACCCGGTTGCGTCATAGCCTTTGGCCGCCATTGCGACGATCAACCGCCCGCTTCCGCAACCCGGTTCGAAGAGACGCTTTACGCGATGATCGGCAAACCGCTTAAAAGCATCTTTGAAGAAGTCGACTTCGTATTTCGTTTCATCACGAAACAGCATGTCGAAGTACTGCGGATAGTCGTACCACTCCGCGTGAACCGTGTTTGAAGTCCGTTTGCTCACTCGTTCCCTTGCTCGCTTTCCTTGGCCGCTTCCGTACCCTGTGGCGGGATCTTTGTGATCTTTCCAAAGAGATGTCCGCCCCTGGCATCGTGCTGCCAGGTACCGGCGTATCTTCCGCCTTCCTTGTCGGCCTGAATGAGCACGCGAGCGTCAAACGTTCCCATGCCGGGGATCCAAATGGAATCGAGCGTGATCACGGGTGTATTGCCGGACCAAAGGATCTTGAGATCCAACGGAACGGTTTGATCGACTGCCCCATACTTGATTCGCGCCTTCAGCCGGTACAGATCGGGAGCGGGAAGCTTCTCACAGGATTCGATCGTGTACGTTTCCGCCTTAGGCGGCGCATCGACACCGTCCATGGTGAAACGCCCCGTAAACTGGGTTCCGCTCAGGTACTCCGCGAGTTTTTGCTCGCGGCCTTTTTCGTCGCCCGCACTCGCGACTGAGGTGAACGCAGGACTGAGCAGCAACAACGGAAGCATGAACGATTGAATGTTTCGTTTGATCACGAGGTACCCTCGATTCTGAAAACGTTAATCGGATGGAAACTTCACAACAACTTTCGTAGTCCAGAACCCGAGTCGATGCAACTGCCCGGACC
>JBCCOI010000801.1:0-2918 GCA_039025515.1 Planctomycetota bacterium
CCAGTTCCGAACCGGGACCTGTTAGAAATTGAGTTCCTGCACCCGTGGGCGTTCCAATCACGGGAGTGCGGGCAGCGAGGGATTCGACGATCGGTAGCCCGAAACCTTCAAAACGACTCGGGAACAACCAGGCGATACAAGACTGATACAGTGTTGCCAACGTGCTTGAGTCCGGTCTGTAGAAGAACTTGTCGAACTCCGCTTCGTGTCCCGTCGGCTGTGTTGCACCATACGCGAGTAGTTTGATGGATGGCATCGCTCGCTTTGCGCGGCGAAAAGCATCGATTGCCGTGTCAGTTCCTTTCTTTTGAAAGTCTGGTGACCACATGACTCCAAACCATTTCTCCGATGGAGTCTGACGCGGCCCGCAATCAAATACGGAATGATCGACCGCGTTCGGAATCGTCTTTCCCTCGGCGAGCAGATGGCGCGCTTTGATGCGATCTGCAATCCACTTCGAGACATAGATGTGCTTCATCGGCAATCGGTACGTGGCTTCAGCATCAGGCCCGTGAAACGACCCCTCATCATGTTGGATCAGATAGGTTGGGACTCCCTTGCGTGCGGAGAGACGGTGCGCCCATCGGGCCGTCTTCCAAAAAGAAGCGAGAACGACATCCGCGTCGTTCACGTCCCGATCGTCGATCACGCCCGCTCGGCTCGCAATTCGAAACGGAACTCCATAATTCTTGTAGTGCGAATCAGAATCGCTCGTTCTCCTCGCGTCAGAGTTCGCCGTAGATCGGAACTGTTCTGCGATACGTTTTTTCAATGATGTCGGCTGTTTGCGATAACAGACGATCTCGACGGAGTGTCCCAGCCGAATGAGTTCGCGAGTGTAGATCGCGAGAACCCTTTCACCTCCAAAGAGGTTGGGCGGCGGGGAGAGCACTGTGACCCTCATTGTCACGCAACCTCCCTTACAAGCGAAGTGGCTCGGTTATCTTTCGGCACGTCGTTAAAAAGGGCCTTCGCAAAATCTCTGCACGGATCCTCGGGTACATTCGCATCAACCCATCGCCGCGCCCGCATTCCCATGCGTTCGATACTCTCCCTTTGTTCCCAACATCGTTCGAGGGCCTCTGAGACTGCTTCAACGCTGGGTGCGGACGCGACCCAACCCGTCAGGCCATCTGAAACCAGCTCCGCGTTCCCACCTACATCCGTGAGTAGGCAAGGTCTTCCGCAAACCATTGCTTCGATGGCCGCCAAAGGCATTCCTTCGACGCGGGATGCGATCGAAAGGACATGATGGTGATCCCAGACATTCGCGACGTCAGAACGATGCCCGCAGAACTCGACGGACTTCAGTCCGCAAGTGCGTGCAAGCCGTTGTAACGACTGGCGGGAAGAACCTTCGCCGACGAATGAGAGATGAATGTCACGTGACTTCCACCTCGAATCTGCGAGAGCACGAATGAGGAGGTCTTGGCCTTTGTGTCGTGGATCGAGACGCGCAACGCACGCGATTCGCAGCGTTGATTGGTCCGGCCAGGGAGAATCTTGAGCCCAAGGCACCGCAAATGGATTCCAAACAACCTCCGCATTGGGAAGTTCAATCCCCAGCTGGCGTTCGGTTAACTCCAAGTTCCTTTTCGAAACAAAGAAGCAACGTCGGGCTTTCGACATTACTTCCGCCGCTTCCCCCGATTCCTTGTCGTCGGGCCAAAAGAACTCGGCAACGACTTGAGTGATGAAATCAAACGGAATGGAAAGGTCGAGGCAGGCGCGTCCCCACGCAACGCCGTCTTGGCAGGACTGAGAAATGACAACTCGGTCTGGGCATTCGCTGCGAATCCAAGCTGCGGCGCGAGCAAATTTGCTACCGCGTTGAAAACAGCGTCGTAATCGTGTCATGCGAGATGCTGAATGTCGCCGATGGATTCGTGCTCCCTTTCGCCGAAGACTATCGAGCTTCTCCGGGATCCGAGGATGCCGAACGCAGTTTGCAGAGACCTGATGCCCCATTTCGAGCAAACGTGACGCAGCCCCGCACCATAGCTCTTCGCTTCCTGCCCAAGGCACACCGCCCATCGTCGAGACAAACGCAAAATTCATCGCGGTCTCCTCGCAACTGCATCGGAGGTCCTCGTCAGTGAGCTCGTCGCGTCCGGTTCGATCCGCCGGCTTGATGCTTGGATGAACCGCTCGGGAGCGAGCCCGGCCTTCAGAAGCTGCCAGCCCTCAGGTCGCCAAGGCATCATTGCGATGGCGGATCTTGCGTACGAAAGCGAAGTCCTTCTCTCACCGGATTTCAACGCCCACCAACCGTATTTCAATTCGAATTCAAACTTCGATCGACGTCCCAAACCCGGACGTATCTCAGTTTTTGCTGTGAACTTTCCGGAGATTCCTCGTCGCTCCCACGCGTCTTCACAAGTGTTCCGCATGTTGAGCACTTGATCCGACCTTCGTGTTTCGCTGACTGAATCACGATGAAGTCGATACTTGAGAAGAGTTTGCGGAATGTTCGCAAGCTCAGCAATCTCACCGAGCCGAAGCCAAAGGTCACGGTCCTCAGCAGGTTCTCGGTCCGTCCGGTAACCGCCGATCTTGCGCACCGTCTCGGCCCGCATCATCACTGCAGGATGACAGATCGGACACTCGCCACGGAGCAATCGATCTTGAATTTCTTCATCGTGATGTGCAGTTTGTTCTAGCCTCAGAAATCGTCCCCGCGAATCAATGAACTCGACGTTCGATCCGACGGCAGAGACTTGTGGATTGTTGGCAAGAAATGAGCGTTGAACGGAAAATCGATTCGGCATCGCGAAATCGTCCGCATCCATTCTGGCCAGGAACCGACCCCGAGCCATCTCCAACATCTCATTGAGCGCGGTAACGTAACCCGTGTTCGGACGAGAGACCAATCGAATCCTTTCATCACTTGCTTCGAAGTGTCTCAAGATTGCGAGTGA
>JBCCOI010000802.1:0-2908 GCA_039025515.1 Planctomycetota bacterium
AATGCTGTTCAAAAATGAAACTTGTAACGATGTTTGAGGGTATCGTACTTTCGGAAACATCGTCGCCCCACACTTCTTTCCCACCTACCGATCAGCTCGTATGAAGACTCTCTGTGCATCGATTGGTGCCGCGATTTTGGTTCTCTCACTCAGTCCCTGTTCCGCCGTGGAGCCCGTGGTCGGGGCCGGGATTGGAACCAGATTGAAGAGTATCGATTTGGACGACTTCCGGGGCCGACGATGGCAACTGGGCGATTTTGATTCGAGCCCCGTCGTCGTCGTTGCTTTCTTGGGGACCGAATGTCCGCTCGCCAAGCTCTACGCCGTGCGGCTGCAGAAGATGAGCGAAGAACTCGAGCCGAGCAGCGTCTCGGTCATCGGCGTGATGAGCAATCGGCATGATTCGCTGTTGGATATTCAGGCCTTTGCCCGGCGACAGGAGGTGACGTTCCCGCTGCTCAAGGACGCGGGCGGAAAACTGGCCGACCAATTGGGTGCGAAGCGAACACCCGAAGTCTTCGTTTTTGACGACGCACGAACGCTTCGCTATCACGGTCGGGTCGACGACCAATACGGCATCGGTTACGTCCGCGATGAACCGAGACGCCAGGACCTTCGCGAGGCGCTGGATGAACTTCTCAGCGGTCGCGACATTTCGCGTCCACAAACTGAAGCGGTCGGCTGCATCATCGGACGAAAGAAAGAAACGGATTCGAACGCCGCCGTCACGTATGGCGAGCAAATTGCGAAGATTTTGCATCGGAATTGTGTCGAGTGTCATCGCGAAGGCGAGATCGCACCCTTTGCCCTGACCGACTACGAAGAAGTCGCCGGCTGGGCGGACATGATTGCCGAAGTCGTTCGAGAGGGACGGATGCCTCCATGGCACGCGAATGAGAAGCATGGCGAATTCGCGAACGCCCGAATCATGACGGATGAAGAAAAGCAAATGCTCTACGACTGGGCAGATGCCGGGACACCCGCCGGTGACATGAGTGACCTGCCCGAACTTTCCGAGAAGATCGTCGGCTGGCAGTTGCCTCGCGAACCCGAACATGTTTTTGATGTAAGCCCCAAGCCGTTCACCGTTCCCGCCGAGGGCGCGGTGCGATACCAATACTTCAAGGTCGATCCAGGTTTTGAGAAAGACGTTTGGATTTCGGCAGCGGAACTCAAGCCGGGCAATCGCGCGGTCGTCCACCACATCCTGGCGTTCGCCCGCGAGAAGGGTGCACGTCGTGGCCTTGATGGCGAGCGAGGCTTCTTAGTCGGATACGTTCCCGGCGCGCGTGTTGATCCTTGGCCGAAAGGTCACGCCAAGAAAATTCCGGCGAACAGCGAATTGATTTTCCAAGTGCACTACACGCCGATCGGCAGCGAAGAACTGGACCAGAGTCAACTCGGCATTTGCACGATTGATGAATCGGACGTGACGCATGAAGTGGTCACCACCAGCGCCGTGCAAACTCGATTCACGATCAAGCCCTACGAATCTGACCAGCTCGTTTCCGCGAGTTCGCCGTCCTTTCCCGAGAACGCAAGATTGCTGGGGATGAGCCCCCACATGCACGTGCGAGGGCAAGCGTTTGAGTACGCTCTCAAATCAAGCGGCGAGATTCTGCTCTCGATCCCGCAGTATGACTTCAATTGGCAGACAACTTATGTATTGGATCCGCCCATGGAGTTGGATCACGGAGATCGAATGGTGTGTAAGGCATTGTTCGACAACAGCGCCGAGAACCTCAACAATCCCGATCCCTCAGACACGGTGCATTGGGGCGACCAAACCTGGGACGAGATGATGATCGGGTACTTTCATCTGTCCGTGCCGCGAGAGCGAGAAGACGCGGGGCCGTCCGCTGCGGAGCGTCGCCGGGCGTTGCTGGAGCAGAACATCCGGCTGGCAATCTTTGATCGACAAGACAAAGACGGGGACGGCAAACTAATCCGGCGTGAGACCCCGAGTAGGCTTCATAAGGTTTTTGACGAACTTGACGGCAACCGTGACGGAGTGCTGACAAGAACGGAGGTCGAAACCGGAAGTCCATAAACGCAATTGGCACTCCACTTGCATGAAGAGAACCTTCGAAACAACGTCTGTCGCTTTGACAGACGTGCAAGTTGGTTAACTCACTCGTTCGTGGAGTATGAAAAATGCGAATGGTATTTCCTAGTGCAGCGTCTGCTCGACTGATGGACGAACTGGCTTCGGACGTCGGGACGCTTTTCGATTCGTTTTTCCATGACGCACCTGGTCGCGGCAAAGAAAACCCCGCGAGCCGCATGGCCGTGCCCATGGATATCGAGGAAAGCGAAGACGCTTACACCGTGACCCTGGATGTTCCCGGCGTCGCACTCGAAGGGATCGAAATCGAAATGATCGAAGACCGACTCCGCATCAGCGGCAGCCGAGGTGTTGATCACCGCAGCGAAGCAGCGGATGCGGCCGCGGATCGCGAAGACGCCGGTGACGGTGACAACGCTCACGCGAACGTCAGCCGTCTCCTGCGACGGGAACGAAGGCTTGGGCATTTCGAACGGCAAGTCGAGCTTCCCAAGCCGGTCGATGCCGATCAGGTCTCAGCGGACTTGGCCGACGGCGTGCTGACCGTTCATCTACCGAAGGCTGATCCTGAACAGGGCAAACGGAGAATCGAAATTCGCAGAGCCTGATCAATGTCTTTCCAGTGATGGCCCGCCAGCTCACGCCTGCTTCAGCCACTGAAGCAGGCGTCGCTTTTACTGCAAAGCACTCTTCGACCTATGTGAGCTCATTTCAGAACCTACTGCTTTCGCAGGGCATCGATCGGGTTCATGGCTGCTGCCTTGTACGCCGGGTAAACGCCAAAGATGATCCCGGTCATCACCGAAATACCAAAGGCAAGCAAGATCGATGAAGCGCTCGTCG
>JBCCOI010000803.1:0-2903 GCA_039025515.1 Planctomycetota bacterium
CTGCTGTATGGCATGTTTTTTTAGCCCAAAAGTGGCCAGTGTTAATTAATTAATTGTGAGAGAACGGTTGGCGGCAGCGTAAAACGGTTTTCAGATATGAAACGAGCATGAACCGGCGTTGTGCTTCCTCAACTTCATTCGAAAGGCATCACTTCGCTCGCGGCAACGCCATCGGAAACGGCGACCCCGATCGATTCATTGCCGAATCGTCGAGTTTCTACGCTGCTGTTGATGGGCAATGAGAGCGAGGGGCTCGCGGAAAGCGTGTTGCAAGCTGCTGCGGTTCAGGTCCGCATTGCTATGACGGTGCGGCAATCCGCTACCGTTGTGGATAGCTTGAATGTATCGGTCGCGGGTGCCATTCTCATGCACGAATTGCGTAAGCGGCAGGACGTGTGCACTTGAACTGAAAAACGGCTGTCGGCCGTTGCGATACGGCTTTGCAGCAAACCAACCTAAGGAATGGTCGATCAATGATTGTCGCCGATCGGCTCCGTCCGATCGATTTTGACACGTTTCCATCGGGCGGAGCCTCTTTTGTCTACAGTAGAAAACTCAGGGCGGAGCCGATCGGCGACTTTCAAAAACACGCCAGTGATTGATGGGCATTCCTAAGCTAGGCGGTTGCGGGCGATGCGTCTTGCCTTTCGAATCGGGTGAACGTTCTGAATCCAAAGATAGAGATGACGACGAAACACAGCATGGGCAGGAAAAAGGAGTTTCGAACGCCAAGTGCGTCAATGAAGTAGCCTTGTGCGAGCGGTAACAAGGCACCGCCGACGATTGCCATGATGAGTCCCGCCGAACCCAACTTTGCTTCTTCCGTCGGCAGTTTGTCGAGCGCGATACCGTAGATCGTTGGGAACATCAGCGACATGCAAGCCGAGATTGCGATCAGGCAGTTGAGGCCGATTTTGGCCGGTAGGAAAACGACGCCCAGGGTCAGCAAGACGGCTACTGCCGCAAGCGTGCAAAGCAGTTTCCCGGGACTAATGAACTGCAACAAACCGGTGCAGACCCAACGACTCACCAAGAAGATGACCATTGCGATGATGTTCCTCCATTGCGCTTCAGCGAGAGTAAGGCCGACCAACTCCATTCCATAGTGAATAATGAAGGTCCAACACGTGATCTGAGCGCCGACATAGAAACCTTGAGCGATGACTCCCTCGCGGTAATTTGCCCGCTGGAGTAATCGCCGTGCTAGCGTCCGCAAGGAAGTCTCCGTCTCCTCGGCCTCGAAGTTCGGCATTTTGGTAATCGCGAAAAGGATCAGGAATCCGATGACGACAAACGCAACAACGACGTAGGGTGTTCGAACGACACCAAGGTCGTGCTGCTGCATGTTTGCAAAGGCTTCGGGATTGCCTTCTTTCATCGCGGCCAGTCCTTTACCGACGGCTTTATCGAGCGAGCCGAACTCCGTCTTGAACTCTGGCACACCATCCGGATAAGCGTCCGCGACGTATGCGACGGTATCTGGGTCCTGATCCGCCATCTTGCCGCGGAACTCTTCGACTTGCAGACTCGGGGCGACGACCATGGATGCGATGATCATTCCACACAGCGATCCAACAGGATTGAAAGCCTGGGCCAAGTTCAGTCGTTGCGTCGCCGTTTCCGGTGGACCCATCGCCAAGATGTAGGGGTTGCAGCTCGTCTCCAAAAAAGCCAGCCCGAAAGTGAGAACATAAAACCCGATCAGGAAGATCCAAAAATTCGTTGCAAGGCTGGCCGGAACACTGAGCAGCGCGCCCACAGCGTAGAGCGCAAAGCCGATCATGATGGCGGTCTTGAATGAGTACTTTCGAATGAAAAAGGCGGCGGGAAGTGCCATCGTGAAATAGCCGCCATAGAAAGCAAACTGAACCAGCGAACTCTGCACGTTGCTGATCTGAAAAATCTCTTTGAAGACTTTGACCAACGGATTCGTGATGTCATTCGCAAACCCCCACAGTGCGAAACACGAAGTCGTCAGAACAAATGCGAGCAGGTACTGACGCGGAACGACGCGGGGTGAAGAGGATTGCGACTCGGACATATCCGTACCGGCTGAGGAGGGAGTAGGAAGGTTGGTTTCAATGCGGGGCGAAGCGGTGTGAGATGAACACCCCGGAGCGAAAGGCTACGGCAAGTAGGGATACTCGGAGGCGATCAACTCCGCGTTCTTTAAGGCTTGCCAGAATTCACGTGGGGGATGCGAAGAGACGAGCGAGACGTTTTCTTGAACGCGGGATGCTTGGCTGCTGTTGAGCGCGATGGAGTCGACTCCCGGAGGTGACAGACCGAATGAGACACAAGCTTGTGCCGGCGACACGCCGTACGATTCGCAGATGGCATTGAACCGATCACGCCATCCCATGAGCTGCCGGTCACGTTCGTGTTTTGGGTCGATTTCCTTATAATCGAAAAAGTCGCCGCCCGTCAAAAAACCGGAATGAAACACAGCCGAGTTGATGACGCGGATCGATTGATCTCGGCAACGCTGCACAAACGTCAATACATCCCGGTCGTGCGTGAAGATGGTCAGACTGGTCGCGAGCATCACCCAGTCCAGATCGCAATGTTTGCAGATTTCTTCCGAGACCCGCCAATCCTTGGAACCGACGCCTATTGCGGTGACATGGCCGGCATCTCGAAGTTCGCGGAGTGCCTGATAGGCACCCATGATGTCATCCATGCGTGCTTGACGGTCATGACCATCGGACGCCGCGGCAAGGTACTCATCCGGATCGTGAACGGAAACCAACTGAGCCTTATAGGGATGAAGCATTTCGCACCCCTGCTCATAGCAACGCAAGATGCCGTCGTAGCTGATGTCTTGAATCGCGTCGTGCTCGATGTCGATCCAAGCTCCGGGTTCGAAGGTTGGCTCGGGGGTCGTGAGCGGGACTCGTCGCCAG
>JBCCOI010000804.1:0-2897 GCA_039025515.1 Planctomycetota bacterium
AGGCTCTGTTTTATCTATTTCGCCATCGCGGTGGTGTTGGATTGGCCGCGAGGCGTCCGCAGGCTACCGAAACGCCATCAAGACGAAACTACGCGCGATCTGCTCGCGCCATGCGCTTGATCGCCGCGATTGGAACCCATGGTCGCAATGGCCAATTTTCAACACGCTGCTAGCACTGGCGATGCGGACTGGTCTTGGTACACTTTCCGTAATTTAGGCATGGCCTGCTTTAATTATGGCGGTGTTGTAGAACTATTTGATCTCGGTCATTAGAGGTTGTTTATGAATGTGACCGTTATCGGCAAAGCTGAGCTAGTTCTCATAACGGATTGCACTGTTGGCGACCAACACATCGAATGGGTCCTAAAACTTGCTGGACGGGGAATTACGAGGAAACAAATCAGAGTCTTTGATTCTGGGCGTTCCTGTACATGGCCGTTTGCACTCAAAGTGCAGAGCTACACATCGATAGCATGTGTTGGTTCACACATTTGGCGTCTTGCTGGATACCTCGCCCAGAACCACGAGACGGTTCGGAAAATCCAAGCTTTGGGGTGTAACCTGCAGCTAAACGTTTACGGCGTGTCTCTCGACTCACCATTGTCATTGTCTTCCAGTACGCTTCAGCAACTGGGTGATCTGCAAATTCAGCTTCAGTTGTCGTCTTAGCGCCTTCCCTTGGTTGCGCACCTCGAATTTAATGTTGGCTTATCCCTTTGTATTGGTTTCCTCGCAATTAGCATACTCACATCGTTTGTGGGCCGATCCTTGCGGTGCTATGATCGCGGGGAAACGATCGATGAGGTCAGTCGTAGTTCTCAGACTTGCCGAAACTCTTGGCGAGTTCCGCTACGTCAGTGGTTGATTCCGCAGTGAGTAGCACAGACGTTTCGTAATTCAGTCCACCCCACGGCATGGGGCGGGCCTTGACTCGATTCCAACGCTCTACTGGGCGAGTGAGCGGGTTCCGCCGCCGGCAAAGTTGACGATGATCGGGCGGCCGTCGACGATTGGCCGACCCGCCGTTGCGTATCCCTTCGAGTAGATTCGTTCTTTTAGCTTTCGAAACGAAGCGTAGCTGTCCGGATAGACGGCGATCGTTACGGTCGTAATCCCCGGTTGGTAACCGGCGAGTGCAACGTCCAGCCAATCGTCGTTCGCTAAGACGTCTTCGATCGGGTCGCCGAAGGGTTCCTCGAGCGGTTCGAAAGAGGCCATCAAGACCTGTGCACGAGTCATTCGCGCGACGGCACTTCCGTCACTGACCAATTCGTTTCGCCGATTCATGACGTAACGAGCGACGAAGCCTTGCACGGGGCCCACCGCGGCATCACTGACACCCGAACGTGACCCGCCGGAAGTCCTCTGAAAATCGCGTTTGATTTCTTCGGTGAGCCGTTCCAGCGGAACGATGGAAAGGCGGTTGTTCTTGAGCCGCAGATAGACTTCTTCGCCGAAGACGGTCTTTGCGATTGGCGTGGGCAAGTGCGAGATCGCGATGACTTGGGGCGTCGCATTCTCCAGCCTCGATCGTTGGCCGGCGAGTTGGAGAAGTTCTTGTTCGAGTTTGTCGACTTCGGCTGCTTTCTCGGCGGCCGCAACCTTGTCGGAGTCCAGTTTGTCCTGCTCGCTTTCCCAAGCGGATCGGGCTTCTTGGAGCAACGCAAGCAGAACCGTTCGCCGCTCGCTCGTGCGAGCGATCTCCAGATCCAACTCTTTGATCGAACGTTCGAGTCGGATGGAGTCTTGCTGGGCAGAAGCAGCTTTCGCCGCAGCCACGGCCAGTTCCCGAAGCGATGATTCGCCCGCAGGCATCAGGTCCGGATCGACTACATCGTCTTCCAACGCGACCGAAGCTTCTTCGCCGTCGGTTTGATTCAAGACCCCTTGTGATTGCGCACCCAGAACGACCACCAAAATGATGAGGATGCCGACCAAGTTCGCAACGATGTCCAGAAACGCATCATGACCGACCGAAACTCCATCACGCCGTCGTCTTCGAATCATCTTGTCACTCCTGATCCTCGCGACGTCTCCGCGTTCGAACGCTCGATCGGCAGGCCGCTTCCGATCATCAGACGCGACCACTGATTGAATGCAGCTTCCGCGCCTGGCTTGACTGTGACATTCAATCGCGGAGACCATCGAGACCCCGAGGCAACCGCCCCCCAAGAATCGATTCTCGAACGTACCGTTGAGGCGAGCGATAAGGTCGCCTGATCGATGCCCGCGTTGGCAAACGTAAAAACTTCTCGTTGGCGATGACGAGTGCTTGGAAGGATGACCAATCCGTCCGCGTAGACTTCGACATTGAGGTACCGAACGATCTCATTGCCACGTCCAAGGCGAACCGAATTAGGAAGTGCCCAACCATTCCCGCCGCGACGTACCGGCGGTGGGTTTGCGTTTCGTTCGTTCGACGCAGAAAGACTTTGCTGTTGCTGATTGCGCTGAGTTTGGTTTTGCGAACGCGTGCTAGCGGTTCCCAGGGCTGAGGCATTTGGCGTTGCACTTGCAGACGAAGTCCCACCGGCCTGTTGCGACGCGTAGGGATTCATCGGTGTACGCGAACTGGGAGAGGCACCCGCAGTGCTTCGGATCGATCGTTCGCCGGATGGATTTCCTCGTTCGTTCGTCGTCGAACCTTCGTCGCCGGTTTTCGTTTGAACGTTGATGTCTTCGTAGCGGTTTGAATCGCTATCTCCCACTTGCGTCCCTGATCCGCTTTGCGGGCTGCGGTTTTGTGACAGCAGCGCACTGGGATCGGCGGAGAATGGACCGGAGTTACTACTGGAATCATCGACTGCGGCGCTTTCGATCTGGCGTTCCAGCCGTTGACGTGCGTCGGCGATTGCGTCTTCGCGAGAATTTGCGGGCGGCCCCGCAAGGCGGCTACC
>JBCCOI010000805.1:0-2892 GCA_039025515.1 Planctomycetota bacterium
ACTGCCACCAAAATCGGAGATCTCTCTGAAAAAGACCTCACCGACGTCACGCTCGAGATGCAAAAGTCGGCTGATTCCACGGCGGAACGGGCAAGCTCATCGAATTCGGCCGCAGCAGATCTAGATTCAGAAGCTCAATCACTGGTTGCCGCAGTGGAGCAGTTCAAGGGCAGCATCGACCATATTGTTGACAACTCTTCGAAAGCGACCGAAATCGTTACCGACGCAGTCGAATTGGCAGAGCGGACTTCGCAAACCATCTCCGAACTCGAGAATGGTGCCAGCGCGATCTACGCGGTCGTCAAAACGATCAACTCGGTTGCCGAGCAAACAAACTTGCTCGCTCTCAACGCGACGATCGAGGCAGCGCGTGCCGGAAGCTCAGGGAAAGGCTTTGCCGTCGTTGCAAATGAGGTCAAAGAGTTGGCCAAGCAAACCCAAGCAGCCACGCAGGATATTGAACGACAAATTGCCGAGAACACAGCGAGCACCGAGAAGGCCATCAACGCCATCTCGGACGTTTCGAAGATTATCTTCCAAATCAAGGATCGGCAGGCGGGGATCAGTACGTCGGTGCACCAACAATCGGATGTGACGGACAACATCTCGGAATGCATCAACCGCGTTGCACAGGGAACCGCGATCATCGCATCGGACCTTTCGTCCATCTCAGATTTCGCACAAACAACTTCGAACGCTTCACGTAAGAACCGCGAGACGGCTGACCGTATCGAAAATTTGGCGAACGAGCTGCGTGGCGCCGTGAGCCAACGTTCATCTGACTCGTACACGGTGGCAACCTGAGTTCACCATCGCTTCCAGGGTTCAGATCCTTCGACCACCAAATATCGTCCGGACTGCAGCCCCCGCAGTGGTTGCTTCAATCCGCCGGGCCAGTGGATTTCTAGCGTCGCCGAGGATTCTTCGTGCGGATGTGGCCCGCGACCGATAAAGACTACCGCTTCGTTCCGCGCCAAATACCCGTCGCCGCTCGTCATCATGTACACGTCACGATGATCATCATCGAAAGATTGAATGGTCGTACCGATCGCGTTGCGATCACCGGCGACTCCCACCAACTCAATCTGTAAACAGGCGTTCGTCGTTTCCGTACGGTTCTCAAGCAAGGCAAACCGATCCGAAAGATCACCGACTGCCACGTCGACTTTTCCATCCCGGTTCCAATCGAGCACTGCGACGCCGCGCGACAGTCTTTGCGACGACCAAAAGGGATCGTCGCCGTCCACGACCAACTCTTGAAAAGCGACACCGTTGTTACGCAGCAGTTGCGGACGCATCCGGAATGACTTGCCTCGGTCGCGAAAGTCTTCGATGTGTCCGTTACCGACAAACAGATCGAACCAACCATCGTTGTCATAGTCGATCGGCTGAGTTCCGAAACCAAGTAGATTCACACTCACTTCATCGATGCCGTAGCGAACGGCTGAATCACGAAAACTACGATCGGGACGTTGCAGGTAGAGATTTGATCGCTCTCCAAGAAAGTTGGTGATGTGAAGGTCCGGCCTTCCGTTGCGATCAAAATCGGCGGCAGCAATACCCATACAAGCCATCCCTCGGCCGCTTGTGCCGTAACCACAGCCCAACGCCGTCGCCGTCTCCACCCAGGACGCTCCGTCTGAGTTTCCTTCGCCGGACCGCTGCCAAAGATGGTTGGCATTCTGATCATTCGCAACGAAGACTTCGGTGCGGCCGTCGGAATCAATATCAGCCACCAGCAAACCCAGCCCGGTGCTTCTACCTTCCTCATCGCCCAGCCATTGAGCCGTGAGTGATCCATCCCGATTCGTTTCGAGAATCTTCACAGGTGCTGCCTGGAATTGCTTCGGCCCCGGCAGCACGATCGGTTTGCCCGATTCATCTCTGGGAATCTCATCGTACACTCGGTCGTCGTCGACGTAGTTGGCTTCAATCAGATCGGCGATTCCATCTCCGTTGACGTCGGCGATTGCCACCGATGCCGTCACCATCGATTCAGCACCTTGTTCAGGAATCGGCTTTGCAAAGCGGAAGGTACCGTCTCCCTGATTCAACCAGAGACGGTTGTCTCCAACGTTGCCAACAAAAAGATCTGGAAATCCATCGCCGTTCCAATCACCAGCAGTAACGCCCAACGTGTAATCCGCCGTCGCCAAACCGGAAACCGCCGTAGAATCATTGAACGATTGATCCACTTGTCGGTACAGCGAGTTCGAAGGAACGTCGCTTGCCGGTTCTGCGGGAGGATTGAGACCTGCCTGTCCGAGATAAAAATCGACACGCCCATCAAGATCAAAGTCGAAGCAAGCGACGCCTCCGCCTAACGCTTCGAAAAGTCGAAATTCCTTTTCGAGAATCGGTGAGGCATTCTCGTATCGGAACTGTATCCCAACCTGTCGCGCGACGTCTGTAAAACTTGGAACTGCCGCCTGGCGTTGATTGACAGGACGTTCAGAAGCGGAGGCTAAACCACTTGCACTCGATCGCTCAATCAACGCTAGCGATTTGGCGAGAAAACCTGGACGCAGACGCTTGGATAGCTTCGCGGCCGGACTTCGTTCCGCATCCAACCCTGTTTGGAACCTCTCTCTCAGTTGCGACTTGAGATCACTAAACTTACGAGCGAGCTGCTCCGAACCGGATGGCGATGCCAGCAACAAAGACTCTTGCCACGCAACGGATTCAACTGGCCTGCCCATCGCATTCATGGCAGCTCCCATGGGCTTGGCTAAGTGACCCGCTGGGCGCTCGGAAGAACCGATCTTATACGCCAGATTCTGCGACTCATTGAGTCGGGTCATGTATTCGATCAACACCGCTTCGAACTCCTCTGGACCAGCCAACTCAAGCGACTGTTTGAGTCCGGCAGCAGCGATCATCGATCCTGGCTCT
>JBCCOI010000806.1:0-2891 GCA_039025515.1 Planctomycetota bacterium
ACCATTTCCGCGACTTCGGGTGCCAGTCGATCGCGCAGGTGCATCAGATCGCGATCCATCGTGAGCTGTTCGATGTACATCAGCGCGTTATACAAAATGGTCATGCCCGGCGATTCGTAAACACCGCGGCTCTTCATTCCGACGAACCGATTTTCGACCATGTCGATCCTCCCGACACCGTTTCGGCCGCCGATGGTGTTGAGTGATTCGACCATTTCAAGCGCGCTCACGTTCTTGCCGTTGAGGCTAACAGGCACACCAGACTCGAAGCCAACTGTCACGGTTTCAGCTTGATCAGGTGCCTCTTGCGGACCGACGCCCATTCCAAACTCGACCAGTTCCACCCCGTTGATATTCAGCTCTTCCAATTGCCCGGCTTCGTAGCTGATGTGAAGCACATTTTCATCACTGCTGTATGGTTTGGCCGTCGAAGCTTTGACGGGGATGTTCTTGCTTTCGCAATAGGCGATCAGCTCCGTCCGGCCGGGAAATGCATCGCGGAACGGTTTGATCCTCCAGGGCGCAATCATCTTGACCGAAGGGTCCAAGGCTTCGGCCGCGAGCTGGAACCGGCATTGGTCGTTGCCTTTGCCGGTCGCACCGTGGGCGTAGGCGCTCGCACCGACTTCACGTGCCACTTGCAGGCATACCTTGCTGATGAGCGGCCGAGCGATCGAGGTTCCGAGCAGATAGATTTGCTCGTACTTGGCCTGCCAAGCCAGAACCGGAAATGCGAAGTCACTGCAGAGTTCCTCACGAACATCGATCAGCCTTGCTGATGCGGCACCACAGTCCTTCGCCTTCTGCATGATCGCTTCTCGATCTTCGCAGGGTTGGCCGAGATCGACGTACACCGCATGAACCTCATAGTCCTGGTCTTGCAACCAGCCCAAGATGACCGAGGTATCTAGACCACCAGAATACGCGAGCACACACTTTTCGGAAGACATTTTTCAACTCAGGATTGCGAGTACAAATACCTCAATATTGAAGCATTCAGCAGTCGTTTTGCGAACCCGTGCTGGCTGAGCCGCCGCCGGTTTAGCGTGCTTGGAGACGGATGACTTCATCCAGTCGGAACTCGCATTCGCGGAGTAGGGCATGATCGCCCACCAGCGTCTCCCCCTTGCTTCGGATGTTCGCCAGACGCAGCTGCGTATGATCTGCGAGGGTGATGGTGGTCGTCGGATCTTCCGCCGCCGACTCGATCGGATCCTTGAGGGCGATCCAGCCGATGGTGGCCAAGCGAGAGATTGGGATTCGTCGTTTTCGAGTCCTGACTTGCACCGTCGCAAACTCGCGATCCAAAGCAATCAAATTGCAAACAAGAATATCGCCATCCCGCGACGCGAGCCAGGCATTTGGAGGCGCGCTTCCTTCGCGTTCGGATCGGACGCGTGAAAGTTCGATTAGGGTTTTCGGAGTCGGTGCCGATGGGGCGTTTAACTCGAGTCGGTCCAACGCTTGCGAGTGAAGAGATGCAGCTGAAACCCGTTCACACTCAAACGAGAGCATGTCGTCAATGAAGTTTACGGAGCCGCTTACGGAGAGTGTTTCTCCGCTTCGCAACAGAATGAGCGTATCGGAGTCGAGCGTACCTGAGTGCTGTGGCTGACTAGCAGGTGGCTGACTAGCAGTTCGTTCGCGGCTAATTCGAAAGGGCTCTCGCAGATTGATTCGCAACGGTTGTTCGGAAAACTCCGGGACGATCGCCAAGCCGCCGCCCTGCCCTGCCCTGATGGATTCGCCGGAGGCGTCTTGTTTTACCGCAACGAGATGTCCGCCGACGTGTTCATGAAGTTCGTTGGTGTACGTGTCGCATTGTGATTCTCCAGGACTCTTGGTCGACGTTCGTCCGGTAAATCGCAGCGCGGCGATTTCTTCGACCGGTATACGCCAATTCGCGACAGAGCTTTGCAGGGAAAGCATGTTGTTCGCTAAGGGTTCGCCGAAACTTTCACCACAGAGTTTCGTTCCGTCGGCCAGCTCAACTGCGACGGGTGATTTTGCGCGATTTGTCTCGGTCAGTAGCTTGGGAAATGCTCTTGGGTCGTTGCCCGACCAATGATAGACCACAAGGTCCTCAACAGTGATCGGCGCACCACGTTGGATGAGCGTCAGCCGCGTCCTCGAGGCGACTTCTCCATCGTTGTCCACCATCACTTCGCCGATTTGACGTTGATCACGAACCAAGATCAGACGTCCAGACGATTGATCGACGAACGCAACCAGCTCGATTGCCCGTGTGGAGTTTGGTACGCTCGTCGCATCGGCCAGTCCGTTATTACTGCGCACGGCCGTGACACTTGAATCGAACCACTGAAGCGACGTGCGGTTTTTCTCCACTGGAGATCGGGAAAGTGAACTTCCACGGCGATCGTTCCTTCCCGCGGATGCTTCAATAAGATCACCGAGCGTTACTTCAAAATCGGCCGTTCCATTGCATCTGGCACGGAGAAGCAGACAAAAGCGATTCGGTAATTCACAGTTGAAGACGGCCATCGTTCCGTCACGCATCGAAGGTTGCGACGAAGCTGACAGATCGCCTCGCTCGGTGTACTGCCACCCGGATTGCAGTCGAAGGCGGTGGGCGGAGTACGCAACGGAATGAACCATGCGTGGCACTTCAGGTAACGTCATCTTTGCGACCGCTTTCGATCGAGTTGCTTCGTCAAGCTCGAGTGAAACCGGTTTGGGTGTTTCGCCATCACCTTTCGCTTGGATAACCACTGATCCGTCTGCGAATGCATAAACGTCGCTCTGGTTGCGAGTTGTCCTTGCGTTCAAACTCTTCACCTCGACGACGTCATCAAGCGGAATGGCGAATTCGTCGAGGAATCCATCGGACTGGAAAATGAGTTCGCGCGAGGTCACGGAGACGACGTGGCCCC
>JBCCOI010000807.1:0-2888 GCA_039025515.1 Planctomycetota bacterium
GCTGATCCCGATGGAGACGATGAATTTGCACAAGCTTCGGTTTGTCGATCCGCGGGATCAGCCGGTCGTCGGCCTTTTTGTCGGTGCCAATCCCAATGTTGGGTGGTGGAATAACGGGTCCACAATTTACTGCGGGAATCTTCGGAATAGCGAAGATGGAATGAAACCGCAAGAAGAAGAATACGACTGGATGGCCAATGCACTGCAAGATGACTGTCTCTGGGCGGGCCGAACCGACGCAAGCGGCGTGTTCGATCTGCACCTGCCAGCCGACCACAGTTCAAGGGTTGAAGTCTTTAACCCAGTCTTTGAATTGCCGGTCAACATGGGAATACGTTCGGTTGGGATCAAAAAGGACGACGGACCAAGTGAACGAACGATCAAACTGCAGTACAAGGGTGACGAATTCTTGGGCGAATGGGACAAGCTCGCCGGAATCGTTTTTGGCTGCGGCACCTATGAAGGTCGCCGGTTGTGCGCTTTGCCGGGCGTCCAAGAGAAGATGGACGATTTCTACGAGAAGTATCGCGAAGCCAAGTCGATGAACGACCCCGAGAAGTTGGCCGAAGCCTACTCGATCGTCGCCGAAGGTTTCGAATTGGCCGGTGAGGAAAACGAAGCCAAAAAGTGGCGTGAAAAGGTCCGGTCACTGCAATCGATTGATGAGTGATTGAGGTTCGACAGCCTTGCGGTCACCCGACGCAAACCCAATCCGCCAGCCGCCGCTGGCCGCAGCGCGGATCGCCCGGCTGGTTCCGACTTCCGAAAAAATATGGGTCGTTCGTAGCCTATGGGCACGTTCTGTCCCCGTTCTTTCGTGAGGTTTCCGAATGATTTAGACTCGCGGATTTCGGTGGTAGCGTACCCAGCGAATCGTGTTCACGAACGAAGGGGTCAAAATGCACGCAAATGACGGGAACGATTTGGCGAGTACACAAAGCCCTCGGAAGCCGAATCGAAAAGTGTATTTTGTGACCGGAGCCCCTCGTTGCGGAAGCACGATTGTCGGCACCATTCTGGCGGCCGGGCGGGACGCAGTTTATCTGCACGAACCTTTCAACCCGCCATGCGGTATGGTCGGGGTGGACTGGCATGATTTGCAGTTGGACGAAGATTTAGCACCTTCTTGTTCGACGTTCGCAGATCGTTTTCGGAAGCTGGTCCGAGGGAAGGGGAAATTGAGGACGCACGTTCCCTCCAAAGACGCGGCTTGGCGGCGATTCGCAAAGCGAATGGTCGGAAGTCGAGGACTTTGGAATCTCAGGCTCGCCCGATTCAAGCCAAACGCCAACCATGCAATCGTCAAGGATCCGGTTGGTTGGTACTTCGCCAAGTACCTGCACGATGAGTTTGAGGCTGAGATCGTCATCATCGTTAAACATCCGATTTCTTTGTTCGCAAGCTATCGAAGACTCGACTGGCATCACACGTTTCACAGAGTGCTACGACAGCCGCACGTGATGAACCTGTTACCGCCAGACATCGCTTCACGATTGTCATGCTCCCACGATTTCGTGGACGCCATCGCACTGCACTGGTTGGTGATTTACACATCGCTCCGGAACATGCTGGGTGAACATTCCCGGGTGACGGTGCGCACAATTGAATCGCTAAGCAACGATCCGCTAAACCAGTATCAGAGTTTTTGTGAGACACTTTCAATCCCCTGGACCAAAGGACGCGAAAGGCTCGTGCAACGCAGGTGCCTGTCCGGCGGCGCCGCGGAGGCGAAGAAAACTCGGCTTCAAGACCTGACGCGTCGATCAGCCGAAATTTTCGAGCATCGCGTCCGGAGCGTTTCTGCCGAGGATCGCAAGCGTATTCATCAACTCACGTGGCCGATCGCAAAGGAGTACTACAACGAAGACTCATTCAGGCTCGAATAGGCGAAGGTATCGCCTCGCTTCCGTGTAAACCTTGCGGATTCGTCCTTTGAGCCATTCAGGGCATGCCCGACGGCCGATTACTATGCCGCGTTGAGCGTGCGGTGATGCTGGGCGAACGAAATCCACTCGGTAATTTCCTGGTGGTCGGGCGCCTTGCCGCTGCGAATGTAGCGTTGACCTTCCGAACTTCGCGAAACGGGATCAATGATCGCCAGAAGATCATCGGCGTTGTACGAGGCAAGTTCCTCAGGCGTCGTGACACCACCGGCAACCAGCAGCTGTGCGTCGTGGCCTCGCAGCATCGGCACCCGGCACACCAGCGTCGCCTGCTGTTGCCACTGCAACACAACATCTTCCGTCACGCGACGGTGATCCAATTGTTCGGCAATCGTGGCCGCGTTGGTGATCAACAAATCATCGACAGTCATGATGCCGATTGCCTCGAGCCGCGAGGCCATGCGAGGCCCGATGGTGGGCGCGTCGACGACCGGATCGTGACGGTTCAAGTAAAACTTCAGCTCGCGTTCGCCATCGTTGTCATCGCGATCGTGGGACCGTCGCTGGGCCCGACCACTGCGACTTTCACCCTGCCGGCGGCCTTCACCGTATCCGCGGCCTTCACCGTATCCGCGGCCTTCACCGCGTCCACGGCCATTGCTGTATCGTTCGCTTTCGCCGTATCCGTTACCCGCTCGACTGCGGGCGTTGTCGAGATCACGCTGCCGCGAAGAGGATCGACGGCTGGACGTTGACGTGCGGTCTGAATTTCTTTCACTTGCACCGGAGCGTCGTGACGAACTCGAACGCGTTGTCGTGCGGGTTCCACGATCTGCCGCGCGGGTTCCACGATCTGCTGCGCGGTCGGCACGATCAGCTGAACGATCGCCCGTTCGATTCGCCCCGCGACGATTCGAACGCGTCCTTGTTGTATCGATCGATTCGGATGACCGACCGTTGTCGCGATAAACCCGCATCGGGCTGTCGTAGTCGAAATCGTCATCA
>JBCCOI010000808.1:0-2886 GCA_039025515.1 Planctomycetota bacterium
CAGAACCATCGGATACACGGCGAGCGGCGAAGTCGGGGTTGTTGGAGTGGTGAGTCGTTTGTCGCCGCCGCGTGATCCTTTACGTTATGGCAGCAGAGTAGCGATGCGCCACGCTGACATGACTGATGATTCTTCCTCTGGCGTCTTGCAGAGCAGCTTGTTTGGCAGAGTTTCGAACGACGGCAAACGTTGCCGTTGGCATTCGTTACCCATCGTAAACGAGACAGATTTTCTACCCATCGTAAATGCGTGAAGGAGCATTTGGGCATCAACAAAACGGGGCCGATTCACTGCGTTTCCCTGCACCTCGCTGGCGCATTTCTTTTTGTTCGTGTTCCCGATCAACGATGGATGTGCTGCATTCAGCAAGCCAGAGATGAACATCAATAGGAGTTTCGTGCGTACTGAATTGCCGTCTACGAATGTGCCGCCCGTTCCGACGCAAGCGACTGCCAACCAGTCGGTTTCGTCACGTCGGTTCTCCTTTGGTCACAGTACAATGGATGGCTCGACACGTCGGTCACCGAGCGTACCGAAGGTGTGCCATAACAATCGGATACACGACGAGCGGCGAAGTCGGGGTTGTTGGAGTGGTTAGTCGTCCGTCGCCGCCGCGTGATCCGAAACGTTATCGGGCGGAGGCAGCCAAGTGTGCACTCCGTGGGTGTTTCTTGGCTGGCCCCACGAAGCGACGGACGTGGAAGTGTGTTCTCGGCAGAGGTCGGATGGGTCATGGCAGTCAGATCACCGGACAACACTTTTATCCAGCTAAGAATTCACAAGAGATCAAACTACACTTCGTAGACATTGTTGGGATGACGGACTGCTGCCAGAGTCCCGTGCCCGAAAGGATAGTCTCAAGATCAGAGCAGGCATTTCCAGGATGGAGTTCATCATCCGTCCGATAACCATCGGATACACGACGAGCGGCGAAGTTGAGGTTGTTGGAGTGGTTGGTCGCTTGTCGCCGCCGCGTGATCCTAGACGTTCTGCAATTGAAAAGGCGAAGATTGCGTTTCAGCTTGAGGGCCGCACTGGCAATCGTGGCGATCTCATCAATCGTGTTCGTGTTGGTTGAATGGCAAACTCGCGATTGGCGTGCCCATCAACAGTTGATCGGTGAAATCTCGGCCTTTGGCGGTTCCGATCCAACGATCAAGAATGACTCTACTGTTACGTGGATCACCATAGAAGGCCGAATCGCCTCGCAGATTCCCGAGCGATTTTCCGTTTTGGAAACTCTCTATTGCTCCGACTCCAATGTTACTGACGATGACCTACGCTTTCTCGACGGTGTTGACGAGATTACAGTGCTCCACTTGGATGGAACGCAAATCACGGATGCAGGATTACCACATCTATCCAAGATCGGGAGCCTGAATGCCATTCTCTTCGACGACACTTTGATTTCTGATGATGGGATGGAAATTTTGGCATCGGTAAATTTTAAACTTGGTGTTGTTTTGTCCGGTACCCAAGTGACGCAATCCGGCGCAGACCGGCTAAAGGAGTTGCGTCCTGAGATCTACGTGATCCATGACGAATTGGGTCTCGACGGATACGAGTAGAATGCAGAACAATGCGATGCACGACGAGTCGGCGAGTCGTCGCTTTTGAAGTGGTTGATCACTCGCGCCGACCGCGTGATCGCCGACGTTATGCGAATCATGCCTGTGAATTTGGCGACATGATCATCACGCTCATTACCGTTGTTGCAATAACCGGGGCCGGAGTTGTTACGGGACTCTTGTTCGCCTTCTCTAACTTTGTCATGCAAGCGTTGGCTAGGTTGCCCAATGATCACGGCATGCATGCGATGCAGGAGATCAACGAGAAGATTATCAACCCGATTTTCGTCATGTTCTTCATCGGGACTCCACTGCTCTGTGCAATCATCGGGTGCAATGCCTTAATGAGTTTTGGTACGACACGGTCCATTTTGACGTTCTTCGGTGCGTCTCTATATCTCGTTGGGCCATTCGGGATCACGATGCTGTTTAACGTTCCTCTGAACAACCGGCTTTCTAAGGCTGACGACAGTGATGCAGATGTTGTGTGGCCCGACTATCAGGTGCGTTGGCAGTGGTGGAATCACATCCGAACCTATATTGGCATCACTTCAATCGCCCTTCTGGCGTTTGGAGTCACAAACTGATGTTGGATGTGCGCATAACCATCGGATACACGACGAGCGGCGAAGTCGGGGTTGTTGGAGTGGTAAGTTGTTTGTCGCCGCCGCGTGATCCTTGACGTTATGGCAGCAGAGTGGACGAGCACTGCGCGAAGGACGCAGCAGAGTCTTTTTTTTCGGAATTCTGCGACTGGACATACCGGAGTCGGACGGTTTTTCTTGTTTTCGCTGAACTGACTCATTACCCATCGTAAACGAGACACGTTCACTACCCATCGTAAGCGTGAGAAGCAGCATTGGGCATCTGGCAAACGGGTGCGATTCACCAAGCTTCCCAGCGTTTCGTTGGCGCATTTTTGGTTTGGTTCATGTTCCCGATCAACGATGGATGTGCTGCATTCAGCAAGCCGGAGATGAACATCAACAAGAATTTCGTGCGTACTGATTTTGGCGTCTGTTTCGTCACGTCGGTACTCCTTCGGTCACGGTACAATGGATGGATCGACACGGCGGCTACCGAGTGTACCGAAGGTTTGCCATAACCATCGGATACACGACGAGCGGCGAAGTTGAGGTTGTTGGAGTGGTTGGTTGTCTGTCGCCGCCGCGTGATCCGTACTGTTCGCCCACTGACAAATTTTGCTACGAGACTGACCCCACTTTTCTTCTGAATGAAACACCGCGAACCCGCACTCTTGCTTTGCGTACTCGGCGTCTTCCTCTCGTGGTTCCTACCGACAATCGTCCGAGCCATC
>JBCCOI010000809.1:0-2884 GCA_039025515.1 Planctomycetota bacterium
CTTGCCGGCGCTTGAATACCACGTCGCCCACGGCTGCAACCTTTCGTGCCAGCAATGTAGTCACTACAGCAACTTCCACGTCGCCGGCAAACTGCCGACGGTCGAAGACGCCGAGGCCGACTACGCGAAGTGGTCGCATCGACTGAAACCAAAGCGATTTGCTTTGCTCGGCGGTGAACCGCTGTTGAATCCTCAAGTCGTCCAGCATCTTCAACTCGCACGACAACATTGGCCAGACAGTCAATTGATGCTTGTCACCAACGGCTTCTTCCTACATCGCTTTCCCGACCTGCCGTCGGTGCTGGTCGACACCGACGGCAAGCTCGAAGTTAGCCAGCACGGAACGCACGAGAAATGAGGTGGCCCTGGTTTTGGGGGCCAGGCTGTCTCTTATTTCCGGCTGTTCATCGCGGTCTCAAATCGGTCGGGAGACAGGTATCCCAGCGATGAATGCAAGCGAGAGACGTTGTAGTAATTCAGGTAACTCGAAAGCTCATTGCGAGCCTCCCGGTACGTTTCGTATTCGGTCATTTGAAGCTCGGTCTTGATCGTTCCAAAGCAACTTTCCATAAACGAGTTGTCGTAGCAGTCACCCGCACGACTCATGCTCTGACGCATCGATGCGCGTTTCAATATCGAACGATAGCGAACGCCGGCATACTGACCTCCGCGGTCGGTGTGGTGAATCATCTCGGTCTTTGGCTGTCGCGAGCGAATGGCCGACTTCAGTGCATCGATGACAAGTTGCTCAGTCATGTCACGAGCAAATTGCCATCCGACAATCCGCCGGGAACAACGATCCATCAAAGTTGCCAGGTAACAGAAACCGTTCTCGCGAACCCGAATGTAAGTGATGTCTCCAACCCAGAGCTGATCGAGCTTTTTCGGCTCATCCAGTCCAAGGACAAGGTTCTCGTTGTAACCCAGGGTGTGCCGACTTTCGGTGCTTCTGGGCTTGAACGAATTTGGAGCGATCGCGGAAAACCCGGCAATTTTCATGATTTTTGCCACTCGATTGCGTCCGCAGGTAATTCCTCGATGTTTCAACTCGGCGGCGATACGACGCGCACCGTATCGTCGTCGGTGCTCGTGAAAGACCGATGCAACCAGCGGTATCATCTCTTGATCCCGTGAAGATATACCGCTTGCACCGGAGTTTCTCCAGCGTTGAAATGCAGATCGGCTAAGTGAAAGAATCTGACATACTTCACGCTCAGGTGCACCCGCCTGTTCTATAATAAGTTTGGCTGCTTGATAGACCTCGGTTAATCTTGACGGCCGAAAATGATCAACGCTTTTTTTAAAACGTCCCGCTCGCGTTCGAGCCGCTTAACTTCTTGTTGAAGCTCTTTGACACGCTCGTCGAGGGATTCACCGACCGGGCCAGCCCGGTCCATGAGCTGCTGCTTCCAGCGGTACAGGAGGTTGGTACCGGAGATTCCAAGACGCTCGCAGATAGAAGCAGCCGAGTGTCCATCGAGTAACATCTGAACAGCTTCTCGCTTGAATTCATCGGTGTAGGAACGACGTTGGACAGATTGATCAGCGGGTTTTTTCTTCGACATGATTTGGGTCTTTGAGGCGAGTCCAATTTAAGGAGTCGCCTGGCCCCCAAAACCAGGGCCACCTCAAGCAACCTGTTCGGAGCGGCCCGCAAGGTGACCGGCCGAAAAGGGGCAGCCGGGGTGGATGGTCAAGACTGGGAATCGTTCGAGGAGCATATGATTGCGGAAACGCGAACGCTCGCCGAACAGATCACCCGTGGCGACTACAAACCTTCGCCGGTGCGTCGAGTTCACATTCCCAAACCGGGAAGCGATCAGACGCGACCGCTTGGCATTCCGACGATCCGCGACCGCGTCGTGCAAACGGCGTTGGTGAGCGTGATCGAGCCGATCCTGGACAACGAGTTCCACGAGCGGAGTTTCGGCTTTCGCCACGGACGCTCGGCTCACGACGCTTTGCGTGTCGTCGAGCAGAAGATCGAGGAGGGCTACGTGTATGTCGTCGACGCGGATATCAAGGGATACTTCGACTCGATCCCCAAGGACAAGCTGATGCGTCTTGTCAAAGAGCACATCTCCGACTCCAAGGTGATCGGGTTGATCGAAGCGTTTCTGGACTGCGGCATCATGGAAGACCTCCGCCAGTGGAACCCGATTTCCGGTGTTCCGCAGGGGGCGGTTCTTTCACCGGTGTTGTCGAATCTTTATCTCAATGATCTTGATCACTCGATGGCCGATCATGGCTTTGAAATGGTACGGTACGCAGACGATTTTGTCGTTTTGTGTCGTAGCGAATTCGAAGCCGAAGCGGCTCTGGAAACGATCAAGTCTTGGATGAAGAAGGCGGGACTGAGGCTGCATCCGGGGAAGACGAAGATTGTCGACAGTCGCCAGAAGAGCTTTTCGTTTCTGGGCTACTCGTTTCGCGGGGAAAAGATTTACCCGCGTGCGGAGAGCCTCAAGAAGATGAAGGTTCGGATCGTGGAATTGACACGGCGAAATCGTCCCGACTCGATCGAGGCGATTTCGCTTGAACTGGGCCGCGTGCTTCGTGGCTGGTTCGGTTACTTCCGGCACTGTCGATGGACGATTTTCACGGACTTGGACTCTAAGGTCCGAGCACGTCTGCGGCGTCTTCTGCTGAAGCGTCACAGGAACAATCCCGAGCGGCTGTCGCGTACCCAGCGATGGCCGAACGCCTACTTTACTGAGGCAGGTCTCTACAGTCTGCGGGGGGCCCACCTGAGTTTCGCACGATCCCTTCGGGGCACCTACTGACCGGAGAGCCGTGTGCGGGAGAACCGCACGCACGGTTCGGAGGGAGGGGAGTCCGGCTCAACCGGACTTCCCTACCCCTATCCCTGATTTTTAGCGGTGAC
>JBCCOI010000810.1:0-2880 GCA_039025515.1 Planctomycetota bacterium
CATGTCGTCAACCGTGATCAGCAAGAAGTTTGGCCGCTCGCTTGCTTCAAGGTTCTGAGCAGAAGTGGCGAAGATCGCCAAGATTGCGAAAAGAATTGGTGGGCGAACTCGAGAAGGCATCATGATGGCAGGAACTCTTGGAGGGAGCGCCAATCCGCAATTGTCACCGGATTGGGATTGCGAATCGGCTGCGGGAGAAGGAACACAACCACGGTATGGTAGCAGCATCCAAGGTCACACTCCAAACAACGCTGGAACACGCAGCCAATGAGACACCGGCCGGATCTTCGCATGTGTAAATACGCAGGATCGATAACCCGTTCCCCGCGCGATCATTCCGCCTTACGTGTAAAAGACTGAGGTTTTCCTATCAGTTCCCGGGAGTGCTTGGTGATGCAGTCAAGCAAATCGCCGGATTCCGCAAACACTTTGGTGCCGAATGCACCGCGCTCGATCACAGCAGAGTGACCATCAGCATGCATCAGCCGCGCAAGATCCTTTGATTCGATCCACCAAGCGGTGAGTTTATCATCTGTACACTGGACGATACCGATGTAACGCAACCATGACTCCCCCTGAATCGATGCATGCATCTCAGCGATCGCATATTGATCGTGCTCTCCCAGCGATGTCGTTCGCACCTCAAATTCAACCTCATCCGAGTTAGAGAGGTGAAGCGAGAAAACTCCGTCCTCGACCTCGCGTATCGTTACTAATTGTTCCAGGCCCTGAGGAAAGGGTACATCGGGCTCAGGAGACCAGACACCTTCACAGTCAAAGCTTGGTGTGGTTGGTTCCGTGATGACTTCACGATGAGGCGAGATCGCTCCCTTGTGCTTGCAGCCGACGAAAACAACCAGAAGAAGGGCAACGGTTAGAAATCGCATTCTGAACTCCTTTTACAGTCACGAAGTTAGAAAACCAACCGTGATTATCCATGATCCCGAGGAGATGGTCCAGTCGAACGCAATCTCGATTGGTCTGTCGAGATCGATCAGTTCAAAGCTCGCTGATCTGAGACGTCGATTCGTCGGATATTTCTTCGGCTCGGACGATTCCAATGAACCATTTGCCTCCGGGTGTTCCGTAACAGCTCCACGTCCCTCCATAAGCCCCTTCTCCGACGCTCTGCCCGTGATAATCGATTGAGTGTTGCCCGACGTATTGCTTGCGAATGAAAATCCACTCATTGGTTAGCTCACCGTCCATATCGAAGTCGCCGACAATATCCGTGCCCCGACCAAAGATCCGGCCCTGAGAGAACGACAACTCAAGATCCGTCATGGGTTGCCTACCTAATCCAGCTTGTTCCCACCATCCCGAGCAATACAAACGAGCCATTTTAAATGCCGACAACAGGAAATAAAACGAGGTGATTCGAAGACAAGCGTTTTTGAAGGCTCATCCGCCCGTGAAGATTCGAACGGGAGTGCCCCCGCCGATTCCATCCGCTTTGAAATAGTTAATGTAATGAAACAGAACCGGCGCAACGAGAAGGAGGCTGTCAAAACGATCCAGCAGGCCTCCGTGGCCGGGAATCACTTCCGCCATGTCTTTGACGCCCAAGTCACGTTTGATTGACGAGATCACCAAGTCGCCACATTGACCAAAGACACTGATGAGGAGGCCCAACTAGCCATAAAACACGCTGACCCGTTCCAGTCACAATGTCCGTTGAACCAAAACATGCACCTGCGGCGATCGCGGCAAGCATCCCAACCACGGAAATGGCGTTGGGTGACACACCAAATTTGACAAGCCACTTTGTCGTCGTCTCTGCCCATCGAGTGCTCCGACTTTGAATCGGTCTACGATCATTCGGTTCGTACGTGGATTCGGACATTACTAACTTCCAAAAAGACAATCTTCCGTTGATGAGACGCACCATGATCGATGGGGCTAAGGTCAGCTTTTTCGTCTAGCCGCGGCCTAGCTCAGCTGACGGTCCCTCGATCGAACGGAACGATTCGATCGACGAACTCGTGAGACTCAAGTGCTAAAACCATCGCGGCCGTAACGGAGGAGTTTTTTAGTCTCGCCCAATTGTCTCGAAAACGTTCAAGCAATCGATCTTCGTCGCTCCCGTAGAGTCTTGAAACAAGCTTTGCGGCCTCCTCCGGTTCGAGTGCCGGAAGCTTCCAGGTTTCACCCAAAAACAAGATATCAAATTGGTGCAGTATTCCAACAAGACAGGTAATCTCGTTGTGGCTCGGTTTCGGGAACGTCTCGCGAAGCAATCGCGAGAGCCCATAGTGCGTCGACTCGTTCTCAGACATGAGGAAGAGTTATCCTTGAGCTGGCATTGCTCATTCACGCTATGCGAAGAAAAGATCAGTTTCTTGCGTAGTGGATGAGGCGACGAATCCAGAGGTCTAAGACTCGTCGCATCCGACCACGCCACTTAAACAAGGCCGTGAACTTGGTTTGTGCCCCGGCCTTCTTGCCTTTTGCCCAGAGACTGTTCGGCGGTGCCGCGAGATAGTTCTACGAGCGGTTTCGAGTCGACTACGCGCGGACCGGTAGCGGACCAGCCATGAGGGCTCGAGAAATGCGCTGCCCCTAACTCGTGAAGCAGGCTCGTAGGCTTGCTTGACCGCGGTGGTGGTGAAGGCCCGCCTGCTCGGCGTGCTCCTTCATCGCGTCTGGACTTCCGATGCAGGCGCTCTTGCCGAAATCGGCCCGCAACACACCGAGAGCTTTCGCCCCCTAGACGTAGGCCGTCATCGAGGAGCGTCAGCGACGAAAATGCGGCACAGGCAGCTTAACTCGTAAAGCAGGCGCGTAGGCTTGCTTGGCCGCGGTGGTGGTGAAGGCCCGCTTGCTCGGCGTGCTCCTTTATCGCGTCTGGACTTCCGATGCACGCGCTCTTGCCGAAAAAGC
>JBCCOI010000811.1:0-2879 GCA_039025515.1 Planctomycetota bacterium
GAGTCCGCGTGTTGATCGCCTGCCAGTTCCGGTTGAGGACCAGAACGGTTTTGAGATCGAGGATGGAGGTGCTCATGATGATAAAGTGTTGGGAGGTGAAATCGCAAATGTTGATTCCGATCCTTGTTTTTCTGGATTGTGGAATTTGGGAATTCCAAAAGGTGAGAGGAGGAGGTAATCCAACAGGGTCAGGTCAGGGACCCAACCCTGTTGAATCAGATTTTGGGGAAGGGGGCTAGTCGATGAAGGCGACTCGCTGCATCGTGCGGCTCTGGTTCTCAAGGTTCATAAGAACTTCGTGCCATCCGTGCAGGGTAATCGTCTTGTGGTCAGGGTGACGCACTTCGCCGCGGGCAAGAACCCGAGGATTGATGAGTCGCGTCTGCCAGGCCCAGCCTTTTGCTTTTGGTTTGGACAGGATGAGTCGCTCGTATTCGACTTCAGAGACTCCGTCAGGACGTTGTGGGCAAACAAAGATCGTCTGACCACCTTCCCGATAAAGAAACTGAATGAAGTGAGGTTTCCCACCCGACCGCGCAATCGGCTCGTTCCGAAGCACCGCGTCTTTCTGAACGAATGCGCTGGGTGCCGGGACGAAGAACCATTCGCCTTGTCGGCGAAAGGCACTGTTGCGGCGTCGGATGCGCTGCTTCTGGTTCAAACCCTTTCGAGCTTGAGCCGCGCGCACCGCGACTGGCTTTAGCGATTCCATCGCACCGGTCACGGTCGAAACAGCGCCGGGAACGGCAGCGACAAACCACTCCCGTTCATCGTGACCACAGAGAAATCGGTCTTTGACCGGCTTCCCTTCCACGTCCGGATCTTTCACCATGAGGAGGAGATGACGCTCCTTTGGCTGGACCTGGAGAAGATCTACTTCCAGCAGATCTTCTACTTCAGTCGAAACGTTGAACACAAAGTGTTCGCCTCGACGGTCCTGCTGCACATCGACCGAGAATCGGCCGGAGAAAGCGTTGCGATTCCAACCCCATCGATTTATGACCGGTTCATGTCGAACCAGTTTGATCCGGGCGCCCATTCGGGCAAAATGCTTTTCAATGAGATCTGCATTCATAGGGTAATGTTAGTAAGTTGATTGTGAGGCTTCAGGCGGATGGCCGCTTTGCGAAGCAGCCCTCATACGAGAGCCACCGCTCGGCGACCACCCGCCACCTCCTTTCCATTTCACCGGGCCGCCAGGATCTGAACGGCGGAGACCCGGTGTTTTGGCTACAAGTCGATCGATTCGATTTTCTTGAGAAGAGCGTTTTTGTCCTCTTCAAGGAATCGCATCGTCTCCAGTGTTTTGTCGGAGAAACCTGCAAGCGCGTAGACTTCACGCTCAGGGAACTGAAGCGTTCCGTAGCCGGCGAGATCGAACGAGTAGATGCGAGGGCGTTGCCCCACTTTCTGCACGTAGCGATCGAACGCTGCTTTGGGCGTCCAGTTTCCGATCCATGCCTGCATATCAGACAGGATCACGACTCGGTCGTAAGCGCGGTTCGCGCGTTGGAAAACAGAGTGGAAGTTGGTTCCGCTCCACTCGGCTTTTTCCTCGATGCGTTGCGCAAGAGACAGCGTTCCGTCGTCCGCATTGAACGTGACGTAACGGGCATCCCCGCTGAAAAGCATGAGGTCAGCGTCGTTCACTTTGTAGAGAACCGAAGCGAAGAGAGAACCGACTTTCATCGGCTTCCCGATCATCGAACCGGAGCAATCCATCGCGATGAGCGTGCGACCTTTGAAACGAGGCACGTTCGCAAGTGAGAGGTCGACCGCTTTGTTAAGCGCTCGAACCACTTGCTGACGTTGGAAGCGCGAAACTTCTACGCTCTCGATCGCATCCAGAGCCGTTCGGAAACGGAATGGTAGGACGAGAGATCGACGGATCAGCGTCTCGTTGGTGAGCAGCTTCGTCGCGTCAGACGTCAGTTCGGGTGCCTGCTCAAGGATGTTGCGCAGGTTTCGCAGAAGAGCGAAGTACCCGATCTTGCGATCGCGGATGAGCGTTGCCCAGGCCGCCGCTTTGCGAACTTCTTTCTCGCGGTCGGATTTCGACTCCTGACCTGCCTGAGTCAGCTTGGTTTCCCACGTTTCCGCAGGAGCCAGCGTTCCCGAAATGAGGTCGCGGAGTGCGTCCGTATGAGGTGGGTGAACGAGGTTCACCGCATCCACGAGTTTCAGTTCGGCCGTCGCTTTGCGATACTTGGCCAGTTGGTAGGCATCGAAGCGAGCGAGCGATTGACCGAGACCTTTTTTCAACGCGTTGGGCAGAGGCTTTCCGTAGACTGCGAGGCAGTAGGCCAGGATTTCCAGCACATCGTCAGGACGGAAGACAACACGATCGAAGAATCGTTTCGTCCAGTCTTGTCCTTTGACGACATGGGCCAGTTCCCCGGCGACAAGGTGGGATACAGAGCGCATTCCCGCTTCACGTCGCGCGTAGAGAGCTGCCTTGGCCACGAAGCGCTTGTCCGCGATTTGGTTCACCAACTGTGTCAGGCGTCGGGCTGTCTCATCGCCCTTGCGATAAAATTGGTCATCGAGAAAGCTCGTCAGCAGGATGGTAACCAGCTCGAGTTTCTCCGATTCGCGGTGAGCTTGTCCTCCGGCGAAGTTGGTCGTGTCCGGTTGTCGGACATTGCGTTTGAGTAGTTGGTTGAATTTCATGGTGGTTTTTGGCCTCCTTTCTTGGTTTTGTTAGTCCGCTACATGAGAATGCGGCGGGGTGAGTTTTCGGGGAGAATTGCTCCGATTGAGAATCGATAGGAGTCGAACCTATTCCTCGGCTTTCGCCGGGTTCCTCACTTGTGACGCGCTGCCAACTCGCGTCTTGATCAGGCAGATGGTGGAGCCCTTTACGCAGGCGAAGTATCTCA
>JBCCOI010000812.1:0-2873 GCA_039025515.1 Planctomycetota bacterium
AGTTTTCCCGGGCCGTTCTGCCCTCTCCGCGGCCCAAAAATTTTGAGGGTTCACCGTCTCCGGCGCTTGCCGTGAGCCAGAGTCTTGGTGCATCACTAGTGGCCGTGTATGCCTCAGAGACGGAAGCTGCGGGGAATCGGACGACCGCGTGTCGATTTGGACACCGGTTCGGCCGAATCTGCGGAACTTCACGTCGCGAGTGTCGTCCAACGACCACGTCGCCATGCAATCCCGGCCCGCCGGGCGGGCGAGTGTGAAGACCCCTGCAACCGGAACGCGAAATGAAGCGTGTCGATTTGCCGGAGATTTCACCCCGCCCATTCGAGTGGTTTTCGTGGTGAAAAGGCGACGCGTGTGCCGTCATGATCGGAACCGACAAGGCGCGGTTATGACGGTTTGGTGCGACCTCGGCCCCAAAGATTTGCGGGTCAAAGTGCCCGAACTATACTCGGCGTTCGTTTCCCGTCGGCTTCCCCGCCGGCAGTGCGACTTGTCGATTTGCCTTGTTAAAAACCGGTCGGTTCCGCAACGCGAGCCCGCCAACTAACGATTTCACCCCACCGGCTGACTCGTCCTCCCTCCGATCTTCTCGGTAGAAGCGACGACGCCCCCTTGAAGGTCTGCTCTATGACTTCGCGTGAGCGAGAGAACTCCACGTCCGGCCAAGCTTCTCAGGACGCCATCGAGTCGAAATTCAACAAGTCTGCTGCTTCGCGCCGTCGCCAACGCCGCAAGTCGAATTCCAGGGAACTTCGTCGGAAGCAATTATTCGAAACGCTGGAGCAAAGACAACTGCTGGCCGGGCCGCAGTTGATCGGTGTCCAGCCGAATGAGGGCGAGTTGATCGTTGACGGTTCTGTCCGCGATACCGCTCCCCGTTCGTTGACGTTCCGGTTTGATCAAGACCAGCAAATTGATACGAACACGCTGGATGCGATTCAGATCACACGAAGTGGATCGGACAGGCGGTTCGGGACGGAAGACGATCAAGTGGTTCCGGTCGGCTCGGTGGAGTTGGGCGCGCTTGCTGACAACGAAGTTGTCGTTCGCTTTGCCGATTCGTTGCCGGATGATCGCTACCGCATCGATGTTTTCGGATTCGACGCGCCTAGCCGCGGCATCGTCGGATTACGCAACACCGAGGGTCAGCTGTTGGTCGCACGCGATGGCGTCAGCGACAACGAGCGGATCGAGTTTGAACTTCGTCTTGGTGCCAAGGTCGAAGCCATTGTCCCGCAGCCCGTGGTGCGTCTGTCGGACCGAAGCTTGGAGCAACGACGCAACGAAATCATTGTCTACTTCAACGATGACGATCTGTTTGTCGAAAACGATCCCGACACCGGATTGCCGACTGAGCGGTCTGCTGAAAACCCTCGCTTCTACCAACTGTTGCTGACGCAGGATACCGTCCGCACAACGGACGATGCGTTCTACCAACCCGACCGGGTGATCTACGACGCGGAAACAGATACCGCGCGACTCATCTTCGCCGATGACCTCAACCAGCTTCCCGGAGTTTCCAAGGGTGGTGGTACCTTCCGTTTGCGAATCGGTACGGCCGTTGACACCGCAGCCGACTTGGTCGTCACCCCGACGGAATTGAACGTCGTCCCGCGAGTCTCCAGCAACCTGGGTGCGGCGGCGGGGCTCGATGTCGAGTTTTCTTCGAAGGTGTTCGGCGAGAATGCGGGCCAACGCGAAATCCAGTTTACGGATTCGGGCAACGGCGGACTGAGTGTTTCTTTGGACGCTGGTGGGAACGTCGTCTACGACTTCGGTGGTGCGACGGTCACGGTCCAGGCATTACGTACCGTGACGGCCAATGAACCGACCGTTGATGCGGTCTTGGCGGTCAACTTCTCCTTCAATGACATCGCCGGAGCGGGCGCAACGACCCAGCTTCCTTCGACGCTGGCCGGCACGACGCTGCGAATGACCGCCGCCGGTGACATGCTGACGACGGCCACCGACATTGGGATTCTTGGTGCAAACAATTCGTTGCTTACCAGTGTTTTGATCTCGGAGTCGATCGACCCCAAGCCCTACGACGTGCAACTTCCAGGCGCCGTGACGGACCCCGGTCGTGCCGATCCCGGAACCGCGATCGCCAACGCCGTCAACGACCAGTTCGGCCCGGATTCGACCGATGGAATCACGCAAGTCGAATACAACTTCCAAGGCATCTTCGCGGGAGGCGTGGGCACCGGGATTCCGGCACAGCTCAACAACATCACCGAGGTCCAAAAGCGACGCGTTCGCGAAGCGATCAACCTTTGGTCGAATTACTTGGGCGTTCAGTTCATTGAGACCGCCGATTCGGGCGTCACTTTTGCGCTCGGTACGACGAGCGAATTGACGCCGGTCGCGGGAACCGACTTGCGAAGCGTCGAGGTGCTCGACGCGGCACTCCGAATCGATCCGACATTCACGGATGCGGCGATCGTCTTCAGCAACCAAGCTTCTTTCGACTTGGACTACGGCGAGGACTTTTTCCGAAAGGCGATGGCCGGCATCGGACTGTTGCTTGGACTGGAGCAAAATGGTGACGTCACCGCACAGACTTTGATGGCGCTCGATCCGGAGTTCCTCAACGCGGGCATCAATCCCGATTCATTCATCTCGCCGATTGACCCGTTCTTTGAGATCCAGTCATCGCTGACTCAGTCGATCAACCCGGCGATCGATTCGCAGTCAATCAACGAGCCGCTGCCCAACGCGCTGGAAGGTCAGGAGCCCGTCTTCCCGGGACGACAAGACATCTTGCACGGTCAACACATTCATCGACCGGATTCGGTGGACGTTGACCTGTACCGTTTCGAAGTACAGCTTGATGCCGGACGTGAATTCGGCACGTTGACCGTCGAGTCCTTTGC
>JBCCOI010000813.1:0-2869 GCA_039025515.1 Planctomycetota bacterium
CACGAAGTTTCGTGGTGTTCCATTTCAATGATCATAACATCCAGAAACAGTATGTCTGCGGATCCATCGCCGATTCAATCCACCGCCGTCACGTCCCGATCCGAACGTGAAGCCTCGACGATCGACGTGGGCAGGCGTTCAATTGATGCGATCAACGCGATCCAAAACGGCATCGCAGCTTGCGAAGCAGAAATCATCTCAGAGACCGATTTCGACGAGACAAAGCTCCATCGTAAAGCAAACAAACCAACTCGTTTTTCGAAGGAAACATGTCCGCTAACGATTGTCGTTCCGGTGTTTAACGAACGAGCTTCACTTCCGCGCGTGCTGAATCGTATCGACGAGGTCATGCCGGCAGGAACACAAACAATCATTGTTGATGACGCAAGCGAAGACGGAACTGCGGAGTGGCTCCAATCACTGATTCCATGCCCGAGCCGAAAAGTGCTTTTCCGCAAAAGGAATCACGGGAAAGGAAGCGCCGTGCGGCTTGGAATTCGTCACAGCGTCGGCGCGGTGGTAGCGATTCAAGACGCCGACACGGAGTATGACCCGATCGATCTTCTCGATGTGATCGCACCGATTCTAGAAGGTAATGCGGAGGCGGTTTACGGATCGCGTTATTTGATTGGCGGAAGCGATCCGTCGTGGTTTCACAAGCTGGGCAATTGGACACTGACGGTCGCGAGTAACTGCATGACCGGCCAACGTCTAACAGATATGGAAACTTGTCACAAAGCCTTTCGTGGAAATCTGATTCGTTCGATCGATCTTCGGGAGCCACGGTTCGGATTTGAACCGGAGATTACGGGAAAGTTATCATTACGAGGCATCAACATTCGAGAGGTGCCGACCGGCTACAGCTATCGCAGTTATGAAGAGGGGAAGAAAATTACTTGGGCCGACGGCTTGGTTGCTTTTGTGTGCATGTGGCGATATCGAAATTCCAGCTGGTTTTCGCGAAGTGTTCAGTCCGCAACCCGCGGCGCGCTGACACGCGTTCGACGAGCAATTACGGCTGGCTTATCGCAACGGAAACACCCAAGCGGCGAG
This sequence comes from Planctomycetota bacterium, assembly GCA_039025515.1. GTDB lineage: Bacteria > Planctomycetota > Planctomycetia > Pirellulales > Pirellulaceae > Stieleria. Next base: position 1,054 of record JBCCOI010000813.1, read on the forward strand.
AACCGTCACCGATAATGCCGAAAAACCAAGTGCAATGCTCATGGTGGAGATGACCTTCAGCCCCTCGGTTTCCGTCATGCCGGTCATTCGGGTGATGATCCAAAAGGCGCTATCGGTCATCCACGAAATCGGTTTGCTACCCGCTCCGATCGCAAGAGCCAGATAAACGGGATGGAAAGGCAGTTCGCCGGAAAGAGCGAGGCCTTGGAGGACTCCCGCGGAGGTGATCATCGCGACCGTTGCCGAACCCTGCAGAGTGCGAATGGCCGTCGTAACCAAGAATGCGATTGGCAGCAGAATCAGCCCTGACCTGGCGTCCACCAACGACTCCACGGCGTCGGCGATTCCGGCATGATAGAGCATCCGACCGAACGCTCCGCCTGCCGCGGTGATCAAAATGATATTACCTGCGGACGCAAGTGACGCGTTGACCAGTCCGCGACGTTTTGAGGGTGTGATCCATCGAATCAGCGGAATACACAGCACAAGGCCACAACCGATGGCAATGTTCTTGTTTCCGAACCAGATGATCAGCTCGGTTAGAATCGATGGCTCCAGCCGTTGCTGGGTGACGAATAGCTTTGTGAGGCTTGCAGCCGTGATGAGGATGACCGGTACCAGGATGGGCACGACCGAAACAAAGAGTCCCGGCTGTGAAACGTCGGACGGTTCGGTCGCCGGCGATGGATTCGCGGCATCGTCCGTCTCACGCAGCGGAACGTCGACGAAGTAGTTGATGCCTCGAGCGGCCGCGAGTGAGACCACGCTGCTAACGCTTCCGATACCGAGACCGGCCAGCAGCATGACGCCGACGTCGATCGAAAGCAGCTCGGCGACCTGTAATGGACCCGGCGTGGGTGGAACGAGCGAATGGGCGATCGAACCTCCAGCCAGGATCGCAAGTAAAAAAAGCACGTAGTTCTTACCGACAATTTGTCGCAGCGACCTCGCGATCGGAAGCATGAGGTAGAACACGGTGTCAAAGAACACGGGGATGGCGAGCACAAAAGACCCCATCGCAAGTGCCTCGGGAGCTCGCTTTGGACCGGTGAATGCCAACAGACATCGAACGATTGTTGCTGCAGCGCCCGATTCGCTGAGCAGAGATCCGATGATGCTTGCCAACGCGATTAAAATTCCAATTTTTCCGGCGTTCGTGCCGAAGGACTCCGCCAACCTTTCCACCGCCGCCTGTTCGATAAAACTTGCAGCCCGTGCGTCAGTCCATTGCGCGGATGCGACCTGTCGATCGGCGTGCCGCCGCAGAGCGTCTGTGCCGGTGAACGTTGCGACGAGCAACCCGGCGACCAGCAGCGTCAGAAAGGCATGCAGCCTGAACAGAAGGATGCCGATCAAAACGACCAGGACGGACATCACGACCAACCACCAAATCGTCATTTTTTGACGTCGCCGCCTAGGTATGAGCTAAGTGAAAAGCGATTCCCCCGTGCGTCAATCCGTCGATCTATGCGACGTACTCACGGCACCGTAAATTGAGCGAGTACGAGTGTACAATTCACCGGCGGCGGCGTGTCGCCCGATTGAAACCCGACCAAATTGCAAACCTTGAATCAATTCCGTGTCAGAATCGGCCACCGAGACCTCGAAGAGCACCTCGTTTTTTTTGAAGCATGAGTTTGCGATCCGGCGAATTCATTCGCTGACAGGGATCGTTCCGCTCGGTCTCTACATGTGCGTTCATCTGACGGTGAACTCGACACTGATAAACGGTCCGGAGACATTTCAGGCGGCTGTTTTCCTGATTCACAGTCCCGGAAAGCTGCTACCCCTGATTGAGTGGGGTGCCATTTTTCTG
>JBCCOI010000814.1:0-2852 GCA_039025515.1 Planctomycetota bacterium
GGAAACGAATGACGACGGGTTAAAGAGCCGGACCGCTTGGGCCGGTGCTGGCGATGGGGTCTTATTTTATGACGCGGATGGGGATGGGGCTATCTCCGAAAAGCGTGAGTACGTTTTCACGGAGTGGGACCCAACTGCGTCTAGCGACATTGAAGCATTAGCCAATGTCTTCGATTCGAATGGCGACGGCATCTTCGATGCGTTTGATGATGCGTGGGCCGACTTTAGGGTCATGGTCACCAATGCCGATGGGTCGCACACTGCTCGAAGTCTTGCGGATTTAGGCATCATATCGATCTCTCTAGATCCTGATGCCACTAGCATTGAGCTGCCTGATGGGTCGATGATCACAGGCCAAACGACGTTCACGTGGGCTGATGGATCGACTGGGCTCGTGGGAGACGTTGTGCTCGCCACTGAGGAGCAAGGCTACGATGTTGAGTCAGTGGTTACCGTCGATGGGAGTGGCAACCGCACCGAGGTGCAGACAGGTTACGCGGGTGATGGATCGATTGCCTTCGTTGTGACATCAGCGACCAGCGCCGAAGGCTCCTTGATCGTAAACAGGTACGACGATGACGGCGATGGTGTGGTGGATCGTCTGCAGACAATCGCAACCACCACTGATCTAGATGGTAGCGAAACCCGCTCAGTGACGAACTCTCTGGGCAACGATCAATCCACGGCGGTGATCCAGAATGCGGTCTCGACCACGAAGAGCCCTGACGGCGCAAATGTCCTGATCGAACGTGACACCACCGGGGGTGGCTGGTTTGATCAGGTGGAAAGCCGCGAAGAACAGCCTGATGGCTCGTGGCTCAATACGATGAGCTATTTGGCCCATGACGGAAGCTTGCAGCGGAAGGTCACCGAGACAGTAAGTGCAGATGGCCTAACGCGTGTTGAGGAAATTGACGAGGACGGAGATGGCAACCTCAACTTTTCAGTAAATCATACAATCGTGGTGAACGGCGATGGCAGCCGTGCGGAGACGACGACCACGACGAATAACGACGGTTCGCTTCGCTCTTCAATGGTCGAGACAGCGAGTGCTGATGGCCGCACGAAGACGGTTTCGTATGATCGGGACGGCGACGGCGTTTTCGAAGAGATCGTTGATACGGTCATCGCCGTCAACTCAGACGGCAGTACTACATCCACGCGCGTTGTTAAGAATGATGATGGAAGCATCAGAAGCTCGAGCACCATTGGGCAGTCAGATGACACCCTTACGAAAACCACCAATGCTGATGTCGATGGCGACGGAGATATCGACACGAGCATCGTCGAGCAGGTCACGATCGCAAGTGATGGAGCGCGCGAAGAGCAGATAACGGTCACGAACGTCGACGGCTCTGTTCGGGAGATGACAAAGGTCATCTTGGATGGGGATAAAATCGGCGGTCAGACATGGGTCGATCTCAATCGCGACGGCGCGTTCGATCCCTCTGAACTGGTGCGCGAGACCGTCGTTCATCCGGTATCCGGTGAAGTGACGACGACGGTGTTTGATCGAGCCGATGACGGTTCAGTGCACGGACATACAACCACTCTGACAAGCACGGATGGGCTCGTATCGGTCACTACGGTGGACGCGGATGGAAACGGCTTTTCCGATACGGTTATCAGTGAAGCCAAAGTCGCAAACGGTGACGGTAGTTCTTCAACGACGACCGATGTTCGCAACGGTGATGGCAGTCTTCGCTCGACCTCGGTTTCGACGTCGTCTTCGGACGGCTTGCAAACAGTAGTTGAGGCTGACCTGGATGCTGATGGCGTCGTTGAGAGCCGAACAGAGATCCAGCGCCAGAGCAATGGCGACGGATCCAATGGGGTAACCACCCATATTCATGCCGATGATGGAACGCTTCTTTCGTCATCACATGATCTATATTCCAGTGATCGCTTGGCCCACACGCGCTCTAGTGACACTGATGGTGATGGTGCCGTGGATTGGGAAGTCGCTAGGGTCACTTCCTTAGATGGCGAAACGACGGTCAACGATCGCCGGTTCCACCCTGATGGCTCGCTCGCGTCGCAAACGTTGACGGTCACCTCGAGCAACGGCTTGCTGACAACGACGTCGAGTGACGCTGATGGCGATGGCGTTTATGAAAACACCACATACTCGGTCACAGTCCTTAATTCTGACGGAAGCCGAACGACGTCAGTAACTGTCCAAAACGCGGATGGCACGGATCGAAGCCAGACGCGGGAGACGGTTAGCGATGACGCTCTCTCAATCATTCAAGAGGTAGATCAGAACGCGGATGGAGTGTTTGACACGACAACTCAGACTTCTACCAATTTCGCTCAAAATGGGTCCACAATCACAACAGCAGTGGTTAGTGCCGCCGATGGCTCCGTTATACGACGCTCGCTGGAAGAGGTGAGCGACGATGGCCTACGAAAGGTTACCGGCCTTGACCCCGATGGGGACGGTTCGTTTGACCTGATCACCACCGTCGCACGAACGCTTTTGGCCGATGGCGGTTTCTCCGAACTGTTGGAAGTCCGAGGTTCGGGCGGCGAACTGCGCAGCGCAGTGACCGAGAGCCTCAGCGGAGACGGCAACAATCGCACAATACTAAGGGATGTCGATGGCGACGGTCTTATTGATGCGCGAGAGACGCAGACAGAAGCTCCAGACGGCACCACCGAGCTCATAACGGAGAGTCTCGCGCCAGATGGATCTGTCCAGTCGCGAACCGTTAGCATGATTTCAGCTGATGGCCTCACAGTAACTGAAGAGCGCGACATCGACGGGGACGGCACTGCCGATTTGATTTCTGACAACAAGACCACGCTAGAGGCCGATGGGAGCCGGAAAAGTGTCACGCAGAACTTGAGCA
>JBCCOI010000815.1:0-2845 GCA_039025515.1 Planctomycetota bacterium
CGCTTTCGTTTCTTCAACGGTTTGTTGATTGACCGACATGAGGGCAGCGATGTGACGAGGTGAAAATCGACGCGAACGTGTGCAATTTGCACGGACGCGATGTGGACGTATGCCGTGGGGCGAAGAGCCGTAGGACGTACGCGACGTGAGAAGCTTGCGGCGACCGTAGTAAATCCGCCGTGCCGTTTCCACGTCGACCACCAAGGGAGGCGGACAATGGACGCCCTGGGGAGCGTCGTATGCCGATTTTGGCGATTTCGCTCGACATTTTATACAACTTGTATAAACTTGTCCAGAACAAAGAATTCGCCGTGCTTTACCGCCCGCTAATGGAAAAGAGGTAGCTCGGCGACGGATGACCATGCCCCGGCAACGACGCCTTTTTTCATGCCAACGCCGAATCACTCCCGACAAACCGAAGATCCCTCCGAATCGGATCCGGTTGCCCCGCCGGGTGGGAATCCACCGGAAACGACGAGTGCCGCCGATGCGGCGCGGATGCTGGGATCTTTACGCCGGGAAATGAACCGGCTTCAGCGCGAAATTCGGCTCGCCATCCAAGCTCAGCTCTCTCAAATGACGGGGCTTTCGATGGGGACGCTCGAAGCGAATCGCGAGCTCGTCAATTCGATCCATGAAATGCTGGACGCACACGGTTTGCGGGTCCGCTGCACGCAATGCGGTCACCCTGCAATTCTGCGAGTTTCGCCACGTGCCGGTGCACCTGCCGGCGTGTTCGTCTTCGACCATACGATCGACGGCAGGCGGACGTTTCATGGCGGCCGGACGACGCTTCCGGAATTGCACTTGGTGGCAAAACCGCGTCGTAAGCCAAGACGCGTACAAGCAGCCAAGCCGGCGTGAGAAACCTCCGAACGCGTTCGGACGGAAAACGTTGGATTCCCAAATCGGGAACAGCTCTAATCTGTGTCGTCGGCTCCACGAACGGTCCCCTCGACATCAGGAACATCCAATGAAGCGTTTTGCAATCTCGACTGCTTTCGTCATCGCTGCCTGCGTTGGTCTTGTCCGGGCCGGCGCACCGGAGTCAAAGTCGGTCGTTTCGGATAAACAAGCCAACCAGCGTGTGATGCTGCAGACGCGCGAGGGTTATTTTCTTCGCGCAAAACGGGGCGGCGGAGACAACGTGGTCGCTGACGTCCTCCAACCCAAGACGTCGGAAGTCTTCGTCATGGAATGGCTGGACAACGATTCGATAAGGCTGCAGACACGTGACGGTCACTACGTTGGTGCGCGGTTGGGTGGCGGAGCCGGTATCGATGCAACCATCGAAAAGCCGGGGTCTTCCGAAGTCTTCGCCGTTGAGTGGATCGATGACGAGCGAACGAGGCTTCGACTACGTACCCGCGAAGGCTTCTATCTGCACCCGGTACTTGGCGGTGGTGATGATGTTGATGCTCGTGAAGTACGACCAGGGTCCTCCGAAGTGCTGACAATGATCATCGTCCCGAACGCAGACTGACCCCAGTGAAAGCAGATGACCGATCGTTGGATCAAGACAGCATTGAAGACCACATTGCAAAATTAAAATCGACGGATCGAGCCGTGCTGCATGATTCCATTCGTGCTTTGGGTCGCCTTCGCGCCTCCGAGGCTGTACGGCCACTTGGTATCCTCCTGGGTAGAACAGATAACAGCAATACTCGAAACATGATCGCCAAGACTCTGGGCAAGATCGGTGACCGCGGAGCCGTCCCCATCCTGATCAAACACTACAACGTGATCGCACCCTCGACGTTCAGCGCTACCCTTGTTCGCCTCGGTCTTTTTGCCGATGTTTTCGAAAACAAAAACGACCTCGCGTCAAAGCGTGAACGTCGAAAGATGATGATTGCGATCCGTCGTGCTACTCCCGAACTCATACAGCTTATTGAACAGGACAGGCTCACTGCTGATGAGATACGCAGAGTCTTGCCGCCGACCATGTAGAGCTTCCTCATGTCGACGAAGAGAACCTTGAAAGACTGGCTTGTTCGCTATATCGAACATGCGTTCTCTGGTGTCGTGCTCGGCGATGGTATTTCGCTCTACGAAGCAGCTTATCAAGCTGATTATGGGTTCGACCAACGCGAGCTTGCACTTTCCGAAGATGCTGAACGAATTGACTGGCGACGAGTTCCGACCGACGACCTGTTTCAACGCAGTGACGCAATCTTCTTTTTGGACTCCGCCGGTAGGAAATTCTACACCCCTGCGATCCTGTGCGCTTTACTGAAGGAAGGTACGCACGATGGCTTGATGTACGATGCGTTTATGTTCGATCTCTCTGGATTCGTGCACGCCAAGAAAGTTAACTCCCAGCCTTTCGCCACGCTCTACAACTCGCAACAACGTTCTGCGTTTGTTCGGTTCTGCAAATATGCTGCATTTAATGCACCGCGTGAGTTCGGCCGCGACGAACCGCTGCGAATTCTCAAGCGTATTCGCAAACTGCATCCTGCCCCAGCTTGATACCTGGAAGCTGACGAGATGAGTTCCTGCTCCGCAAACCAATCGATTGTTTATGGTCCCGGATAACCGATCGCGAATTGACTAACTCCGACGATGGCAAATCCGTATCGACCGACCGGCATCACGGAGATTCGTCGTCCGCCAAAGAAGATCAAGCGACGCAAGGCGATTGTTGCCACTGTGTTCTTGAATCTCACGTCTTCGGTGGTCGGTGGCTTGGTGACTGCCTTCTTCTTTGCTCGCGAACGAAACGTTGGCGACGACCAACCGTTTTTGCTGTACAGCTTGTTCTTGTTGTTTTCAACGATCTTTGGTGCGGCGGGGGCGTATCTTGGCGGCCGTCACATCGCCGGACATGTTCCACTCTGGGCGA
>JBCCOI010000816.1:0-2834 GCA_039025515.1 Planctomycetota bacterium
CGTTCCGATGCAGACGTGCGGTTTGCATATCAAGGAAGTCGATCGAATCGATTTTTTTGGAATCAGTAAAGATGGGTCCATGGAGATGCCGGGCCGGGAAAAAATCCCAGACTTGACGGTCTTTCACGTCGCCAGCCTGCTTTTTTCTGAAGATGTAATTCGCGAAGGACTTCGCGATCACTCGGGAACGCCCGTTCCTCCGCTGCCGGAAGAATGGCCGATCACGGCCCGGCTTCAGCGTGAAGTGTACGGCGTGGTGGATCGCTCGCTTCCCCGCTTCGATCAACTTCGGTCGATGGTCGATTATTTGCGCGATGAGTATGTTGTAGACTTGGAATCGTCCGACGAAACATCCAGTCTTAGTACCTTTATTGACCAACGCTCCGGTGGCAGCCATCTCTTTGCGACGGCGGCCGCATTGATGGCCAGGGAACTCGGGTTTCGATCTCGATTGGTGAAAGGATTCTATGTCCGCCCGGGATCCTTTGACTTGGCGGCCGGTCACGCGGATATCCTGCCCGGTGACATTCACTTTTGGACGGAAATACAATTGGAAGATGGGCGGTGGTTCGAGATTGAACCGACCCCGGGTTTCCGGCAGCCCAATTACAAACCATCACTGCGTCTTCTTGCGATGCAGTTTTTGAGCAGATATTGGCTCGCAGGAACAGGCATTTCACTCGCGCTGGTCGCGGCATGGTTTTCACGCCGGATCTGGTGCAATGCACTGTTGGCACTCATCTGGAAACTGTCCGCCGGTTTGGGCGGAAGGAGACGGCTGAGGCTTGCAATGACGATTATCGAATCCCGCGCGAAGCTTGCGGGAGCGGCTCGGCCTTCGGGAGTTTCCCAGCGGGCTTGGTTACAAACGATTGGAGCCCGTGACCCGACAATTGGTGATGCGGCCCGTCAGTTTTGCGACGTGGCCGATTCAGTCTTTTTCGGCAGCAAGAACGACGTACCGAGTAGCGCGACGCGTCTGGTCGAACTGCTTCCCCTTCGAATTTTTATTCAGCTTGAGAAAGGAGCCCCGTCATGAACATGGTGGCAAGTACAGACACGAATGCAGCCGCCTCATCGGGATCCGGTGGTGAACAAGACGGCGTACCTTCATTGACCCCGTTTCGAGATTATTTGCGAAGCGTGTTGCTAGGTAAGGAAGTACAGATCGATCTCGTGCTCGCGTGTTTGCTGGCGAAGGGGCACCTGCTGCTCGATGACCTTCCCGGCACCGGTAAGACGACGTTAGCCAAAGCCATCGCTGACGGACTGGGTGGGAAACTCTCACGCGTCCAGTGCACACCCGATTTGATGCCGGCGGACATCACCGGCTTCAGCATGTTCAATCAAAAGACCCGGGAGTTCGAGTTTCGTGCCGGGCCCGTGTTTTCAGATGTGTTGCTTGCCGACGAATTGAACCGCACGACGCCGCGAACGCAAAGTGCGTTGCTGGAAGCGATGGCCGAGCGTCAGGTGACCGTTGACGGCAAACCTCACGCGTTGGCAGATTCCTTCTTCGTCATCGCGACGCAAAACCCGATCGATTCACACGGAGCTTATCCGTTGCCAGAAGCCCAACTCGATCGGTTTTCGATCAAACTGCAGATCGGATATCCCGATAGAACAGCCCAAAGAGAAATCCTGCGGCGAGAAGTTTCTTCGGAGCAAGCGAATGCGGGTACAGTCGGGGAAATGGAAGCCACGCTATCGCTCGAAGGTCTGTCGCTTCTGCAGGCAAAAGCCAAAGCGGTTCAGGTCCACGACCGCGTTGCGGAATACGTCATTGACTTGGTGGAGGCCACTCGGTCTGATTCAAAGATCGAGCTCGGCGTGAGCCCGCGAGGCATGATGCATTGGCAAGCCATCTCCCAAGCCTGGGCGATGCTTCAGGGCCGTGACTTCGTGACTCCAACCGATGTCGCCGATGTCGCCACATCGGTCTTGTCCGTTCGCCTCCTGACTCGTGGCGAATCGACCGAAGCCGTTATCGAAAGAGTCACGGGGTCCGTACCAGCGCCGGAGTACAAATAATGCATCGAAGATTCAGAGGGGCTCGAAAGCAATCGTCAAGCTTTAAATTGCTGTTGCTCTGGCTTGTGTGCTGCGTCGTGGCGGGATGTCAGTCCTCTGATGAGTTAGGTGAGCACACGCACGAGGTCCCGCCACACTTGCCGAACTCGCTCGCGGATCTTTCCAGCCAGATACGTTCGCGACTGGATTTACTAAGTTCGCGTCCAAGCTTGGATGGCGAAGAGACGAGCGCCGTCCAAAGCGAGTTGGCGGATCTGATCGGCTGGGCTCCCGAATTTGCAGCAGACACCGAGATTGACGAAGAAACTTGGATACCCATTTTTGAACTCAGTGAATCGCTAAGGCTGGCAACAAACCAAGATCCGCAGGATCTTTCGAACGCACGGAAGGAAGACTTACAGCGACTGTGCGGCTTGTTAGATGACGCTTGGAACGGGTTGGATCCCAAACATCAAACCGCTCGCTATCAAGAGCATTCGCATGATCACGGACGTGGGCACTCGCATGGGCACCACGATCACTCCCATGGCGATCACGGGCACGGGCACTCACACGGCGATCACGGGCACGGGCACTCACACGGCGATCACGATCACTCCCATGGTGATCATGCTCATGGGCACTCGCATGATCATGACCACGGTTCCGATTCCGAGGAGCACGGGGCGTGATCGACTGGATTCTCAAAGCGTTGGTAGGTGGCGGGCTGCGGATGGCAGAGGCGTTGGTCGCTTGCGCACCAACACTGTTAGTCGGGCTCTTCATTGCCGGCGTGCTGCGTTATTACATCGGACGTGAAGGAA
>JBCCOI010000817.1:0-2829 GCA_039025515.1 Planctomycetota bacterium
AAAGTGCGATGGATGCGGGGAGTCAGGTTCCCTGGATCTACTTGGCGGGCGCCTTCAATTATCTTATATGCTTCGCAGTCGCGATTTGGATGCTTGCGATGTTGTTATTTGAGGACCGCGATTTGGCATAGTGTCGGCCAAGTGCCACACGCTCGCCTTCCGCCCGGTCCCCAAACGACGCTCGGAACGCTATCCATTCGTACACGCGGCACGTCGTGACGCAGTGACGACGAAGGGATTTCGGCACCGCAACCGGCGTACCCAGAGGGATCTTGCTTTCCGAGCAAGATCAGCATCTTGATTTCACTTGCCGGGGAGCGGTTGAATTGACTCGTCTAGGAACACTTTCCGCCGCAAGAGATGAACCGGAATCTCGCGACGGTCTCATCGCCTCGTACGTTTGGGCAACGCTCGCAGGATTGTTCGTCCCCGTGCTGATTCTGATCGTGGGCGTCATCTCTTATCTGCTCGAAAACGGTAGCTTCGATTCGACAGAGATCCCGCTCGGCGCGACTCTCAAGATTCCGTTGCCACTTTCGTTCATCCAGCAGGCTCCGCTCAATCAATTGATCGAGCTGACGTCGATTGCATTCGTCATTGCGATCCTGTTTTGCATCAGTGTTTGGCGGCACCGCCTTCGCGCCGACCAACGGTCCGCAGCGATCACAAGGTCTCTTCATGAGAAAGTACTTGCACAAAGTGTCCGCCGCGCAGAACTGGAAGGTGCGGCAGCACAGACTGTTAACGCGCAGCGCTTGATTGGAAAGAACTTGCCCGCTTTGCAGAGTGGCCTTTCGCTCTGGTATCGGTCGATCCCTCGGAGCGTCTTGCTGCTCGCCGGTTGCATTGCCGTTTCGCTATTGGTGCATGTTTGGCTGGCGGTGGTTGCGGTGGTCAGCGGAATCATGGTCTGGCGTCTCTACTCGCAAATCCGAGGCGGCGACGAAGAAGAGTCTGGTAAGTGGGAACTCCCGCAGATGAGAGCCCAAATGGCGTCATTGGTGGGGCGGGCTCCCAAGATGGCGAGACTGCAAGCGCAGGGAATCGCCGAAGAGACTTTTCGACATGAGCTCGATCAGCTCTATGCAAAGCTTCGTCAACAGGACGAACGTCGCAGTCGTATTTGGCCGCTGCTGTTTCTCGCCGCATCGGCGGCGACGGCCGTGATGATCATTGGTCTTGGACTGAACCTCTTACAGTCTGACATAGGGCTCAGTCTGTCATCGGCCGTCGTGCTTGGGCTTTCGTTGGCCGGTTCAATTTCAGCGGCGTCGCGGCTGGTCAATCTGACCCGCAATCTAAGGACAACTTCTGGCCCCGCGTGCGATTCGATCTATGGATACCTTCGTCGCAGCGATGAGTCGACGCCCTCGGAACAACGAGTCGGGTTGGCGGGGCTTCGTGAGGGTGTCGAGTTTCGAGACGTTTCGTTGATTGACTCTCACGGGCAACCGATCTTGAGTCACATCACGACGGAATTTAAGCCGCGATCGTTGGTGACGCTTCTCGGTACGGAGTCAGTCACGTCGCAGGCGATGGTGGAGCTCTTGATGGGTTTCGGTCGGCCCAAGAGCGGCGAAGTTCGCATCGACGGCTTGAAGCTGCTTGACGTTCATCCGATGTCGCTGGTGAAGAACGTCATGTGGATCGAACCCGCCGGACCGCTATGGGACGGGACCGTCCAGGAAAACCTCTCGGCCGGCGACGCGGCGATCGGCAGTGCGGAAATCGTCGAAGCGCTTCGCGAAGTGGACGTCTACGAACAAATTCAACGTTTGCCGGAAGGACTATCCACGTACACTTCGATCGAAGGCACATCGATGCTATCGACCGAAGCCACGTACGGAATTGGGCTCGCACGGGCGCTACTGCACCGCCCGCCGATCCTGCTCGTGAACGAGCCTCCGTCGCCCAACGCGCAGTTCGAAGATGATCCCTGCTTGAAGGCGATCAAGAAGCTCGTCGAACAAGGGTCCTTGGTGGTGATGCTGCCACGACGTTTGCAGACGTTGCGATCGGCGGACCGCGTGATTCTCTTCAACGGTCCGAACTTGGCTGGAGAGGGAAAACATGGCGAGCTGTTGACTGATAGCGACCTCTATCGCCACTTGAACTACCTGCTTTTCAATCCTTACCGACCCGGAAGGTAGTGCATCATCAACTCTTCGATTTGGGGTCGTACCACCTGAGCCGATGGGTGATAGCCTCGGCTTTGGAGAACGACCGCGGCTGTCGCATCGTCAACCCTTGAATTTAGGGACCGTGCTTTCCGAGCCGTTGGGCGATAGCCCCGGTTTTTAGGGAGCAATCGCGGCTCTCGCCATGCGGCAAATGGTAAAGTGAAGCGTGAACGAAACGAACCCGTACCAGCCGCTCGTCACGTCAACGGAAGAAGATGCGTCTCCTGCAGAATTGAACTCCAAGAGTCCAGTTGACGGAGGATTTCTGTTTCGTTGGGCGGGGTTGGTGCTGGCAAACTCGATTCTCCCCGGTCTGTTTGCTTCATCACTTGTGAGAGGGTCGGCGTGGATCGGCGTCGTGGTGGGTGTCGTGACCTTCATCATCGGAGGATGGTGGGTCGGATCGCGAAGCGCCAGTGTTCGAAAAGGACTCATACGCGGCGGGGCAATCGTTGCCATCACGCAGCTCTTTCCGATCGGGCAAATACTGGCGGGAGGTTTAGCGGTCGGGCTTGCTGAGTCGATCGGCTTGGCTTCCATGAACGATGATCAGTTTGGAAGCCACATCGACAGCGTTGCCGGCGGTTTGTTCTGCACACTTCTGACCGGCTTTCTCTTGATGTGTCCCGCAGCTTTTTTCGGCGCGGGC
>JBCCOI010000818.1:0-2825 GCA_039025515.1 Planctomycetota bacterium
ACTAGCCGGTCGCCCGACATCGCTACCTTAGGCTCCTCATGTAGACCCAAACGGCAGTTCAAGCTGTTTTGTGTTGTGACCTCCAACGAGGTGATAATTCAGATACCGGTTCTCTTTAGCAAAAAGATGTAATCCGAATCGGCAGTTGGTGGTCAGAAACGCTGGTGGGAATCGAACCCACTTCGACCGGGTTGCAGCCGGGTGCCTTGCCATCTGGCTCCAGCGTTTTGTTGGTCCGCCGCATCTGACGGACGTGTTTCAGTCTTTGTCCCTAAAAGTAGTCGTCCCTGTTGGAGCCATCAAAAGCGGCCCGATTTGAGACAACATCGCTTGAATTGCTGTCCGCTACCGCAGGGGCATGGATCGTTGCGTCCGAGCTTCTCTTCGAGTTGCTTATCGCCATGGACGATTCGCACTCCGCACTTGACGTGTGTTTCCGATGGGAAACCGCGTCGTCGCTTACTCATGGGCTCGAAAACAGTGGTCTTCGTTGTGCTCGTGTTCGTATTGCATTGGTCCGCTCCCTTTCGAGTCATCGAAACCGATTCAAGATTTGTTGATGGTTAAGACTCGCTGATGTTGTCAGGGTTCGCGACAATCCGGACCCAAGTTGAATCGACTCGCGATTCGACTCGTTCGTTGACCTCCGCGAAGAACCAGTCCAGCGGTTCGGTTGATTTGCCATCCGTGCATCCGTCGACGATCAGGAATGCAAGGAACAAATCCCATTCTTCGATCAGGTCGACCAAGCGACCAAGGCGTTCTGTGTAGTCACCTCCATAGCGGTGTTTCTTCCAGAGCGCGAAGGGCTCGTCATGGAACTGAATGATGTTCAGCAAACCGAAATCACTGACATACCTCGCCAGGAATTGTCTCGCCAACGATGCATGGCTGTGCGGCTCTGCGATCGCGACCCCAGATTTAGCATCGGGCTTGAAGGTATCGTGCGTATGAATCAACACGCGCAGTTTCCCAATCTCCTCGGTGGATAAACGCGGCGCGAGTCGTTCCAAGTTTGCTTCGAGTTCCTCGATATGATTCCGAATGGAACCTTCCGGGTGACCGGAGCGCGGCTTCCCCCAGTCGAGGTTTGCGCTGTAGGCTGGGGCGGATCGAATGCTGTTTAAGATTTCTTCGTAGTTGCTCATTGTGATCCCTCACCTATCCTGGTTCATGTTGCTAGTGGTCGGTCCCGTCCTCGCGACTCAGCTGATCGACGCGTCTAAGGATCGTTGGCATTCGATGAGGACCGTGCATCGCAGCAATGTTGACGACTGCCTGTGCAATCGGGACACCTGCAGCCGTGACATAAAGCGGCCTATCGCTCGTGCCTCGCCGAAGTTCCGTCGAATGATCTGTGTCTTTGAATGGATTTTTCGCGACACCGATGATTGGAATCTCACGGTCGAGCGTTTCGTACAGATGGGCTCCCAAACCCGGGCGGTGTTCTGCATCCAACCAAACATAGCCATCGACAACGATGCAAGTCGGCGGTTGTTTCAGCTTGTCCAGCGCAGCTTGAATGCACGGTAGCTCTCGACGGTAGAACTCACCTGGCCGATAGTCCTTCACCTCATGGATCATCGCCACGTGTAAGGCGACTGGGCTTGAGGCTCGCCAGTCATCAATGACCACGCACGCAGCTCGCGCCGCGGCTTCCGTGTACCCCACGTCGAGGCAAGCAATCGTTTCTGTGTGCGTATCGGACTCCATAGTTTCTTAGTAACAATTGTACGTGCTAAGCGGCCTCGTCAGGAATCAAATCTGATCTACGACATTCACGCCATCGCGGAACGATCCTGGGGATCGACGTCGCGTGCTGTCCGGCACACTCCAAGGAAGAAAAATCGCAGAACCGATGAGTGTGGCATCGGTCCTGCTTAAATTGGAAACACGATTCGCTTCCATCACGAGTCGTGCTTTCCTGAATCCGCGCCGTTCAGACTGAGTCGGTCGAGACCGAGGTACAGTCGGGCGTTACCGTTCTTGGCTAGCTCACGCAGCGTTTCGAGTTCGGCCAGTCGCAGCAGCGCCGGGTGGCCTTCCAGTGCCTCGGCTGCCTTGACACGTTCCGCGTAAGCTCGCGTTTCGGCTTCCGCCCTCGCTTGCGTCGCCTCTGCTTCAGCCTGCTCACGCAGTCGTCTTGCTTCGGCATCTGCCTCTGCATCACGTCGCGTGATTTCAGCTCGAGACTCCGCCTCGATCTGCTCGACTTCCGCTCGCGTTCGCGCCTCGACCAGTTGAGCCTGGCTGTGTCGCTTTGCTGCCAGTACGCGGTTCATGATCTCCTGCAGGTTTCCCGGGAAGATCAAGTCCTTCACGTCGGCACGCCGAATGGTCACACCATAGCCGTTGGCCGATTCGGTGACGTCTGACAGGATGTCCTCACTCAGCCGGTTGCGGTTCGTCAGAATTTCTTCCAGCGTCATCGACGCCAGTGAACGTCGAGCGGCCAGTTGCACGTCGCTGTAAAGTCGGTCCTCAAAGTTGTCGACCGTATGGACCGCCGCCTTCGGGTCGGTCACACGGAACTGCACGAGGATGCTTACTCGAATAGCAACCTTGTCGGCCGTCAAGATTTCCTGGCCCTTAATCGTTAGCTCTCGCTCACGGACGTCGACCAGCATGCACTCGACGGTCGGCAGCTTCTTGAACCATCGCTTTCGCGGCGGAATTCTGTAGTGCCCCGCTTCCAGGATCTTCGACAGCTTACCGTCTTCGTAGTACAAACCGCGGTGAGTGTCCTTGATGATGAATTCTCGTCCCGCACCAGTAATCATCATGATGCACCTCCTCTCGGTTTGCGTGGTTGATGATGGAAAAAC
>JBCCOI010000819.1:0-2811 GCA_039025515.1 Planctomycetota bacterium
GCTCAAGAAATGTCATTGCCGTCGGCAGCGATCCCGACGCTTCGGACGTCAACACAGGACACAAGTTCGCACGCCGACGCCTTCAGACATCCCGGTAGGAATGAAAAAAACGCTTACGAAACGCGATGACGAATCGAAACCGATGCAGCATTTACCATGTGTCATGAGGAAAACGCCGACAACGTTTCGGATGGTCATCGCAAACGATGGGTTCCGGTGAACGTTGAAAGTGCAGCAAACAAAAAGGTGTAAACGCAGATATTCTGGGCGTCCACGAATCAATCGGCAGCATCGCTAGGCAATCTCTACACAAAGCAAATCAACATCCACTTCCGCGAACACACATCCCCGTTTCGCCTCAGTAACGTTAAGGATCACGCGGCGGCGACGGACAGCTAACCACTCCAACAACCTCAACTTCGCCGCTCGTCGTGCATCCGATGGTTACTGTCAGGGGTCAAGCCAACGGAGGACACGTCCGCCTATCGTTCATGAAAAACGATTGCAAATCAAATGACAGTCGCTCTTATCGGTCCAATCGAAACCATCAATTACGAATCGGAGAAAGAAGCGTGGGGGTCGATGACGACAAGGCCGCTCAAGAAATGTCATTGCCGTCGGCAGCGACCCCGACGCTTCGGACGTAAACGCGGAGCAAAAGCCAGCACACCAAACAAACCAAGCATCCCGGTAGGCATGTAAAAATCTTGTGGCACGCGATGACGAATCGAAACCGACATCAACCATGTGTCATGAAGAAATGGCCGGAATGTTTCGAATGGTCATCGCAAACGATGGGTTCCGGTGGGCGTTGAAAGTGCAGCAAACCAAATGTGTAAGCGCCGATCTTCTGGGAGTCCAAGAATCAATCGGCAACATCGCTAGGCAATCTCTGCACAAAGTAAATTAACATCCACTTCCCCGAACACACAGCCCCGCTTCGCCTCAGTAACGTTAGAAATCACGGGGGACGGGCGAAAGACTCTTAAGCAGACCAAGAAACGCGACTCCCGTCCTCCCGTGCATTTCATGGTTCGTCGGATTCCAGTGTCTGACGGATTCTAACTTAACGTAACCTTAGTCGTAAAAGTATTCAAAAACACCGATGGGATCGATCAGTACCAATCCAATTGAAGTAACGCACGTCAGCACATAGATCACGGGAAAGGCGAATAAGTTCCAATTGCTCCCTGTCGCCCAGCGCAGAAGAAATGAGCAGGCAAACCCCGAGGGGATAAAAACTGCGAACCCCATCATGAGCACTGCAGCGATGTTAAATACGACGCTGAGCGGAGTTTTGTACGAACCAATTATGGCACCACGCATTCCGAGTCCCGCTTCCATTACGACGACGAGATGCACGAACAGAATCGCTAACAGTGGGTATGCCGAACAAAGCACGACCGCAACTCGCAGTAGTAGCAGCGCGCAATCAGCCGGACTCCAGCTTGCTGACGTTTCTTGGATGACATCCGATGCTGAGTATGGATTTGATTTCTCAGCCATATGCTCTCGACGAACGTCTACGATCACGTGGTCGCCGCGAACGACTGACCACTTCAAAAAGATCAACTCGGCGGCTCACGTGCATCGTCTGGTTCTGGCATCTCTGGAAATGCTGTGCAAGGCATGTGCCAGTCGAGACTCTCGACATGTCCACTAGGTAGTGACCACCGACGAACAACCCATTCAGGTTCAATTCGTGGGACGACCGCTTGAATATCGTCAGTATCGTTCTTGATCAGGGGCGGGTCAAACATGTCGATGAAGATATTGCTATCGATCGAATCAGCACGTCGATCCATCGCATCGTCGACCGCCTCATTCCATCGAGAATACGAGGAGAGTAGTGTTAGTTCAGATGGAACTGATAACTCGAGGCAGGCCATGCCTGCGGCGTAAAAGTTCCAGTCACCCATGAGCAAAGCAAATGTTCCGACGCTCGGACATGCCCCTTCAATGCCATTGCAAGAATGCCAGCACCAGATCGGGACATCAGCGTTTCGGAGCCGACGCGTAGATTCCATTGGATCGCCATCCAGCGGTAGTACCTCCGCCAATTTCCTGGTGTCGAGCCCCAATTGCCGTTGATTGCTCCTCGCAATAGGCTGTCAACGAGTGTCCGGCTTTGGAGTGTCCACAGTTTCATTGGCTGCCAGAACGTTACGGATCACGCGGTCGCCGCATGCGATCCTCCACTTCAACAATCACGACTCGGCGACTCGTCGTGCATCCGATGGTTCCCCGTGTTCGATGTTCTGCATTGCCTGTCGTGTTCCGAATTCCGCAGCAACAGAAGGCCGTAGAAGAACAAGTAGCGTTAAGAAACCAAGCACCGTTCCAACTGGGACGTAGAGACACTCCGCACCAGCGATGATCACACAATACCAGTAACCCCGCCGGAACTGAAGGAAATAGCCGGTAACCACGGCAAGCAGTGAGAAAACAATCATTGCCCCGAAGATAAACCATCCGAAAGCGGGAAACACAAACGGTGGCCCCGAGCCTGGCTCGATCATTTGATTAACTGCCGAGGTCATCCGCTGAGTCATCACGAACGCATAGGCTGTGTACGCCAACAACGCAAAACCTGCCAGATACTGGAGCAGCGAAACCGCGCGTATAGGAGTTGTCAGAGGATTCATGGTCGCCGGAGCTATTCGAACGGGGAACGTTAACGATCACGTGGTCGCCGCGAACGACTGACCACTTCAAAAAGATCAACTCGGCGACTCACGTGCATCGTCTGGTTCGCCCCTGTCGTATCGTGTCGAGGTGACGCCTGAGTTGGAATCAGGAGGCGACATCCAA
>JBCCOI010000820.1:0-2786 GCA_039025515.1 Planctomycetota bacterium
CAAGTATTCGCTTCGCAGCAACTGGCCATTGAATGAGCAGCACAAGCCGGAAACAGATCTGGAACAAGAAGCTCTCGATTTCTTGAGTGACAACCCGGGTGAAAACTTTTATGGCGAAGAGGAACTTGGCGGGAAGAAGTATTTCGTCGCCGTCTATCCCGATCGCGCGGTCGCGGAAGCCTGTTGGTCGTGTCACAACGACCATCCGAATCGCGGCGACGATTATCCCGAGTTCGCCAAAGACGACGTGATGGGGGGCGTGTTGGTTCGTATCCCGCTCTAGCCGACACAGGTTCCCGTTTCAACGGAGCGGGATGTGATCTGCTCGCATCCCGCTCATTCAAATTCTCCGCCTAGCACAACTGCGTTCAAAGAAGGAAAAAACAATGACACCCGAGCAAATTACGATCGTCCAATCGACCTGGGAAAAGGTCAAACCGATTTCAGAACAAGCCGCCGAACTGTTTTACGGGCGTTTGTTTGAGCTCGATCCGTCACTCAAGCCGCTATTCAAAGGTGATATGAAGGAGCAGGGAAGGAAGCTGATGGCGACGCTCAATTTGGCTGTGACATCGCTCACAAAACTCGAAGAGATCATTCCGGCCGTCCAGGATCTTGGACGCCGCCACGTAAAGTATGGCGTTCCCGATGAAAGCTACCAAACCGTTGGGCAAGCACTGCTTTGGACACTAGAGCAGGGGCTCGGTGACGCCTTCACCGACGAGGCCCGTGACGCATGGACGGTAACCTACGTGACACTGAGCAGCGTCATGTTGGATGCCGCGCACGAAGATGAAACGGCAGTCGCTAGTTGAGTGGATGCTTAAAGCGGTGATTTTAGCTGATGAGCAAAAGTGTATCTTGGTTCGGTTTCCTTGTGCTCGCTTTCTTCCTCGTCGGTTGTGATTCATCGACCGACGAGACGGGCTTGGCACAACTCGAGGACTCTGCGGGATCACGGTCTGCCGTTGCGGATTCCGCGGACGTGGAGTCTGAGGAATCGGACGTAAGGCAGGAGGTTCCGGTGATGCCCGAAGGAGAAGCCGAAGATGGTGGACTGACCATCTCGCAGATCATGGTTTATGCGCATGACTCGAAGCTGTTTCGTCGAATGTACGAAGACCAGCCTGATCCGGCCGTGATCGAGGCTCTGTTGACGGTGTATCAAGATCTCGCGAAACGTGAACCGCCCCTGGGCGATGTGGAAGCCTGGAATGAAAAGACGTCGCGACTCATCAGGTCCGTTCACGCGTTAAGCGATGGCGAGGACGACGCGTTGGCACAGTTCAAACGTGCTGTGAATTGCAATTCCTGTCACAGTCGGCACCGAGCCGGCTGAGGGTTCAGCCGTTCGGTGTGGGCGGCGAGTGATACTCGGGCGGTTGCTGCTGCCAAACCGTTCATGGATCTGTGTACGGACCGGATCGGGGCGAGCGGCCGGACTTTGGCACCACTCACGGAAGTGCTGCCAGATAAGCCAGCATGTCCGCGACTTCCTGAGGCGTCATCGCCGAAATCAGTCCGCTCGGCATCAAGGATTGCTCCGCGATGCGTATCGACTCGATGTCATCTTTCTCGATCCTGTGAACCCTGCCATCGCTGGATTTGAGCATCAGCGATTCCTCAGCCTCTGATTCCTTCAATCCTGCGATGACTAGGCCGTCGATCGTGAGGACGTTGTACGTCTTCCATTGGTCAGCGATTTCGCGTGACGGCTCGGCGATGTGTTCTAGGATCTGACGTCGTGTCCTGCGCTTCGAAATTCCCGCAAGCGAGGGGCCAATCAGGGCGTCTTGTTTGTGCACGTGATGGCATTTTCTGCACTGCGACGTGGACGCATGGGCGTACCAACGTTGGCCCTCAATCGCGCTGCCCGGCAGTTTTAGAAGGGCATCAAAGTCGGGTTGGTCGCCCACCGTGACGCGTCGCTGGTCCTGTTCAATCCAACGATTGAACAGTCCGTTAATCGCAGGGTCACGATTTTGCTTGATGGCCGACGAGGCGAGTCGACACGCTTCCTCGGGAGTCGTCTCGGCAAGTTGATTCCAAAAGAGCAACGCGCGCTCGGTGGTCGATATTTCGGAGGGTGTCATGAGAGCCCTCGGCTTTGTTTCCTCCATGGAACGAATCCAGTCCCATACGACCTTTGCCCCTTCGATATCGGGTTCTTGCCCGATGACTTTTGGCATCTTGCCCGGTCCCGCCGTGGCCAAACGATAGAACAGAATAGACTTTTCTGGGGATCCGGGGGTTAGGATGCGAGCGTCTGTGATTCCGAAGTCCCCCTGGGCTGGAAGTTCATTGATCGCACCCATCTTGGCTTCGGCGATGGAACGGCCCAGGAAAAGCGACGACGTGGCACCTCCGTTGCGACGGTGACAGGCGCCGCAGTTTATATCCAGGTAGGAACGTGCTCGCGCTTCCAAGGACTCGTTCCGATCTTGGGCGTTGACCAGTTTTGCATTCGGTCTAACCGCTTTGCCCGACTTCACGACGCCTCGATCGACGAGTTCATCCCATGATGTGATGACCCATTCCGGCAACTCTTCATCGCGCTCGCCCCAGAGGTTCGCGGCGTTGAACGTCATCGGACCTTGATTCGCAACATGGTGGCAAGTGTTGCATTGCGTGCGGGAGGCGAAAACGTGCTCGGTGGTGCGCTGCCCCAAAATTGCGTCTGGGACTCGGATCGGAATGCGATCACCTTTCGCTTCGACCAAGGAAGCGTCCGTCTCTTCGTCGTTCCACCGGTAGGTGTATGGTTTCCAATCGAGACCATCGAGCAG
>JBCCOI010000821.1:0-2776 GCA_039025515.1 Planctomycetota bacterium
GATGCAAATAATGGGCGTCACACTTGGGGATCGTTCGCTCACTGTCGTCGCGAGTTTGAATCAAGTAGTCGATAGTGACCGGTATACACGTTCCGCTGAATTCGCCAAGAATCCTGAACGAGGTAGTCACTCCAGAACTGCTTCCCTCCCCCGGTCCAACTCGCGTTCGAAGCAGTATCAACTTCTCCTTCGTCAGCGATGGCTTGCATCGCAATCGAAACGGCAACGCCAAGGACGAACATGAAAATACGACCCATAAAAAGTCCTTGCGTCACAAAGTCAGAGTGGAGGTTGGTCGTCTAATTTTTTGATTATGGTACAAGTTACCAAACAACGACCTCGAAGGGAGTCTGAGGAATGGACGAAGATGGTTACGACGAAGACGGATACGATGACTACGGAGACGAAGGTGAAGAATTTGACTACGACGAATTCGTCGAACGGGAGTTTGGACGACCTCTAAGATCAAAATCGACGCCGTTTCACTGGCAGATCGTCGCGATCCTTTTGGTTCTCATTCCCTTGTTGACAACATTGCTGATTCTCGTCTCGTTATGAATAGGCGTCTTGATCTTTGCGGTGAACCGTCTTCCAGACTTCTCGGTGAATTGGGCCGGCTTATCGATGAGGACATCATTGGCTCCGCTCGATGCTCGACGCAAACAAACTCCACAAACCAGGATGCCATCAACGAGTGGCAACAGTCGGAGGTGGCGGCAACCAGTCTTCCGCGGCTACACATCACCGAATCTCAAACCGCCGGAAGGGGACGTCGGGGGCGTACCTGGGTATCGGATGACACCGCGCTCACATTTTCCTTGGTCATTGATGCCGACACACTGGAATCCTCAATCGACCGATACGCTTGGTTGTCAATCGCGGTGGGCGTTGGTGCTGCCGAGGCCTTGGAGTTCTACGTCTCGCCACGGCAAATCGGAATCAAATGGCCGAATGATCTTTGCATCGCAAGCGGGTCCGATTCGATACACAAGCTAGGTGGGATTTTGATCGAGTCGGCGTCGGCGACTATCGTGAACCGCCGGAAGGCCATCGTGATCGGCATCGGAATCAACCTCAATCAAGCACCTGACATTGCGGACGGATTTCCTGCGGCTAGTCTCTCGCAATGGACCAATCGGCCGATCGAACGACACGAAATCGTCCACTCCGTCGTTCAATCCGTGATCGAGACTTTGGCGGATTGGGCGTCGGATGACTCATCGCTTCTGCGTCGAATTCAACAGCGCTGCGTGCTCACCGGGAAACAAATCACGTTGCGCCAGCTCGGTGACGACGTCGACGAAATCATCGGACATTGCCTTGGCATCAGCCAAGACGGATCTTTGATGATTGACGTCCAAGGCAGGAAGCGATCGTTCATAACCGGAGAGATCGCATCCGTTCGGCTGATCCGGTAGGCGCGACAGATACATCATCGTTCAAGCTAGGCATTGGATCATCAAGGTGTTTACGTTCTCCGGCCGAGTGGCGTTGTGCGGGTTTGAGTCACTTGCCGTTACTCGGGGTGACGGTGAGGCCGAAGTCGTTGAGGATGACGTAGAGCGGCGGAAGAACGAAGAGCACCAACAGTGTAGATGCGAGAAGCCCGAAACAAATGCTGATCGCGATCGGAATGAGGACTTGGGCTTGCAGGCTTTTCTCGAGCAACAGCGGCATCAGCCCGACGATCGTCGTTAGCGAAGTGATCATCACGGCTCGGAAGCGAACTCGGCTTGCCTCAGCGGCTGCCGCTTGCACTTCTTTTCCTGATTGCAAAGCGGACTTGAGGAACATCATCAAGAGAATCGAATCGTTGACAACGATGCCCGCCAAAGAAGCATAACCCATCACACTTGGAAGACTGATGCTCATCCCGAACAAGTAGTGACCCCAGATGACGCCGACGAATGCGAAGGGGATCGCGACCATCACGACGAAGGGTTCGAGATAGCTCCTGAACTGGTAGGAGAGAATGACGAATACCCCCAGACATCCGATGACCGCGGCTTTCGCCATCGACGCGCCCGTTTCACTGCCCGATTCGGACTGACCTCGGAACGTGGTCTTCAGGCCGGGATTCTGTTGTTCCATGGGAACCAGTAAGTCGCTCCGAAGATTTGCCAGGACGGCGATCGTGTTCGTTCGTGTGGAGTCGGCATTGCCGATGACGTTGATGACTTGAGCACCATTGAGCCTGCCGATCCGCGACCAACTACGACCCCACTCAAGGGTCGCCACGTCCGACAAAGGTATCGCGGATCCACCGGGCGCGGTGACCAAGAACTCTTCCAAGTCAGTGAGGCTGGAGCGATCCTCCTGTGCCAAACGGACTTCGATGTCATAACCTTCATCGCCCACCTGCACCTGGTCACTCAACAATCCTTGAAACGAACCCCGTAGCTGACGCGCAAGATCGTTCGCATTGACGCCTAAACCGATCGCGCCGGGCCGAAGCCGCACTTTGATCTCCCGACCTCCCTTCCGCGTGTCGTCGGTGATGTTGTAAATCCCGTCATAGGTTCTCAGATAGGCCTGAACCTCATCGGATAGTCGATCAAGTTCTTCGAGTGGCAATCCCGCGAGCTCCACTTCGACGGGTCGACCCCCGGGGCCCAATGACGCTTCATCAAACGTAATGTTCTGCGCGTCCGGAATCGTGCCGGTCTCTTTCTCCCAGGCTCGAATCAATTCATCGATACGCGTTTTTCGCAGCTCGTTACTCAAGAGATTGACGGACAGTGTGGCAACGTGTGCACCCGTTTCTCTGGCGTCTGCA
>JBCCOI010000822.1:0-2769 GCA_039025515.1 Planctomycetota bacterium
ATCAGCTCGTCAGAGTCTTTCTTGCAGAACTGCGGGTTCGACTACTCGCTGCCCGATCAGAAACGAGCGCTCTTCTTTCAGCTTCGGCCGAGGCCCTACGAGGAGAGATGAAGGGTCACTTCAACATGGCATCAATGGCATCGTCAAGTTGAGCCGCGGTGATGTTGTGCTCGACGACTTTTCCCGTCTTATCGATAAGCATCATGGTCGGAAGCGTTTGAACCCCGAATGCCTTCGAGAGACGACTGGATTCCAGCCCCCCTTCTTCGAACAGCTGTATCCACGGCAGCCGGTTCGTACTCAGGAACGCTTCGGCGTCCTCTTTTCGGGCATCGACGTTGATGCCGACGGGCGTGAGTCCCGCTCTTTTGTAACGTGCCATGAGTCGATTGATCAGCTTCATGTCTTGCTTGCAGGGCTCGCACCACGTCGCCCAGTAGTGGATGAGAACCGGTCGCCCACGAAACTTGGACAACTGGAATTTCCTCCCGTCCAAGGTCGTGCCCACCAGTTCGATTTGACGACCGACGGACTCCAGCCGACGGACGGCACCGGCAGCCTTCTCGCCCACTTCGTTGCCCTCGAAGGAATCGCGCACGCTGCGGTAGTAGGTCAGTGCCTCTTTTTCTTTGCCTTCGAATTCTTTCGCGAGGGCCAACTGCAGCATCGCCTGGGCTGCTTCCAGCGTCCGAGGATGTCCTTTGACGAACGTTTCTAGCGAGTCGAGGTACCAGTTTTGGACCTTCTCAAACTCGGCGTCGGGCGTTTGGCGAACGATGTATTCGGTCTGAATCGCTTGGTAGTTGGCGTAAGCCGCGAGCGCCGCGTCGCCACTGGAGTACTTTCGCGCTACGGCTTTGAGTCGATCGAGCCCTCCACGATATTGTCCGCTTTGAATGGCAACACCGAGCGTGTCGATAAGTTGGCGTGCCCACGTGCGACGTTCCTCGGAATTGGAAGCGGCCACGATAAGTTGTTCGACGACATCAGCACGTTGAGCATTCAGCTTGTCCGCGGTACCCGGTTTGGATTCGGCCAATTGCCGGTCGATGCCTTCGAGTTGTGCGACGAGCGCTTGGGTTTGCTTATCGGTGACCATCGTGTTAGCACCGGAGCTTGGCGACGTGAAGAACAGTCCCGCGGTCTGCTCAAGAGCTCCATCGCCGAGGGCAGGCAGGTTCACCAATCGCCATGCGTCACCGACTTTCACAAGCGTCCCGACCAGCAACTGGCCGCTCGCACCCTCATCATCGAACATGGCAACGACATTCTCGTAAACCAAAACGTCTTTTTGCGACCCGTTGGTGCCGACGGGGTAAATGCCGGGAGCCGGAGCGGCAAACTGAAGCCATGTTGCGTCGGGACCGACGGATTTCTGATCGCGAACAATGTCCGCAAAATCTGAAATTGCGAGCCGAAGTTGCCCCATGATTTGCGCAGCTTTCGTTTCACCCAAACCGAGCGATTTGACTTCCCCGGCGGTCGCCAGTACCGCACGAAAACGACGGGCGTCTCCGTCACGAACGGCGGCGAGAACTTCGGCAGTCACCTCTTCGGCAGAGATTCGTTTCCAAGAATCGATCCTCCCGTCTTGGTCCGGATCGCTTCCCCATCGCGTGCCACCATTGCCGAGCCATCGGTATTCATCCGCCTTTCCGTCGGAATCCGAGTCGATGTCTCGGTAGGACTCGATGCCGAATTGAAAATAAGACCAGCGATCGAGTTGTTTATCTTTGTCGGTGTCGACAAATCTGCGGAGCGTTTCTCCATCCGGGCCAACGACTTCCCAGCCCCTCTGGCCATTTTCATTGATGTCCAAGACCTTGCAGCCGGCCACGTCCTCGGTAGGTACGATTTGGTAGACGGCGTCTGGCTGGATGGGCTTGAGCCCCAATGTTTGAGCGGCCGTATATTTTTGGGCGTGAGACTGCTCGAGACTGCAGGCTAGGCAGAAGAAAACAGCAAGTACGAAGGGCGAGGATCGGTCCATCATGTCCGTCGGGGTCCAGCTTGTGTGAGAGAGTGCCATCAGGGACTATTTTGAACGAACCTTCGCCATCAAGGGAATGTCGATTTAAGTGAAACCCGGTTGCGTCCGAATAAAAACGTTCACCGAGCGGCTGGGTTGACGATAGAGTGGGGAGCGACGCCGGCGTTGCTTGTGGCAAGCTGATCGACGTCTGAACCGGCGTTTTGGGCTATTCGGCCAGCAAAATCGCTAGGTTGGCGATGGGTTGCCTTTGACACGGGTTGGGGTTTGCGTAAACTCTCCGCTCGCTTGGGCGGCACTCGCCTGAAACGCGGGCGTGTAGCTCAGTTGGTTAGAGCGCGTCGCTGATAACGACGAGGTCCCAGATTCGAGTTCTGGCACGCCCATTAGAGGTGGACAGTTCTGGTGAGGTTGATTGTTACTCATCACAGTTGTCGCTTCGAACTTCCTTAAGGGGGTATAGCTCAGTTGGGAGAGCGCCTGCTTTGCACGCAGGAGGTCGTCGGTTCAAGTCCGTCTACCTCCACTTAGGGAGTACAGCCTGAATGGAATTCGTGAGACCCACGTCGTGATGTTTTCAGAATTCCTCGTGTTGTCGGTTGACCGGGAACTCGAAGGCTGTATCTTTCCGCTCCCTCGCGGCGACAAGCTGTGGGAAACTTCACACGATCGGGTGTGACGAGAGTTGCAGAAAAAGTTTCTCTGACAATCTCGTGAAGATCGGTTGACGCTCCAAGCGTCGGCCTCTATCTTCCCGCTCCGCTTTGTGAGTGACCGTC
>JBCCOI010000823.1:0-2763 GCA_039025515.1 Planctomycetota bacterium
GCGATGCCGCCTTCGTGATCGGCTGCCGGTTGTCGGGTTCTCGCCTCGCACCGAAGTTCGATCCGACTACGCCGGCCCGATCTCCGTGACCGAGAAGCGTGAAAAGACCGAAGCCTTCGGGTTGAGTATGGACGGAAAGTACCATCCGATCGCGGGTGCGCATCTCGGTGCCGACGAATCATCGCTTCAATCAGATGCGACCCAATACCAGCACAATGCACCCGTCCAAGCCGTTGTGGCTTCAGGCACGATCGATCGTGGGTACGGCGTTTATTTCAAGCTCCGGTGGACGCGCGGCCAAGTTTTGGAAGGTGAAAAACACTTTCAAGTGACTTTCGCGGCTCCGAGAAGTTGGCGGGGCGGACTGCTCGACGTAGAAGTCCTTGCCACGGGCATTGATCGGCAGTTCATGGGCAAGCCCAAAGTCAAGTCGATCGCACAGGAGGACTTCGTTGTGGCCGTGCATGAGGAGCAAGACGCGGAAGCCGCAATGCTGGCGACGCGTCTGGCATCCCTGGACCGTGAACTTCGTCGCCATGCGGAGGAAAATCACGAAAAGCCCAACGCCATTCGACAGCTTTGGCGAGATTTGTTCGACCCAAAACGTGCCGAAGCCAAACGATCCGATTCCTGGTACCACCGGCTGTCCAGCAGGCGGGCGGATCCCTACGTTGACCGAGAAATCCGGAAGCTGCCGATGTCGGTCCGCGTCTCCGTCATCGACTACAGCAAAGCGGCGGAACGCCTCGCGTCGCTTGGCGATTCGTCCTGAACCGATAGATCGACTTCCGATAAGACTCCGAATTCGCGACCCAAGCGTGCTAGCCAATTCGCCGACGTGGGCGATAATGTCTCTGCAAAATGCGTCGCTTCGCTGCTCCGCTAGTGAGGCGTTTCCTTTCCCTGTAAACTCCGTCCTCCGTAAGTCCTACCATGCACCGAGCACTCACAATTCTTGCGGTTGCCACCGCATTGTTCACTATGACTGACCAAGCCTCCGCCCAAAGCGCCGCCGAAGCAAACGTAACTTCGAAGGTCTTTTTTGACATCGAGATCAACGGCGAAAAAGCCGGCCGAATCGTCTTCGGACTCTTCGGTGATGATGTCGAAAAGACTGCGGAGAACTTCCGGGCACTTTGCACGGGCGAAAAAGGCGAAGGCAAGTCCGGAAAGCCACTTCACTACAAAGGAAGCAAATTCCATCGCGTGATCCCGGAGTTCATGCTGCAAGGCGGCGACTTCACTCGTGGAAATGGCACGGGTGGCGAAAGCATCTACGGCATGAAGTTTGCCGATGAGAAGTTTGCCTTCGGTCATGATATCCCAGGCTTGCTGAGCATGGCGAATGCGGGCCCGAACACCAATGGATCACAATTCTTCATCACGACCGTCCCCACGCCGTGGCTGAACGGCAAGCACGTAATCTTTGGACGTGTTCTTGAGGGAATGGATGTCGTCAAACGAATCGAGACTCTCGGAAGCGGTAGCGGCACAACCAAGTTGCCGATCGTGATCGCCGACTGTGGTGAGTTGAAGGCGGAGTAACCGTCGGCGGAGTCTTCGATTGACTCCAAGTCATGCAGCAACCGGCACCGGACGTGGTGCCGGTGTCAGGTAGGGCAAAACATGAATGCCGGAATATTCACCTGATCGGATGGCTCGTACAAACGCCGCCGCGCTCAGGTGGCGATCATAGTATTCGGCCGCACCGTTGCTGAGCTGATCCCTACTCGCTTCAGGCATCGATCGAATTCTGGCGAGCGCGGATTTCAGTTCGCGCGGGCCTCGGTAAGCGATGCAATTCACACCGTCCTGCAGTGGCGGTGTCATGAGTGAACCGTATTCGACGACCGGAACGGTCCCGACAGCCATCGCTTCGACAAGGTTGTGGGAAAGTGGATAGTCCCCACCCGGTGCTGCAAGGAAGAAACTGCTATTTGCGATCATAGTCAGCCAATCGCCCGGGGGCGTTCTGTAAATACCGTTGTCCAACAGAACGAATCCCTTGTGGTCGCGTTTTGCTGCCAATGAAAACGACCGATCATCCTCGATAAAGAAAGTGTCTTCAAAGAACGCTTTCGCCGTTTCGATGACTTCAAACCGGTCGAGGACGGACAGCCTGGCGTATTTTCTTATTTTGGCGTACGCGGACTTGGAGCAATGGCCGCCGAAGAAAAGCTTCCACCGACGACGTCGCTTTCGAAGGGCGTCTAAATCGGATTCCCAATGATCGTCCCAGACGGAAGGATACGGGCCATAGGGAAGTGGCAACTCAGAAGTATTGACTGGCCGTGTGCGATTGGCCGAGACTTGAAGTGTCTGGTGCGCGAGAGCTGCAGGCCTCCTCCGGTCCGTGAGACACAGATCAAACGGTTGAGCTAAATCTGCAAAACGGAAAGGCTGGATTTGCTGAAGCGATGCGAGCTTAAAGCCACGATGTGCCGTTTGGAGGAACGAAAGCCTGGGCACCATCGAGAGTTGATAGCCGCCGTGAATCAACAACGCCACGAGGTGGTGAAAGCGACGGCCTTGCTCGCCGTCAGCTGCAACCTTGCTCAGATCCAGCAAACACCGAGGCCGCGAACGACGCTCAAGCGAGATGGCTTCGTTTTCGCGAAACCAACGCTGTCGAATTCGGCGGCAACGACGCAGTTGCAAAAGCCAACGACGCTGACGAAGAAAATGCTCGGCGGAAAGTCCGACTCGTCGAAGTGAGCTCAAGCCTCCATGCCTCACTCGTGGCTTCTGTTGTTTGTCCGACGA
>JBCCOI010000824.1:0-2756 GCA_039025515.1 Planctomycetota bacterium
AACCGGAGCATCGCCCGGCTCGCAAAGTGTTGCCTGTATCAGGGCTCCTCGAACCATCCGCGGCATCGCATTCTCCTCTCATCTCGGTGCAACTAGTTTTGATAAGCTTACCAAAGTCGACTGACCCCCGAAGCGCGAGTGCGAGCGAGAACAGGATATGGAAACGGATGTAGCAACGTCGAAGCTTTTGATCGGATCTCAATGGCAGTTCAGCCGAAACAAGGATGAGTCAACGGCGGTCTTCAATCCGTCGAACGGCCAGGTCATCGCTCGAACCCCGGTGGGCTGTGCAGAAGACGCGAACCAAGCCATCGCCGCCGCGGTGGACGCCTTACCCAAGTGGGCCGAGACCCCTCCGGTGATTCGAGCTCGCGTGATGTTCGCGTACCGGCAACTGATCGAAACCCACTTTGACGAACTTGCGAGACTGGTAACTCGTGAGCACGGCAAGACACTGGCCGAGTCGCGAGCCGAAGTACAACGTGGGCTCGAGATGGTCGAGTTCGCTTGCAGCGTTCCGACAATGCTGATGGGGCAAACGTTCGCCGACATTGCCGAAGGCGTCGATGGGGAAACGAATCGGCATCCCGTCGGCGTTTGCGTCGGGATCACACCGTATAACTTTCCGAACATGGTTCCGTTGTGGATGTTTCCCATCGCGCTGGCCTGCGGCAACACGTTTATTTTGAAGCCCAGCGAGAAAGTCCCACTCAGCGCGATCCGTTTATTGGAGTTGCTTCGTGAAGCGGGCTTGCCGGATGGCGTCATGAATCTGGTGCACGGCGGAAAAGAGGTGGTGGACGCTCTGATCCAGCACGAAGACGTCGCCGCAATTTCGTTTGTCGGCTCAACGTCAATTGCGAAGTACGTGTATTCAACCGGAACGGCGGCGGGCAAACGCGTTCAAGCGGCGGGCGGTGCCAAGAACCACCTGATCATCATGCCCGACGCGAATCTTGATCAATCCGCGAAGGCACTTTCCGCTTCGGCCTTCGGCTGTGCCGGCCAAAGATGCATGGCGGGTTCGGTCGCGCTAGCAGTGGGTTCGGCGGGAGATCCGCTCGTCTCGAAATTGGTTGATTTTGCGGGCAAGCTTAACGCTGCCGCCACTGACGATAACGACAACGCTGAGATGGGGCCACTGATCAGCAAAGACCACCGCGAACGCGTTGCCGGCTATCTGGATACCGCGAATGAAGTCGGCGCGGACGTCGTTCTTGACGGACGCAGCGTCGACCCGGGCAACTCGTTTTTGATCGGACCTAGCGTTGTCGATCACGTCAGCACGGAGATGCCGCTTTGGAAAGATGAGATTTTTGGACCCGTTCTTTCCGTCGTACGTGCCGAATCACTCGACGAAGCAATCGCGATCGGGAAGTCGTGTCCCTACGGAAACGGAGCTTCCATCTTCACCAGTGACGGATATGCGGCTCGAACATTCAAACGCCATTTCAATGCGGGGATGATTGGAATCAATGTCGGAGTCCCCGCACCGATGGCATGGCTACCTTTCACCGGATGGAATCAATCCTTCTTTGGTGACCTACACATCCAAGGCACCGAGGGCGTGCACTTCTACACACGCCAAAAGATGACGCTCACGCGATGGTTCGAGTCTGCTGCTGATTCGCACCATGACCCCGTTTGGAAACGCTGATCTTAAGCGAGATCGAAGGGCCAAACTTTTTAAGAACGGCCAACGCCTGAGCGACGCTTGCACTAGCAATTGGGCGTTCCAAGAATCCAACCTACTTGGAAAGCTCACCAAGATTTTTGGGCTTCAACGATTCATCTTCCTCGGCGATCGTCAGATAGAGTCCTCGCATAAGAACGAACAGGTTCTGATAAGCGAACTCGTTTCCCGGATTTGCGGGTGCGAACTCGACGCCGTTACGATTCATGAAGCAAAGTAGGCTTATCAGGTGGTCGCCATCAGAGTCGGGGTCGTAGCCGCTCTGTCCGCGAAACGGACGAATGTCTCCCGACTTTTGTAATTGCAAAAT
This sequence comes from Planctomycetota bacterium, assembly GCA_039025515.1. GTDB lineage: Bacteria > Planctomycetota > Planctomycetia > Pirellulales > Pirellulaceae > Stieleria. Next base: position 2,004 of record JBCCOI010000824.1, read on the forward strand.
TTCGCGATCGAGCTCCTGCAGGAAACGATCACCGGCATAGAAATGCGTGTACCGCGTGCGTTGCTTTATCCACTGATCCACCTTTTCCGATCCGTGGAACGCAGCAGTGAACGCCATGAGCGCGGATTCCATTTCTTGAATGCTCTCGACAGATGCTTGGCCCGACTCCTCCGATTCCCTGACCACGGCCGCCCGTGTGTTCTCGAAAGCAGTTCGCAACTCGTCGAATTCACTCCAACGCAGAATGTAAGGCCATACGCTGATCGAACCATCGAGCTTCTGACTCGCCGAAAACTTGTAGGAACCTTGTTTGAGGAGCACGTTGCGTAACAGGTTTTCGCTCAGATCAAGCTGGCCGAGCGCCTCCGCACTAAAACGAGAGTTGCTCGGATCAAATCGATACGGCAGTGCGGAGCCGGCAAGTCTAGCCAGCAAAAAGTTCAAAGCTTTGCCGTTGCGTATGCTCGAACCACTCAATTCTTGATGATTCTTCAGGCGATCCCATACGCGGCTGTTCTGCCATTTTTGATCGTTGAGATACCTCATTCGCTTGATCTGTCGAACATGGTTCAGTTCCAACTTTTTCTGTTCGGCAAGTGTCTTACGTTCCCAATAGATTCGAAGTTCCTTTTTCCAATTGTCAAGCTCCTTGCTATAAGCTTCCGCGTGTAGGTTCCGCGCGAATGCGAAATCGACTGCCGCGTCACCTTGGGCTCGAATGAGATCGGCTTGGGCGTAGACCTGGGATGTCAC
>JBCCOI010000825.1:0-2751 GCA_039025515.1 Planctomycetota bacterium
CCCACGCTTCTCTCTTCGATTCGTTGATGATGGTTTCGATCGGACCGAGAAGGGCAACTGGCATCTTGTTTGCCACCGTTTTTTATGAACGATAGGCTGACGTGACGTGTTCACCGTTGGCTTGGCCCATGACAGTAACCAACGGATGCACGACGAGCGGCGAAGTCGGGGTTGTTGGAGTGGTTGGTTGTTTGTCGCCGCCGCGTGATCCTTGACGTTACCCCGTCGAATTGCAGGCATCCAAAGTAGTGTCGGCCAATCCGTTTGAGCCTCCAGTGAACGAATGCGGTACATCGTCAAGTGTCATTCACACTTCGCACACAGGCCAATCGATTTGGAAATCGGCAATTGTCACCGTTGCAGTGTTCGTGTTCGTTTCACTCGCTGATTTTCTGGTCGAGGGCTTGCTATTTCCATTCGTTGTTTATGACGGGCGATCGTCTGGACTCGCAATTTTCGTTTCGCTCGTGATTGCTATCGTTGTCGGGACAACGCGCGTCATTGATTGCAGGCAGCCTGCGATCGTATGTATTTTGGCATTAGCTTTTTTTGGGTATGGATACGTATCGACCAATGGTGGGATTGTCGGTATTGAGACTCGAGGAGGTGCGGGGTATCCCAATTTGGTTTGCTGTTGGATAATGTTCATTCTGCCAGCTGCCGGACTTCTAGCTTGCAAGAAGACTGGAGAGCGGGGGTAACCAACGGATGCACGACGAGCGGCGAAGTCGCGGTTGTTGGAGTGGTGAGTCGTTTGTCGCCGCCGCGTGATCCTAGACGTTACCCGACTGAAGCAACATTGACTACAAGTTCAAGCGACATCGATTGGCCAGCGGGCGAAGCGTCTATGCTCTGCGAATGCGGGTATGAATCGCCGCTGTTCTGCTTCGACCAAACGCTTTACCGATGTCGTTCTTGTCAGCTTATCGATTTTCCGTTGCCCACGCCGTTTCTCTACGAGCCACCGGCATGCACCAGTTGCGGAAACCAATTCTCGCGAGCTGACCGCATAAAGGCGGCGGCAATGAGCCCTCGCTACGTACTTTCTGAGTCGTTTGACAACGACAATGCTGACTTAGTGGACTGTCCGCAGTGTGGAAACCGCTCACTTGGGTTGAACAGCACCGGCGTTCAGTACATGAAGGGCGAATCAGACACCTTGGTTCCGGAACGCGGACAGAAACTACATGGCTCGTTGATGCGAATGGATGGCGACTTGTATCTTTCGTCACCGCGACTCTCGTCATTATTCTGCTCACACTTCGAATTCGAAGGAGTGGGTGATGATGAGATCAAGAAGGGCCACTACGAATTCCGCGTTCTGGATGTAAGGGCCGATACGCCCATGCTAACATTGCAATTTATACGTCGGATCCCAACGAGCGAATGGCTGTAGCGGCGGCGGAAGATTCGGGTAACAATGCCGTGCATCGAAGGACGGGAGTCGACGGTTTTGAAGTGGTTAGTTTCTTGGCCCGTCCTCGGTGACGGCCAACGTTATCCGAATGAGGCGTATGACAGACCGCTATGCTTGAACGTTGTGTTAATCTCGTACTATCTCGACATGATGCTTCGCACGTGTACGACTTGCCGTTTGAGCACAACGTTCGTTTCCGGTGCTGCCAGACATACGGCGGAACTCGATCACACCAGGGGACTTCGCATTTCTCTGTCGATTTCTGGATGCCGATTGGAACCACTGTTTGTGCTACGCGAGGCGGTCGCGTCGTTCGCGCTCTCGATTCTGGCGAGTTGCCGACTGACAATTGCAATTCCATACGTATTTGCCACGATGATTTCTCCGTCGCTTGCTATGCCCACATCTGCTTGGATGGTGCCTTAGTTTCGGTTGGTGATTGGGTGGAAGCCGGACATCCCATAGCTCGATCGGGAAACACAGGATGCTCTGGTCGTCCGCACCTCCATTTTCACGTCCAAAGTGCGTACGATCGATCGCGCGTCCCAACGCTTTTTCGCACTAGCGCCGGAGTGCTTGATTTATTGACAGAAAATGAGTTCTATGGGGCAAGCGCGAATGCCGTGGCTCCCGAGCTCGAAATGTCGGATAACCATCGCATGCAACGGAGGACGGGTGGGCTGTTTTCCCGTCTGCTTGCAAGTCTTTCGCCCGTCCCCGCTGATGCGTAGCGTTCGTCGAGCGAGACGATGACACAAGTTGACGACGTACTGTTTACGCAAATGTCGAAAGTCCGGCGTGATGAACGTGGCGTAGTGTGTGGCGAAACCGTCTTTGGTGGCGTGGCATACGACTTTGAGCGATTGGACGACAACGATACGGTACATGCTGACGCACGGCAGTATCGGCTGACGCCGGTCGATGATTCGCACGGTCCGGTGATAATTTCTGGAGCGAGATTTCGGGATGGAGAACGCGTTCATTGGTTCACGTTTTACGCTCCCGAACTGAAAGACCGGCATTCAAGCCGAGAACGGTTTGCAGGGTTTCTGGATCGAGTACGGGACCAAACCGCGACAACGGCACATTGGTGCGGATTCTGTATTACGCATTACGCCGACACAGAACTTGAATCGATCAGATCTCGTTGTGTTGACATGTTCATGGATCGTGGTGACATGGAGGCCCTTTCCGACGACGAACGTGATACGCTACTTGCATGGTCGAATGAACTTCGCACAAGCGTCGACGAACCATCCGATGCACCGAAGGACCGGGCGTCGTCTTTTGACAATGGAAACTCAACCGCCGGTCCTCGGTGATCGGTACCGTTC
>JBCCOI010000826.1:0-2736 GCA_039025515.1 Planctomycetota bacterium
AATCCACTCGGTAAAGAATTGAGTTTGGATTTCAATTTCAGCAACAACTAGTGGTGGAACTCGTAGTTGACCTTTACTTCGTAACCCGACGCGTGAGCGAGGAAACTGCGCGAATTGTCGCCTCGCTGACGCTTCGGGTTACCATTTTGTCTTCCGATACAATCAAGGTTATTTCCGCGTTCCACCACTAGCACCGCTGATGCCGAAGCGTTTGCCTCGCCGCTTCCTAGACTCAGGCACGTCAGGCCATTCGCCTAGGTGGGGATCCATCCGGAGTTGTAACTGAGTAAGAGATACACGATGGCACCCGCGACTTGAACGAGCATGATGGCTCCTCCAATCTTGAGGAATGTGCCCCATCCGACGTGCACGCCCGCTTCTTTCTTGAGTGCATAAATCGCAATTACGCACGAGATGGAACCAATCGGAGTCCCGTTTCCGCCGAGATTGCAACAGATGATCAATGTCCACCAGAGTGGTTCGATGGAGACTGATCCGTCACCGGCAACATCCTGGACGATCGGAATCAAGGTTGCTGCAACTGGGATATTATCGACGATGCTGCTCGCGACCGCTGAAAAGACGCCAAGAAGAGGAACAAGGAGTGTGAGTTTATTCCCAGAGATCTCTACAACTTTCTCCGCGACCAAGGCGAGCGCGCCGGTTTCTCGCACGCAGCCGATAATGACGAACAGCCCCATAAAGAAAAGAATGACCGTCCAATTCACTTTTTGAATCGCGTCCTCAACGCCTTTTCCTGCAAACAAAAGTGAGGCCGTGGCACCAACCATCGCGATGAAATCCATGCCGACGCCAAGCTGTTGTGCAAACACAAACCCAATCACCGTCAGCAAGAGAATCGTCGCGCTTCGAACCAACACTTTTTTGTCCTCGACCATCGCCCACGGGTCAAAAGACTCGATCTGTTCGCGAAGCGCCGACTTCTCCTCCTCGGTTTGAACCCAAGGCAGGTCGTTGCGGAAAAAGAACCTCAATGCCGCAACCGCAATCACAAGACTGACAACCGCATACGGTAGACTGACGCGTAGAAAGTGGGAGTAGGGAATCTCTGCGGCAGTACCGATCATGATGTTGGGCAGACCACTGGCGAACGTCGCAATCGCGCCGCTGTTCGCGCAGATTGCGACACTGAGTAGCAATGGCATTGGGCGATAGTTTAGCGATCGACTGATCACCAGGACCAGCGAAGACAGAATCAGCATGGCCGGGACGATCGTCAGCACGCTGACGAACAAGAACGTCACGCCGCAGAGCGTCAAAAAGAGCTTGGTTGCCGACCCTCCCGTAAAGCGAACGATGTACATGGAAAGAAAGTGGAACAGGCCACTCTTACCTACCACGTCGACCAATACACCGGTTCCGATGATGACGCCGAAGATGTTCAAATCTTCTTTGAGGAACTCATAAACCTGCGGGTACGGAAAGAGTTTCAAATACAACGCCAGCGCCACGAGGACGGCGGCGCCGCAGAGGGCTGCGACAGTCTTGTGGAAGCGTTCGATGGCTACGCCGATGTAAGTCGCAAACATCACGGCGGCGAAGAGAAGCATTACTCCGCCAGAAGCCATTTCGATTGGCTGGTCGGACACACTCGCGGCGAGCGGTGTTTGCACCGCTGGAGGCCAATGCAATGATTCTTGCGATCCGAATTCGAGCAACAATGAAATCATGGGAGAGCGGACACTCATACACGAGGGTACCAATTCAGACTCGATCGCAGAAAGCGTAGCGAATCTCACGAAAAGTTTTAAGCTCGGCAACCGGGAGACCAGACCGACCGGCCGACGAATGAACACGCTGGCGAACGGGCGATCAAAAGATCTTGCGTCTTCGCGATGCCGCGTAGTGCTGCCATACCATCCGCGTGGCCACGCTTCGGAAAGGCCGCCATTTCTCGGCACGCTGCAGGACTGCATCCGAATCCGCGTACTCGACGCTGTCCAGTTCGGCCATCCCCTTCACCAGAGCGAGATCTCCCACCGGTAGGACGTCAGGGCGAAGCAGAGCCATCATCATAAATACCTCGGCCGACCAATTCCCGAGCCCCAGCCTCGCACAGATCTCGTCGCGCACCTGCTGATCGGATTTTTGTCGCAAGCGGTCAATTCGAAATCGCTTTTCTTGGCAGTCTGTGGCAAGCGCGATCGTGTAGCGCGACTTCTGGCGGCTAAAACCTAGCTCCTTGAGACCATCTTCGCCATGTTCAAGCACGGTTTCGGGAACGATCTCCCCGTCGAGCGAAGCGCGCAATCGATCGAAAGTCGACTTTGCCGACTCGACCGATACCTGCTGCTCCAAAATAATGTGAACTAGAGTGGCGAATGTTGCTGGCCGCCGAAGCAAAGGAGGCGGACCATGCGATGCGAGGACATCGGCCAATCTTGGGTCGTTGCCAGCTAGCGTTTGCGCCGCCTTTAGAAGCGTCGCCGACGTCAACCTTATTGGCTTCACCACCTTGCTCGATTCTTGACGACGGTTGTGCTTATTCAAAGCAGTTCGTCCAATTCCTTCGTGAGAGATTCGAACCGAGTGAGTGTCGTCTTCACCGGTTCGGGGCTTGCCATGTCCACACCGGCATCACGCAACAAATCGAGCGGATCTTTGCTGCAACCGCCCGAAAGAAAGCTGAGGTAGTCGCCCAACTCAGACGCGCCTCCGCTTAACACGCGACGGGCCAACGAGACGGCCGCGATTAATCCTGTCGCATTTTTGTAG
>JBCCOI010000827.1:0-2725 GCA_039025515.1 Planctomycetota bacterium
AACTATCTTGCGTTCGATGCGGCAGTGACGAGTAGTCGTCTCGGCGTGCCGCGCTACTGGCTACAGAGCGAGCGACTGGATTTCTTCGAACGAACTCGCACACGACTCGATCGTTCAACCGGCCAAGTTATCGCCGACACGGACCCTTTCGTGAGGTCATCGAACAGCTTCGTTTTCCTAGGTGGTATTCCTGTTTTCTATTGGCCGCGTTTTTCCACCAGCTTGGAACGACCCGTCTTTTATCTTCGCGACTTCAAGATTAGCGACGATAACAACTTTGGAACCCAGGTGCTGCTTGACTGGGACGTGTTTCAACTACTTGGAATCACGGACGTTCCGGAGGACGTTGATTGGGAATTGTCGACCCACTATCTGAGTGATCGCGGTCCCGCGCTTGGAACAAACTTGGATTATCAGCTGCCGGGTCTCTTTGGAGTCCCCGGGCAAACACGCGGTGTGTTGGATGTTTGGGGCATCGACGATTCCGGGGTCGACCGATTGGGTCTTGGGCGGTTAGCCGTTGAACCAGAAGAAAGTTTCCGCGGTCGGGCTCTCTGGCGACACCGGCAACAGCTTCCCAGTGACTTCGAATTCATCGGACAACTCGGGTGGATAAGTGATCGAAACTTTTTGGAGCAATACTTCGAGAACGAATGGGATCAGAATCCCGATCATGTGACCGAGCTGAGGCTTCGCAAGTACTACTTCAATCAGCTATTCGATCTTTCCGTACGTCCACAGCTGAACGACTTCTTCATGGAGACGGAGCGGTTACCGGCGTTGGATCATTACCTGATTGCTGCAGGACTTGGACCATTCAATTGGAACATGCGAAATCATGTTTCCTACAGCAGGTTAAATGTCGCTGATGATCCGGACGACCCGGTACAAGCGGCAAATCATTTTCCGTTGCCCGGTGAAGTCGACGCGCAAGGCCTAGTGGCATCAACCCGACAAGAGCTCTCGCTGAAATGGAGCCCCGGACCATTCAACGTCGTGCCCATCGGCGCGTTTGATGCGGCGTTCTACGGTGAAGCAGCCGATGGTGAATCGTTGACCCGGCTGCTCGGTCAGGCCGGCATTCAGATCAACCTTCCGATGTTTCGAGTGGACCCGACGATCGAAAGTAGTTTGCTGAACGTTCGAGGGCTCGCTCACAAGGTCAACTGGGAGTTCGAATATTGGTACGCCGACAGCGATACTGACTTGGATGAGATTCCGCTCTACGATCCGCTGGACGATACGTCACAAGAAGAGTTCCGACGGCGATTCATCGGCGATACATTTGGCGGCGTGCTGCCCGGCCGGTTTGATCCAAGAACCTATGCATACCGACAAGGCGTGCAGCGATACGCGACCAGTGCGACTCCGGTGATCGCCGATGACTTGCAACAATTCAGGTTAGGCGTCAATCAGCGGTTTCAGACTAAACGTGGACTTCGTGGTCGCGAACGGATCGTCGATCTGCTCCAGTTCGACGTTGCAACGATCATCTTCCCCGATGCCGATCGAGACAATTTTGGCGAGACGATTGGACCAACGACGTATGACCTTCGCTACCATCTTGGCGATCGTTTCTCGATCCTAAGCGATGGATACATTGACTTCTTCGACGATGGACTGCGGTCCATCAGTGCCGGTGTCCGATCGAGTCGGCCGGGTGTCAGTGATTTCTATCTCGGGTTACTTTCTTTGGAAGGCCCCATCAGCAGCACCGTCTTGCGTTCGACGGTTGATTACCGAATGAATGAAAAGTGGATCATCTCAGCCGCAACGACATATGACTTTGGTAGCGTCGGCAACGTCGGCCAATCATTCGGATTGACGCGTATCGGCGAATCACTGCTGGTTCGAATCAACGTCAACGTCGATCCGGGGAGAGACAATGTGGGCATCGGCTTCGCCGTCGAGCCACGATTCTTTGGCGATAGGCTCAAGGCGATCGGCGGCGGTTTGATCCCAGGACCTGGGCTGGAAGGTCTCGAGTAGTCCGTCCTACAAGTCGTAGACGTCGCTGTAGGGGATCAGTGGATTCTCATCGACCCATCGGTCTCGCGAGGCAATCATGAGCCCCGGGAAGAAATCGATTCGATGCCCATCACGCTGGATGCGACGACAGAGTTCAACATCCTCGTGTTCATTCCAATAGAGCTCTTCGCACCATTTGTATTGTTCCCAGAATGGCCGCCGCAGCATCGTGACGCCTCCGGGGACATAGCTGTACCGTGAGTAGTCACGGTAGTTGATCAAGCCGCCTTTGCACCAAGTGTGATTCTCGCCCTGAACGACACCCCAATCGAGTGCACGGCGTCCGTCAGGCAGCTTGAGCCGAACGGCGGCGATTCCGTATGACCAACCCCATGAACCGAAAGCGGAAAAGAACGAAGGAGTGAACTCAAAACGGTCGTGACAAATCACGATATCGGTGAATTCGGCGGCTTCGCAAATCAAGTTCTTCTTGCGCGTGATCCAGCCAAGTTCATCTCGTTCGGAAAACCGAATCTGCCGCACATCGGAGTCATTCTCATAAGCGGTGATGGACTCTGGCGAAATCAGAATGATCTCATGAGGAACATCACAGTGCTCTCTTGCTGTTTGGATCAATCGGGCCAGCTCTTCGGGGCGATCTCCCAGCGTCAACACACCGATGGACATCCCGTTTCGAGGCTTGAGTTGCCAGTCGGGTGCGTTTGCAACGCACCGAAAACGGAGTCGCCAATTCGAA
>JBCCOI010000828.1:0-2725 GCA_039025515.1 Planctomycetota bacterium
ACCGCTGCGGAATCTCTCTCATGCCGGTCTAAAGGTATGCCGCTGGCGACGTGAATTCGTCTCTCCTGGCTGACCTTCGTCCTCTTTGGCATCCCGGCATTCTCTGGATGACACATGGCAAAAAAGAAACGTTCACCTCGACGCGGACCTGGTGGAAACGGACAAGCTGGTGGTGGAAAGCCACGGTCTCGACGAAGGCGTCGTGGCCCCGGTGGCGGCCCCGGCGATCGCGAGCCTGCGGACGTCCCAAGTGATGCGCCGATGGAGGAATGCGAAGGCATTCTTGAACTACATCCCAACGGCTATGGATTCTTAAGAAGCAAAGACAACAACTACTCCCGCGAACGAAGCGATCCTTTTGTTCCGGGCACCATGATCGAGAAGTTTGGTTTGCGGCAGGGCGTCTATCTGCAAGCGCACATGCAACAAACCAAACGGCAGCAGGGTCCACGCGTCCGCGAAATTCTGGACGTCGACGGCATGAAGCCGGACGATTACCCGGAGATCAAGAGTTTCGAGAGCTTGACGCCCATAAACCCCGAGGAGTGGCTCAATCTCGAGTGCGGGCGCCAACCCCTCACCAATCGAGTGATCGACTTGCTGGCACCCCTGGGAAAGGGTCAACGTGCCTTGATCGTCGCGCCACCACGGAGCGGCAAGACCATCATGCTTCAGGACATCGCGTCCGGAATTTCAACCAACCATCCGGATCTCAAACTGATCGTGCTGTTGATCGACGAGCGACCGGAAGAAGTGACCGACATGCGACGCAATGTTGCCGGTGGCGAAGTTGTCGCCAGCAGCTTGGACATGGACGTCGAAAGCCATGTCAGGCTCAGTCAGCTCGTCATCGATCGTGCGCGGCGACTCGCCGAGATGGGGCAAGACGTTTTCTTGATGCTTGATTCGATCACCCGACTCGCACGTGCGTTCAACAAGTGGGTCGGCCGCAGCGGACGCGGCGGCGCCACCATGACCGGTGGACTCGATATCAAGGCGATGGACATCCCGAAGAAACTGTTCGCGACTGCTCGCGCGTTTCAAGAGGGTGGATCGCTCACCATCGTCGGCACGGCATTGGTGGATACCAACAGCCGAATGGACGAAGCCATTTTCCAAGAGTTCAAGGGAACCGGCAACATGGAATTGGTACTCGATCGAAGATTGGCCGATCGACGTGTTTGGCCCGCGATCGACATCAGCCAATCGGGAACACGCCGCGAAGAACTCCTACACGACGAAGAAACCTACGAAGCGGTCACGATGCTTCGCCGGACGCTTTCAAGCATGCATCCCTGCGATGCGATGGAGCAACTGACGAAGCAGCTCGGTCGGTTCGAAGACAATGATGAGTTCATCAAGCTCATCAGCGGTGCCAAGACGACGCTGTAGTTCCCAGTAAAGCGTGTCCTCGGTGAACCGTGGACTAGTCGGCAGTGTCGATTGGTCGATAAACTGACCAGAAGTTGAAAAGGCGACACAAGTCGCAGGCCGTGAACGGCCACTCGGACGGTAAGCGAATTGGTGAGCAGCTTCACTGGAACTGAAGTACCCCGCAAGGGGCTGTGGGTTCGAGTCCCATGCCGTCCGCTCCACAGGGTTCTCTGCGGATTCGATTTCCCCGCGACACGAAAGGACACTCCGAGTCGATGATCATCTACGGCTCTAAGATGTACTTCAAGAAGAACGTGGTGAAGCACTTCGGCGAGTGTGAACACTGCGGTCGGTACAGCCGCAAGAACAGCTACCAAGCGCAAAAGTTCGGGCATCTGTATTTCATTCCGCTGCTACCGCTTGGTTCTCGATCGCAAATCCTCGGCGAGTGTGTTAGTTGCAATATGGGGTCGCACATTCCGCTCGCCCAAGCGGAGCCCATGGTGGAGTCGCTTAACGAGCGATTTAAACAGTGGATCCTCGAAATCCAAGAGGGAAAGACGGAGATCGTGCCGGAGGGCGAGACTGAACCGGTCAGCGTCGGGTTGCTGATCGCAGGGACCGTCGACAGCCTCTATTCGCTCGGTGAACTTAAGAGCATTGATTCGGTCTCCCAAATCCTTCAAGACTGCGACATGGCCTATGAGAATGAGCTGGTGTTGGGTCGATGGTGCGAAACGTTGGGTGATTTGGCTCAAGCCGTCGTGCACTATCGACAGGCCGCCAAGATTCGACCGGACGAGACTGCTCCGATCTACCAGGTCGCCGCGTCACTCAAACGGGCGGGAGATCTTGCAGGCGCGATCAACGGCTTGAAGCGATATCTCGATAAAGTCCCGGACGATCTCGGCGTTCATGCCGAACTCGCCTCGATTTACGAAGCCCAGAAGGACTTTCCCAGCATTGTCGAGACCTACGACAAGATTTATGCACTTGAACCGTCACTCGTGTCGAACAAGGCCATGAAGAAGGTTTACAAGAAAGCGTGCAAGAAGTCCGGCAAACAGGGCGAGTATCTGGCACAGATCGGGTGAATCCGCCTTGCTGTGTCGAGCTGATTTGATAGGCTTAGTGGTTCTCGTGAGGGCTGCGCCGACCTGCCAGTCATCTTTTTAGTCCAATGAAATATGAGGCCGATCACAGACGTCGGCGCAACGAAGCGGAGAATTTTGTAGGTGGGTACCAAGAAGACCGGAAAAGGGCGTCGCAAAGTTGGTCGAAAGAAACGGCGGATGCGAAGCAAGATCAGGCACCGCAAGAAATAGCCTGACATGATTTGGCGGCGTGCCCA
>JBCCOI010000829.1:0-2718 GCA_039025515.1 Planctomycetota bacterium
ACTCCGTCTGCAGGCTCTGGCACGTTTGCGTTGCAAGCCAAACTTCCGCCGGATGATCGGACGTATGGGTACGACCGTGGAACGCGGGTGGACCGCCAATGGGACGAAGCCGTCACCTCGGCGGCATTGGAATTTGGCGAAGTCGCGATGAAAGAACTTTGGCCTCAGTACAAGAAGCGTCATCGTAAAGAAAGCGACGAGAATCGCGGACGGCTGCGTGGATTTTTGAAGGAGTTGGTAAGAGTCGCATTTCGATCCGAGCCGGGCGAAGATGTCATCAAGCTCTACATCGACGATCAATTGGAAGCCGCGGCCGATGATCAACTCGCAATCGCACGATCTTGTTTGCTGATCATCAAGTCCCCACGTTTTCTTTACCCCGACGCGTCCAACGCTCTCACTAACGACGATCGCGTTGCGGCGAGCCTGGCGTTGACGCTTTATGACTCGCTGCCGTCCGATCAATGGTTGATTGACCTGAGTCAGAAGCGTTGGTTCCGCCCAAGCGACAAGGGGTTCGAAAACCGAGTTCGTCAGATCGCCAATCGAATGAGCGACGATCCACGTCTAGAAGCAAAGGCGATGGAGATGTTCTTCGAGTGGTTGGAAGTCGACCCGACACATGAGATCGCGAAGGACCAAGACGCATTCCCGGGTTTCGACGTCGAGCTGACACTTGAACTTCGCCGCTCACTCGAACGGTCGCTCCGCGACATCTTCTGGTCTGAACGTTGCGACTACCGCGATCTGTTCAGGCAAAGTTGGAATTGGACGAATACGGAACTCGCCGAATTCTACGGGCCGATGTTCGCGATCGAGCAACACAACGAGGATGCCGGACCCGATGATGAAAGCCAGATTTCAGCGACGGAAGGCACGTTAGTTCCGGGTAAGCCGGCTCCTGAACAGGTCTTTGGCGTCTTGACTCATCCATTGGTCACCAGCCACCTCAGCTACTACAAGTCAACATCACCCATCCATCGCGGTGTGTTCCTGATTCGTCGAGTCTTGGGACGGACGCTGCGGCCTCCAAATGAAGCTTTCACGCCGCTCAATCCGGACTTGCACCCTGGCCTGACCACTCGTGAACGGGTTGAACTTCAAACCGGTGAAACGATGTGCCAGGTCTGCCATCAGAAGATCAATGGGCTCGGGTTCGCACTTGAGAACTACGATGCCGTAGGTCGGTTCCGCGAAACCGAACGTGGCAAACCGATCGATGCGAATGGTCGCTATGTGACTCGGACGGGCGATGAAGCAAAGTTTGCATCGCCCAAAGAACTGGCGACATTTTTAGCCGAGAACGAAGATGCACAGTTGGCATTCGTCGAACGCGTTGTCGAACACTTTGCGAAGCAGCCGCCCGCAGCGTTCGGACCCGAAACTGCAGCTAAACTTTTAGAGGCCTTCCGCGAGAATGATTTCCACATCAGGCGTTTGATCGGAGAGGTCGCGGTGTTGGTCGCACTGCATTCAATCGAAGAGGAGACTGACAATGGAACGACGTGAGTTTTTACGAGAGTTGGGCGTCAGTTCGGCTGCCGCAAGCTTCCTGCTTGGGCTTCCCAGTGCATTGCGTGCGAGCGAATCGAGTTCCGCGCGACGACGACGTTTGGTTTTCGTTTTCAGCCCCAACGGTGTGATTCCCAAGCACTTTTGGCCAGACAAAACGGGCGCCGACTACGACGTCAAACGAATTCTCAAGCCACTCGCACCTTTTCAGAAGCAGATGCTCACCGCAAAGGGCATTTGCAACCGCATCAAAGGTGACGGCGATGGTCACATGCGCGGCATCGGTTGCCTGCTGACGGGGATCGAACTTTTCCCCGGAGACATCCAGGGCGGCAGCGACACACCCGCGGGCTGGTCGATGGGTATCTCCGTTGATCAGCACATCAAGAATCAGTTGCAAGCGAATCCCGCAACACAAACACGCTTTGGATCTCTTGAGTTCGGCGTGATGGTTCCAGATCGCGCCGATACTTGGACGCGGATGTCATACTCAGGTCCCAATCAGCCGGTTGCTCCGATCAGCGACCCGTATCAAATGTTCGACAAGCTTTACGGCCAAGTGAAGAATCGGCAGATGCTGGCCAGCGTGCTCGATGATCTCGCCGGAGAATTTAAGTCGGTTGCGCGATCACTCAGCAGTGAAGACCGTGAGCTTTTGGATTTGCATTTGGGACTTGTTCGCGATGTCGAGAAGGATCTGCAAACCGAATTCGCCGCCGCGACTCGCAACGACACAAACTCGCATGCTGTCCCGAAACTGCCTCCCAACATCGAGGAACAAAACGACAACATGCCGGAGATCACCAAGATGCAGACGGAGCTCTTGGTCAACAGCTTCCTGGCGGATTTTGCGAGGGTAGCGACCTTCCAGATCACCAACAGCGTCGGGCAGCCGCGGATGAAATGGCTGGACATCAACGAGGGGCATCACGGACTCTCTCACGAGCCTGATTCGAATGAGGACGCCTATGAGAAACTGATCCAAATCAATACCTGGTACGCCGAGCAAGTCGCGCACATGGCAAAGCGAATGAGCGAAACGCCCGACCCGTCAGGTCAAGGTTCACTTCTCGATAACACAACGATCGTTTGGACGAACGAGCTTGGCAAAGGAAACTCGCACACACGGGACAACATTCCTTTCGTGATGATTGGCGGCGGATTGGACTTCAAGCTCGGACACGCATTCGATTTCGGTACGGTCAC
>JBCCOI010000830.1:0-2707 GCA_039025515.1 Planctomycetota bacterium
CGCAGCCGCCAGCCATTTCGACCAATTCGGGATTCCAGTGGCCTGAGCTGAACGGAGGGTCGATCCACTCCAATAGAACCACTTTCGGACGACGTTCAATTGTTTCACTACGTACTCGGACGGATCGTACCCGTGACTTCAGTCGATTCAGAAAATGCTCAGCCTGAGCCTCACACTGGAAACGACTTCCGAGCGTGCGGATGCAGTGAAAGACATCCTCGAGCGTCGAAGGTTCGAGGTTGATGACTTCAGGCCGCCCGGGAAGTTCGTGAGCGAGATTCTGAACTTGCTTCATGGAAACGGCGCAGACATTGCACACCGTCTGCGTGATGATCACATCCGGACTCGCCGCCTTCATCGCCGCGTTGTTGATATGGTATAGCGTTCCCTCGCCCGATAGTTCCGCGCGAACGGCTCCGTCGATCTCTCGACTCGATAATACATTCGAAAGTGGAGAATGCGTCACGCAAGGGACCCGAGTCACCTCGGTTGGATATTTGCATTCGTGAGTAACGCCGACTAAAGATTCGATTAGCCCCAGACCGCAAATCATTTCAGTCGCGCTGGGAAGCAATGAAACGATCCGCATTCGCCTAGCACACCGACTCGGGTAGAACGCTTTGTATTGCTTGTTCCAGGAAGTCGTTGACCTGTCTGGCGTGCGTCCATGTGATTAAGTGCCGCCCGTCCGGGATTTCTTCGGTAACGTGCTCGTCATGTCGTGGAATCACCCAATCGAGTCGTCCGTGAATTTGATGCAAGGGGATCGTGAGACGCTTGGCGTCAGATTCACCAAACTTCCACTTTGCGACTGCAGCGGCGCCCCAAAGAAGGCTGGGAATCTCGGCCCGGTTCGCCATAGCAGTTAGTCGCTCGCGGTTTGCCTCGTCTAACTGCTCTCGCTTTGAGAAAACACCCGAGAGTGTTCGCAGACCCATGCGAATCAATGACGACGGCAGCAATGACCCGACGAAGCGGTTGACGCGAAAACTCGTCGGAATCGTCTCGGCTGTGCGATTGCTTGAAATCAAAACAATTGCTTCGGGCTTTGGTTCCAACAGAGACGCAATCTGCATGGCGAGCGACCCTCCGAAGGACATTCCACCGAGAACATAGGGACAACCCGGACTCATTTGCGTCGAAATGATGTTCGCACAGTGTTGCGCTGCCCAATCCATCGATGGCGACTGACCCTCAAGCTGGCTGGGTGAGAGTCCTGTGTAGACCCAAAGTCGGTCACCAAAGTGTTCAATTTGCGGATAGAAAAGGTCCGCGTCCGCTCCTAAGCCCGGTAGCAGCACGAGTTGCGGTGGATCTGAAAATGTCTGCGAATCCATCGGCGCGACCTACCGTGCGAGGTGATGAAGTACATGCCCGACGTTTAACTCTTCCGGGTAGTCTATCAAGCTGGCGAGCAATCTTGCTCTCGCAACCCGTCCATCTTGTGTCGGTTGATTCGTTTGATTGGCGTCGGGCTAAAGGTTTTGTGGTTCGATTTCCGATTTTCTTGATGTCGATACGTTTGGCGATCCTCTCGCGTCGTACGCTTCCCTATGGTGCAGCTCGACGCCGCAACCATGAAGCAAAGATGTGAATGATTGACGCGGCAGGGTTCGATACAGAGTGACACAGTGGAAACGGTTTCTACGAAAACGAACGCGACGCAATCCGTCCTCGGGCGGATTTCAGCTACATTGGAGGTCGATCCGCAACTGAGTCGATTCTTGCGTCAGATTCACGTCTCGCTCGAGGGTTCTCGGATTGTCGTCCGAGGCGAACTGCCGAGTAGCTCGCTCAGACACGCGATCGTGCCCGCAATCCGACGGGCGGGTGTGCTCAGCCAGGTTTGCAACTGTGTGGTGTTGAGTGACCCCTCAAATTCCGAATGATCTCGGGTACTCACCCGAAGTAAACGGCTAGAACGGCATGGGATTGCGATCTGCACTCGAAATGATTCTGTCCAACCCGGAGCCGCTGGATCATCTGCACGATTTCGTCTGGCAGAGTCTACGAGCTGCAGCATCATCCGGCAGGCACCCCTGGAGTTGGGGAGTGATCACCACCGCAGACCGCGACGGCCAACCAAATGCTCGAACGGTGATTCTGAGGCAAGCGGACGAGGAGTTAGCGATCATCGATTTTCACACCGATGTTCGCTCCTCCAAGATTGCCGAGATGGACAACCCCAGCGTCGCTTGGGTCTTTTACGCGGAGAGCCAAAAAATTCAGCTCCGCTTGACCGGGTTCGCGAAAGTCATCAACGGTGAACAAGCCGATTCCGCATGGAAACAGACGACGCTAAGGAGTCGATCCGCGTACGTCTCCTTGGCAAGTCCAGGCTCTGAATCGCGAGGAGAGCAACCGCCTTCCACTGAGGATAGGCAAGTGAATCAAGAGGAATCAGAGCGCGGGAGGGAGTATTTTCGCGTCGTTCGTACATTCGTGCGCGAGGCCGATTTGCTCTATCTCCGGCGAGAAGGACACGTTCGGGCTCGACTCAACTACCGGGACTCTCACGCCACGGGGCCGAAGGCTTCTCCGTCATGGCTTGTTCCCTGATTTGATCGTACCCGAACTTGTTTGTCCCCTAATTTGGTCCGGTCGTCTTGGCCCTGAATCGTGGGTGCGTCATGATGTAATGATGGAATACGACGCAACATACGACGAACAGGCAAGGCGGTTCGCGGAAACACTGGATCGCGTCCGA
>JBCCOI010000831.1:0-2695 GCA_039025515.1 Planctomycetota bacterium
CAGGCCTTTGAAACGACCCTCGAAGAGTTCAACTTTCTCTGGGTCAAGAATTTTCACGCCGACCACGCGATCCTTGTTGTCCTGGTCCTTGGCTGCGAAGAATCTTGCCATCGTACCGGTGACGGCAGTTCGTTCGAGCGTAAAACGCTTGGCGACATCAATGCGTCCACCGCCGCTGTCGCCGAACATCGATTTGACGGAATCAAACAGACCCATCGCTCAACCTATTTGCTATTTGCCGCAGTAGTCGATAGCACGCGCGATTTCCGTCTTCAAAATTTTTCGTTCGACGATTCGATCAATGTAGCCGTGTTCCAAGAGGAACTCACTCGTTTGAAACCCTTCGGGCAACTCGATCCCGATCGTCGCCTTGATGGTTCGCGGTCCGGCAAACCCGATCAACGCCTTCGGCTCGGCGAAGACGAGATCTCCGAGCGACGCAAAACTAGCTGCTACACCGCCCATGGTCGGATGCGTCAGAACACTGATGAAGAGTCCTCCCGCTTTGTCGTACCTCGCCAACGCCGCGCTCACCTTCGCCATCTGCATGAGTGAGAGAATTCCCTCGTGCATTCTCGCTCCACCACCGCTCGCGCTGATGATGATCAACGGTAACTCTTGTTCGATCGCATGTTCAACCAGCCGCGCGAGCCGCTCGCCAACCACCGAGCCCATGCTTCCCATGATGAACGCGCTATCGGTTACCGCAATCGCGACACGTCGGGCGCGAACCATTCCGGTGCCCGTCAGCGCCGCGTCGGTCAGCCCCGTCCGTTTTTGTTCGCCGACCAAGCGCTCGGCGTAGCGTTTCCGATCGGAAAACTCGAGCGGATCGGTCGGGCGAAGATGTTCATTCATCGGCTCAAACGTCCCGTCATCACACACCTGTGCGATTCGTTCACTCGCCGAGACGTAGAAATGGTGTCCACACTTCGGGCTGGGACAGACGTTGAGCCGTTGCTCGACCTCTTTCTTATAAACGCTGGCCGCGCAACCCGGGCATTTCAGCCAAAGACCCTCAGGGACGCGTTTCTTGGGTGGAATTGGCGCGGAGTCACCGGGGGCGTCCATGGCGGCTTTGGTTTTCGAATCGATGGTAGCCATGCGTCAGGGAATAAAAAACGCGAATGAGCTGTGGGGAACAATCCCGCAGTCTAGCCAATCGGCCCGTCTTTCTCAGCCCCAAATTGCCCGCTCCCGCGCAATCGCATTCCCCGAAGCTGTACGGAAATCGGCTCCTTCTCAAACCCAGCCAAATCGCGCCAGGACCAGCAACGAAATGCCAAGTACCCAAAACGTGACAACGGAACCTTCCCTCGGCTGCCAGGCATTTTCGCCTCTCAGTCGAAGTTGAATGCCGTAGGGGATTTGTAATGCGATCCCCAACAATGCCAGCCAGCCCAAACGATGGTGCATGATGGATTGTTCCCATTGTCCATGGACGAGTGAAATGACGCTCCGTGTCATGCCGCACGTGAGACAGTCCACATGGAAGTGCTTACGAATGGCGCAGATCATTGGTAGCGAATGATCGGGGAGGAAAATCAGCGAGACCGATCCATCCGCGTTGACGGTCATGGCGACGGCAAGAAGCAACACGACGGTTCCGATCGAGACATGCCAAGCCCAATCCGATGACCGCGGTCTGGCGGTTGGATCCTGCTTCGTTTGTGGGGGAGGAATCTGTGAATTCGAAGCCATCTCCGCAGCTTCCTCGAGGGACTTGGTACCCGTACGACCCGATTGCTGTAAACTCTCGATCACGTCAATTCAATCCGCTTCTCTCAGCCGGGAACCTACATCGTGCAGTACGAAATCAAGCCATTGGGCGTGGGTGGGATTTTGGACCAATCGGTTCAGCTTCTCAAGAATCATTTTGGATTGCTGATGGGGATTTCACTGTGTGTTTCCGTTCCATTCAACTTGATCATTGGTCTTATCAATATCAGCCTCGTGCCAGAGCCGCCTGAGATACTCACAGCTCAGGCCATCCAGGAGTATCAACAACAAGTGGCCGGGGTCAGCCTAAAGTTGGCTGGTCTGGGTCTGCTCAGTCTGATACTCGTCTATCCGCTTACAACGGGTGCGATGACTTACGCGGTCGCCAGTGAATACTTGGGAAGACCGACGACGGTGGGAGCCTCGGTCGGTACGGCCTTCCGCAAGTTCTTTCCGCTGCTGCTGACATCGGTGTTGATGTTTATCATCGTCTACATTGGTCTGATCCTCTGCATCATCCCCGGTCTCTACTTCCTCGTCCGCTATTCGCTCGCCACGTACGCAGTCGTGTTGGAAGGCAAAATGGGCATTTCGGCATTGAAGCGCAGCTCGGAATTAATGACCTCGGATCGTACCAAAAACTACAATTCACTGGTTTTGCTCTGGTTGCTATTAGGTGCGATCGGCTTTGGTGTCGGCGCTGTCACGAGCATTATTCCGCAAGCCCACGTTGCCCTCGTTGTCAGCGTTTTGATTCAAGCGGTCTTGGCATCCTTCGGAGCTGCTGCCTTTGCGATTTTCTACTTTTCTTGTCGCTGCAAGGCCGAGAACTTCGACCTCATGCTGTTAGCGGAAGCGATGGGCGAAGGTGATGATGACCCGACTCCCGTCGCGTCGTAGTTTGGAGCGGTCCGATCAAAGATCCTGAAGTCGTACGTTCCACTGCGGAAGAAGTCCTTTCGCGGCCGTACTTCCA
>JBCCOI010000832.1:0-2690 GCA_039025515.1 Planctomycetota bacterium
AGTTCACGTTCACGCTTGACGTAGTCGAACAAGAGTGGAGAACCGTAATCAGAAAAGTAGCTTCTCTGTGCAGTATCTTCGGTCTGGGGGATCTCCGGTATCTCGTTGCTCGCCCAAATCTGCCCGTGCGGATGCGGGTTTGAACACCCCATCACGGCGCCTTTGTTTTCAAAGACTTGGACCCAGCGATATCGCTTGCCAAGTTCCGCCACTTGCTCGCACCAGACCTCGACCACGCTTCGAATTGCATCGATGGGCATCTCCGGAAGCGTCCAGTCATGTCGCGGAGAAAAGCAAATCACACGGCACGTTCCCTCCACCGGCTTGCTACGAAAAAGAGGGTCGTCGCTCGATTGAAAATTCGACTCTGGCAAGATCGCTGGAAAGTCGTTGTCAAAAACATACGTCGACTTGTAATCGGGGTTTCTCTGCCCCCCAACGCGTTCATTTCCCGGACAGAGATAACAGTCGGGATCGTATGCCGGGCGATTCTCTGCTACCGCTTCTCGCTTGCCCTGCCATGGACGCTTCGTGCGATGTGGCGACACCAGGACCCACTGTCTCGTTAAAGGGTTATAGCGTCGATGCGGATGATCGTTCTCGGACATAGTTAGCACTCGATGAGATGGGCACCACCGGCGGGGCGTGTGGAAAAACAGCTGCACTCGAGACCCGTTCGATCGAAATACCTTTCACCGAACGCCCGGATCACAGACGAAGTGTGCCTTCGTTGAACCAGCGACACGGTGCAGCCGCCAAATCCTCCTCCCGTCATCCGCGAACCGATGATGACGGGAGTGTCAGAAGAGGGGCGGTCTTGATCGGCTTTCTCAACGCCATTTGACTGAATGTCCGCGGCGATCTCGACGAGCAGATCCAATTCGTCGCAGCTGACTTTGAAATCGTCCTTCAGAGACTTGTGACTTTCAAACATAAGTTTGCCGACCGTCTCAAGATCGCCGGTTCGTAGTGCATTCGCCGCACGAGTGGTCCTCGCGATCTCAGTGATCACGTGTCGCCCACGCCTGAATTCGGCTTCAGTGAGATGTTCTCGACTCTTCTGCAGATCTTCAAGCTGCACCAGTCGCCATGAAGACTTGCCTAGGGCAGCCAAAGCAGACTCGCAATCCGATCGACGCGACGCGTACTCACCGCCAGAGAGTTCGTGCTTGACATTCGAGTTGGTGATCAACACTTCAATGTCTTCGAATTCGAATGGAACCTCTTTGGACTCGTGTGAACGGCAGTCGATGAGCAGGAGATGATCTTTGCGGCCAAACACACTGCTGAATTGGTCCATGATTCCGCATGGAACACCGGCGTACTCATGCTCGGCTTTCTGGCAGAGTAGAGACTTCTCGACCGGATCAAGTGAATGTCCGGTCAGCCCTTCGACCATTGTTGCGGTTGCAACTTCCAGGGCCGCACTACTTGAAAGTCCTCCGCCCTGCGGTACATCGGATGCAACGACCGCGTTGAAGGAAGGACATTGGATTCCCGATTCGCAAAAACCCGCGATGACTCCTTGGATGTACTTTCCCCAAGACGAAACTTTTTCCGACGCATGGCAGGAGACCGGAATCTCGATCGCTTGCCCCATCTCGACGCTCGCGACGTTTGCACGGTCGTGAAGCGTCTCGCTCGACGCATGAGGAGCCGCTGCGATTGCGACGTAGCGATCGATCGCCATTGGAAGGACAAAGCCATCGTTGTAGTCGATGTGTTCTCCGATCAAATTCACGCGACCCGGAGCCAACGCTACCAACGACGGGGCGGAGCCGAACTCATTCGTAAAAGCATGAATCACCCGTTCAATCAAGGTCGAGGGAGAGCTGCTTGTTCCGGAGGACTCCGCGATCACTGACATAGAAATCGACCCCTTAAAACTGGAAGAAGGGCTCGGTGCGAAAACAACAAAATCACCCGAGTGTTCGAATTGTCATCCATCAAGAATGTCGACACCATGAGACCGGGTGGGTCTTCGCTGAGAGTTTTTGTCAGACGACGCCTGTGAGAGTCCCCCGTTTCCACTTTCGGCACGCAGTTTTCGAACCAGTTCGCTGGCGTTTCGACTCGAACGATACGCCACTCTACCGACAGCGGCTTCACTGGAAACCGAGTAGTCTCGCATTGCGTCAAGTACAACGTTTGGCTTTGGATACCACGTCGCTGCGTGATCAAGATAAATGCGTCGATTCAAGGGTGCACCCAATGCATCGATGAGTCATCGAGCGTTTCGCGTTTCCAAATGGGCACGTCCGCCTTCAGCCGATCCATGATCCAGGGAATCGCTGCGAACACATTGCTGCGATGTGCGCTCGCGCCACCGACCAGGACACTTGATTGTCCCAGTGGGACCTCGCCCAAGCGATGAATAATCACCGTGCGAACCAAGTTGAAACTCTTCGCCGAGACGAGAGCCAACTCTTCGAGCTGTTTGAGCGCCATCGTTTCGTAGGCTTCGTAGTACAACGTACGCGTGACGATGAGTCTTCCGTCATCGTCAATCGTCTTCTGTCGTGTCACGCCTGAAAACCATAGCTGGGCTCCGCAGTCTGCACCGTCCAAACATCTGGCCCAGTCAGTCGGATCGATCGGTTCGCGAACAAGCTTGATCGTGTTCATTTCAAATTCAAAATGCGCCAGCAAGGGGCATCGGCGTTAGTTGTACGATCAGCCTCCGCTCACCG
>JBCCOI010000833.1:0-2688 GCA_039025515.1 Planctomycetota bacterium
CTTGAGAATCGTCTCGATGATCTGAGCCGTCTCGTCGACGTCTTCGATATCGGCACATTCCACGGTGATCTGACTCAGCTCCACATCTTCACCAACGAAGTTCCATCCCTGGCCGCCGCCGACACGTTTCATCACGAGGTCACCGACGCGTTGACGAAGCGTCTTGATCGGAATGTAGGCGTCCAGATTGTAGTCGCGGGCATCAAGGCTTCCTCCGATCGCGGCCGATGCCGTGCGGTCCCTTGTTTGTCCGATGACTGTGTAGAATTCGCTTCCAACCCAAATGGTTCGGCCGATCGGATTTTCAAACGGAAACAATCGTTTGGTCGTCTTTCCGCTGACGTGACCAAACAACCGGCAGGCAAGCCGATGGTGATCCAGAACCGGGCATTTCTCAATCGCATCACACGTGTCCGGTTCAACCGTTCCAATGACGCCACCCGTGTGGACTTCATCGATTTGGAGCCCCTGCCGCCGAGTCATCCTGATCCCGAAGAAGCACTTGCGACGCCCTTTGCAATTGCATTAACAAGCGACGCTCGAGTTTTGGTTGCCACGGCGGCTGGCAGCGACAAGCTGTTTACTGTCGATGCACGCAGCGGCGAATTGCTCGGCCGCGTGTCTGTCGGTGCGGTGCCGCGCGGCGTCGTGCTAGATGAATCGGGAGAATCGGTTCTTGCATGGGTTCTCAATGCGGTGGACAACAGTTTGTCGGTCGTAGACGTTTCAGATCCGAGGAAGCCGCAGAACGTTGACCGGATTGTCTTGTCAGACCCGACGGATCCAGAAGTCAGACGTGGGCGACGTTGGTTTAACGATGCGAGTGCCTCGTTTCGGGTGGCAATCAGATCATGCCAAGATCAACGATGCCGCTACGCGGTTTGCGTGACACTGCGCCGTTTCATTGGGATGGAATCCCCGGCGATCCCTACGGCGGAAACAACAGTGCAAATGTTTGGGGGACAGACAAGCCCAACAGCAAGGTCGACGATGCGACTGATTCGATGCGGCATCTGATTGATGGAGGGTTAGCTTCCACGATGCAAATGCATGGGATCGACATCGTGAACGATGAAGGAAAGTCGGGTGCATTCTCGGCATCTCAACGAAACGAGTTGGCCAAGTTCCTGCTGGCGATCCCGTTCCCACCTTCGAAGAATCGTGCCTTCACCAATGTCGTGTCCGGTCGAGCCAAACGCGGCTTCGAGCTGTTTCACATTGATGGACATCTCGATGAGAAGCCGAAACCAAACGTCTGCGGCGATTGCCATCGCATGCCGCACCTTGTAAGCACCAATACACCCGGTACCGGAATGGATGCGCCGACTTGGAGAGGTGCCTACGATCGGTTTATGATTCTTCCGCAGGGTCGGCTGAACATCCTGGAATTCGACTTCTATCGCCGCATCGCTGAGGAAGGCATACCCGAACACAAGATGTGGCAATTTTCCTGGCAGGGCCAGCGAAGGTTTGATCCGATCTGGGACATGTGATCATTGGTGATTCGAAACCCCGTTCCGTTACGCTGCGTTTTGATGGGAATCAGTACATCGACATCAATGATGAAATGTGTTGTTTCCAATCAACGGAGCTTGTGCGTCTTGCTGCCGATGGATCGTTCGTCGGAACGATGACGGCGCGTCATGGCGCGAATGCGGATTCCATCTCGAATCCGCAACCGATTCTTTGGACGCTGGGGCCGATCGAGAAACAAAGCGGTCACCAAGACTTCCCAATTCTCCATCCCGATCAAACGGCGATGAAGATCAGTGGACGCTATGTGGATAGCAGTGCCCGCGTTTTTGTCGACGGAAGGCGAGTGCCCGGAACGGTGCGCGTCGACGGGAAGGACAAACTCAAGATTGAACTGACCTCGCTTCCCAAGCCGGGGCTTCACCTTCTGCAAGTTCAGAATCCGGAAGGCCGATTCAGCAACGACTTTCTTTTCAATGTCACCAACTCGTCCGAAGCCGCGAAGCAACTTGTCGTGCGACGAGCACGCTTCGATCGAGACATTCGCGATGCGATCGCTGACGCTGTGGCTGGAGGAGATCTCGAGGAGCTACGTCGTCACTTGAGTCGAAGGCAGCAGGGTGGCCGGGTCAATGAGCAACAACCGCGATCCGGTTCGACGCCGCTCGGCACGGCTGCTTTGCACGGCAACCTTGACGTCGCGAAGTTGTTGCTTCGTCGAGGTGCGAATGTGAATGGCAAAAACCGGGACGGCAACACGCCGCTACACATCGCCGCGTTTCTTTGCAGGGAGGAGTTTGTCGAATTGCTGCTCGACAGCGGAGCTTCGCCGACGATCAAGAATGCTCGAGGAGAAACAGCCGTTGATACCGTCTTGGGACCCTGGGACGGTTCACTCGCTGCGTTCTACCGTTCCGTCGCCGACGCAGTGGGAATTGAGTTGGACCTGGAAAGACTCCCGGAAAGTCGACCCCGCATCGCCGAGCTCATTCAGCGTCGTGAGTAAGAACTTGGAGACGCTCTCCAACTGACTGCATTTCACAGTAGTCATTGCAGGTAATTTTCTCACAGCCGTTTTGTCTGGCATTAGCTCCGCTCGGTTCGTTCAGACATTTTTCACCTCGGCGGCCGAACCAGAGCCACCGTTGACTGGAGTTGACGTAGCTTTCATGCAACCAGATCCGACGTCGAAAGGCATCAGCGTGAGAAACACAA
>JBCCOI010000834.1:0-2688 GCA_039025515.1 Planctomycetota bacterium
AGCGAACGCCCTTGCATATCTGCTGGGACGTCGACGCCGGCGAGATCCAGAAACGTCTCCGCGAAATCAAGGTTACTCACGATGTCATCATTGACGGAACCCGCCTCGATCCTTCCCGGCCATCGCACCAACAGAGGTGTGCGCAGTGACTCTTCGTACATCCATCTCTTGTCGTACCAGCCATGTTCTCCGAGGTACCAGCCTTGGTCGGACGAGTAGATGACAACGGTGTTGTCCGCCAAACCCGACTCATCGAGGTAGTCGAGGACTTCACCGATTCCGTCGTCAACACTCTTTACACAGCGGAGATAATCTTTGACATATCGCTGATACATCCACTGCGCGACTTCTCTTTCCGACATGGAATCTCGCGCCGCGAGAAACGCTTCGTTCTTCGGTCCGTAGGCGGCGTCCCAGACCTTCTTCTGTTCCGCATTCATCTGCCCGTAACCGGAGAGTTTCAGGTCGTTTTCGGTCAAATGCTTTTGAACGGTCATTGCTTGACGGCTGGCCGATCGAGTGCGTCCCTGATAGTCATCCCAGAGGGTTTCCGGCTCGGCAATCTCCACGTCATCCAACCAGTTGAGATACTTTGGGGCGGGCCGCCAGTTTCGGTGTGGTGCTTTGTGCTGATACATCACCATGAAGGGACGCTCCGGATCTCGATCTTCCTTCAACCATCGCAACGTCTTGTCAGTGATGATCTCGGTCGTGTAGCCGGTGTGCTTTCGAGTGACCGGTTGTCCGTCGTCTCCGGCGGTAATCATCGGCGGGTTATAGTACGGCCCCTGCCCTTTCAACACATCGTAGTAGTCATAACCCTGTGGAGTCGTTGCGAGGTGCCATTTGCCGATCACTGCGGTTTGATAACCGGATGACTGCAACAATTTCGGAAACGTTTGCTGGTCGCCGTTGAACTTATTCCCATTCCGGATAAAGCCATTCAAATGGCTGTATTTCCCGGTCTGGATAACGGCTCGGCTGGGACCGCAAATTCCGTTGGTCACATAGCAACGATCGAAACGCATGCCTTCGCGAGCGATCCGATCCATGTTGGGTGTCGACATCCGCGAAGGGTCGTACGCGCTCAGTGCTTGAGTGCAGTGGTCGTCCGTAAAGATAAAGACGATGTTCGGACGCGTTTGTTCGCCGAATCCGGCTGAAACCATCGTGACGCAACACGCAATGGCGGCACCCAAGCGTGCGAGCGGTTTTGCGAGATGGTTGGCGATGACGAGTACATTCATGGGGCAGGTCTCTTCCGTCGGCTGAGGTGGGGTTGTGCCGGTTGGCATCGGTGGGCGGATCTCACGGACTCCGCATCGTAGTCATTTCCGAGCCTTCCCACAAACAAGCGATTTCTCCAAGCAGAATGCGATCGGCGCGCCGGAACGCCTCCCGCGCGATGCTGCGGCGAGAGCAACCGCGAACTAGACTATCGCAGGACGCGTGCCGCCTCTCGGTACTCCAATCCTCAGAATCCGCCCGCCCGCCGTTCCTCGCCTTTTATTTCATCATGCTGCGTCTCTCCCCAAGACCATCAAGTCGTTGTATCGCCATCGTTTTGCTGATCGGTTTTCAGTTGGTCCACGTGCGGCAGGTTTTCTCGCAACAAGTTCCAGCCCAGCAGACCGAGAGCAAACCGGAAGTTCGGCCGATTACAGACGACGGGCAGCCGGCGAAGGAGAAAAAGCCTGAGCCAAAACAAAACGGCTCGTCAGATGATGCCGCCAAATCGACCGTCCAAGAATCTGAAGACTCGAAGACGAGCGAGAATCAAAAGCCCAATGATGATCAAACGCCAGCCGAGCCGAAGCCGAAGAAGGCCGCTCCCATTAAGGTTGGCGATGCCTTCATCGCACCTCCGAAGAACGACCCAAACTTTCAACTCATGGGCGAGTTCGTTGGGGAACTCGTGGATCCTTCTTCCGAAGGAAAGAAGCAGTTCATGGGCCTGCAACTGCGTCCTCTCGCGGGTGACCGATTTCAGGCGATCGTGTACGGCGGCGGGTTGCCGGGTGACGAGGAGTTTGGCGGGAAGAAATTCAAGCTGATCGGCATGCGATCGGACGAAACACTCGTCCTTTCTGGTGGACCGTGGGCCGTCTTTGTGAGTCCCGAGGGCTGCACACTGATTAACGCAAAGGGAGAGATGCTCGGTCAGCTGAAACGCATCAAACGGATCAGTCCGACGCTCGGTGCAAAGCCGCCCGAAGGAGCAACCGTCCTTTTCGACGGATCTGATGTCGAACAATTCGTGAATGGCCAAATCAGCGAACGAGGACTCTTGCAACAGGGCGCGCTGATCTCACCAATGTTCCAAGACTTTGACCTCCATCTCGAGTTTCGATTGCCTTACATGCCGGATGCGGACGGACAAAAGCGAGGCAACAGCGGGCTCTATTTGCAGAGCCGATACGAATGTCAGATCCTTGATTCGTTCGGAACCGATCGTGTGTTTGATGGTTTGGGAGCGCTCTACCGCTTAAAGAAGCCGGACTTGAACATGGCGTTTCCGCCACTGGTTTGGCAAACCTACGACGTCCGATTCACGGCGCCCCGTTGGGCTGCGAGCGGCAAGAAGATCCGCAACGCACACATCACCAGTTGGGTCAACGGCGTGAAGGTTCAAGACGATGTGTCGCTGCCGACAAAAACGGGCAATGGGCAACAGGAGAGCCCGACGCT
>JBCCOI010000835.1:0-2686 GCA_039025515.1 Planctomycetota bacterium
AACTGCGTTGGAGGATGTCCCGCAAGAGACACGTGGCGTCAATGGCTTGATCGAACGTCGATCGGAGAGGCGACGCACGATTCCATGCAGAGTCGTCTCGATGGATGTCAACGCTGTCGTGAGTTGGTTGAATCACTCTCGGCAACGGATCCGTTCTTCGCTGAATCGCGTAGCGCCCTTTCCGGTTTAGTGAGTGGCGACCTCGATGCGAAACGCTCGATCCTTGTCTTGGACGAGGGGATCGACGCGAGTGAAAGCGCCAAGGAACAGGATTCGCCTTTGCTCGCCGTCGTCCGTTCGCTGCTCGGACCGACGGACGACGAGACTGCGATCGGATGTCTCGGGCGATTTGCGGTGACCGGGATCATTGGCAGCGGTGGGATGGGAATCGTGTTAAAGGCACGTAGTTTGGATGTTGATCGTGTCGTCGCGATCAAGATTCCCCAGCCACAGCATTGGCAGGCCACCGGAACCCTTCTAACGATCGAACGCGAGGCTCGCTCGGCCGCCGCCGTCGTGCATCCAAACGTGATTTCGATCTATCACGTCGACCGGTACCGCGATGTGCCGTACCTGGTGATGCCCTACCTTTCCGGCGAATCTCTGGAGCAGCGATTGCGTCGTTTGCATGGGTCATCCGCAGGAGACCGGGGCCGTTTGAACATTGCCGGTGTTCTCAGGATCCTTCGTCAAGTCGCCGCCGCATTGAAAGCCGCCCATTCGTGCGGAGTGATTCATCGTGACGTGAAGCCGGCCAATATTTTGTTGGTCGGAGGAACGGAGCGTGCGGTGTTGTCAGATTTCGGCCTTGCAAAGATCCAGTCCGATGCCACGTGTACCGCAACCGGGACGTTTGCGGGGACGCCGATCTATTTGTCGCCCGAGCAAGCGAGCGGCAGAGTTGCGGGTCCCGCATCGGACATGTTCAGCCTGGGGACCGTGCTGTGGACGATGCTGGCAGGCGAGCCACCGTTTGCCGGACTGCACACGCACGCGATCATTCACAGGATCGCAGGGGGCGAAATCCCAAGGCTCCCTGACTCAGGATCGCGTACGCCCGACTATCTGCTGCGACTGCTTGCGAAGCTGCACGACCCGGACCCGGCATCGCGACCTGACGCCGAAAGCATGTTGGAATGGATTGAACAGTGCGAACGGTATGAGACTCATCCCGATAGACAGATGCTACCGAAGGCTCTGACGACGACTGGTCAAGATCGTCGGGGCGTTTCCATCGGACTTTTTGCGGCCACGGTTCTCATCGCTTGTCTGCTTTCCGGGCTGATGTTGTTGCAGGGCTGTCTTTTCGATGTGTCCAAAAAAACGAAACAGCCTGGAATCATATCGCAGCCTGATGTCGCACCCATAGCCGACCAGGATGATGAATCTTCGGAGGCGGAAGTGCTGCGACAAGAGCCGATGATCCCGTCGGAAGATGATGTGCAGATTTTTCGTATTCGAGACGAGCTCGACCAACTCAATCGTGAAGACTTGCCCGCCTGGGAAGAACGAATTCGTGCTCTAGAGGAAAAACCATGATGTTGCGTTCCATTTGCGTCTTGTTCTCCCTGATCTTGGCGTGTTCTTCGTTGGTGGCACAAGAACGGCTTCGATTCGTTGACCCCGACGGAGAACCGGCGAAGCAGGTTCGTTACTACACCGCCATCGCCGAACGGGCCCGCGGTGGAATGGGCGGCGACATGATGGGCATGGGCGACATGATGGGCATGGGCGGCATGGGCGGCATGGACGACTATGAAGGCGCGGCGTCGGGTGGCGGCATTCGGGTTTCGAACACGGATTCCGGATCGGGACGTGGCGGCATGGGAGGAATGATGGGCGGCAGTACCAGCTATCCACCAACCGTATTTGCGTTCTTGGGAGGAGATACGATTCCGCTGAAATCAGGCATGTCGGCGAAAACGTTTGCGGGTGACAAAGAAGGAACCATACCGCTTGCCTCCGCGCGGGCCACGCGAACGACGCGATTGCGGGATGCGGGTCTTGCCGTGTCCGATTCCGGTGTCGCCTTCCTGCCACCGGAATCGAGGGTGGATCGACCAATCAAATTGCGTCCCTGGCAGAGACTTTGTGTCAAAGCACCGAAGAATTCGGACGCGTCAAGTTTTGTTGTGCTTGCGTGTTGGAGAAACGGCTACGCCTACCCCTCGTTACCGGACTACCTTGGACGTGGCGAGAGAGGGATGACCTCTGATCAGCGACGCAACTTGGATCGCTGGCGTTTCGAGCCGATTTTCGAGTGGTATCAAATCGGTGAGCCGGGCGCAGAGATCTTGATGCCGCCGGGTGAGGTCCGTGTGACGTTGATACCGAAGTCATTGATGTCAACGGAAAGCACGGGGTTTTCGAGGGCGCAACTGTTCGAGTTGCTGAAGACCGGAGGGCCCACAAATCTGGTCGTGCTTTCGAGTGATGGTTCTGAGGTGAATCGGCCACCCACACTTCACGGCAAGGACTTTAACATCTTTCCTCTGAAGTCGAAGATACCTTACGACAACGTCGTCACTGCGGACGGAGAACAGGTTTATGGTGCTTCTTCACTTCCACAGTGGGGAGATGAGATCAAAGAACAGTTGAGAGTGCGAAGCGTGGTGCATGCTGCAGATGGCACGATTCGTCCGAAGCAGTTAGTGGGAGTTGATGAAGATGTACTCCAGTCCAATGC
>JBCCOI010000836.1:0-2684 GCA_039025515.1 Planctomycetota bacterium
CGGTGGTGAGCACGCGAAGCAATACGGCGTGCCGTTGATCTATGAGCCGCTCAACCGATACGAGACGGACCAATGCTGCACGGTCGCGGATGGCGTGGCATTGCTCAGCCCGCTCCAAACAAAGAATGTGAAATTGCTCTGCGATCTCTTTCACATGAACATCGAAGAGCGTTCGGTCGCGGAGGCACTTCGCATTGGCGGCGACCACGTCGGGCACATTCACTTTGTCGACAGTAATCGGCAAGCGGTTGGATTCGGACATCTTCCCTTCGCGCCGATCATTGATGCACTCGGATCGATCGGCTACTCCGGTTACCTCTGTGCGGAAGCTTTTCCGCTACCCGATCCGCACACGGCCGCACGACAAACGATGCGAGCCTACCAGTACTGGATCGGCAGACACCAACTATCCGCGCAGGGCTAGGTGCCGGTATATTGAGAGTCCCCGAGCTCGGCGAGCCGCCCCTTTGCTCGTCGATTTAACTACCCGTTTGATTGGATGGAGAGACTGGAATGTCCAAGTACTTAGACAACGTGAAGAAGTACGTCGATAATCCCAACGCAGACGCGGTCGATTCGCTGGAAGGCCATCTTGGAATCGCACTTGATAGTCGCGACGGGTCCGTCGTCGCCGCAACCGACCCGGCGGAACTCGCAAAGATTCGTGACGGCTACTGCAGCACGAATCTGGATCTTGATAAAGATGAAGCCGATGCCGCGATTCAAAAAGTCTGTGACATTATGAAAGGCGATACCGCGAAATGTCGCGTCACCTTCTATTACCTGCTGGCGCAAGAGACCGATCGGATGAATCGGCTGGTCGGTTAACACGAGTCCCCGTGTCTCGCCGGGTTCAGGGGATGTCGGATTTATTACTGCGGGTTTTCGGTTGGTCCACTTTGAGCCGCAGGGCGATAGCCCCGGTTCTGTTAACAATCTCGCCAGCAACCGGGGCTATCGCCCTGCGGCTCAGTAATAAATCCGATGTCCCGAGAACCCGGCTACAGATCTTCTGGGTTCGGTGAATCCGAATTCGGGTAAGGCAATTCTTGCCTAGCCGCTGCGAAAAAATTGCTGTCCTCGGACTTGAGTAAAACTTCAAAAGTCCGCCTCTAACGACCACGAATTCTTTGCCTCCCTGATCGAGGCCTTCTTCGAGATTTGTGGGATTGGCACGCCATGTGCCTAGATGTGTCGCGTCCGCTATCGAGCTTGAGAGACCGTGACCTTTCGTTCCGCCAAAGTCGACTCGGACAACGACCCAATGCCCCAACCATTGAAGACACGATGTCTAACCCGTTTTTCCTTTTTCCCGGATTCGATCTCGGCGGAGCAGCGCCGGAATCGAACGCGCCCGTCGCAGCAGTTGATTTCCGCGCCGCTGCTGAAGCCGAAGGGATTCGGCCCGATCCGAACCTCGATGCGACCACTGCCGAAACGACCGGCCGGGACGTCACATTTGAGTTCGTCGTGCAGCAACTGTTGGCGAAGTCAAATGTGGAAGCCGAGAATCTTCATGGGCTTTCGGTTTCACAGAATAGTGATACCGATACAAACGAATTCGGTTTGTTCGCTCCTGTTGCGGATGTTCTGCCTCCATTCCTTCAGGACGGATCACCGATCGGAGAGGTCTCTGACGTCTCGCCGGGATCGATCGACACAGCAAGCCTTGGCCAATTGGCATCGGAGAGTCCAGAGGGTGTCGGTGACGTGGCCCCTGCGTTGTCGGAACTCGATGTCGATTTATCCGAATTGGAAGACGGCGCGGCGACAGGCCTATTGGGATTGATCCAGTCAATCGCATCGCTGTCGGAAGCGGCTTCTCGGCACGACGTCCTTACTCCCGTAGAGGAGAGTTTGGATGCGTCTTCAGTAAGCGAGACAACGATCCAAGCTTCAGCGGAGTCAATTCCTCAGACGACAGCACCCACGTTTGATCGGGAGACACTTGCATCGGTTTCATCGCTGTTGATTCAGACACAAGGTACGGATAGGAGCGCCACCAATGCGTTGGTTTT
Source organism: Planctomycetota bacterium (assembly GCA_039025515.1). Lineage (GTDB taxonomy): Bacteria > Planctomycetota > Planctomycetia > Pirellulales > Pirellulaceae > Stieleria. The sequence goes on from JBCCOI010000836.1 coordinate 2,019, forward strand.
CGAATCCGCAATTCAGCAGTCGTTTGAGATCGCCGCGGTGAGCCCCAATCACGACGCCGAACTAGTGAAATCGGCGGAACCGCTCATCGACGTCGGATCTGGTTTTGGCGGCGAGAATGTGTTGGACTCCGAGCTTGTGTCCTTCAGTCAATCAGACACAACCTTCGCGGAATTACCTGACGCCAAAACGGCGACGAAACTACAGAAAGATGCTTGGTTTGTATCTCATTTTCAATCCTCGGAGACACCAGTCAATCCGGCGGGTGAGTCCGTCGAAGCCGGATTGGTTGCAGATTACGACGCCCTAGCCTCCGTGACAAATAATGCGGGCGTCTCTTCGGCGGTTCCGGACGCTCGTGAGCGTTCCTCGGGTCCGCTCGATATCAAACCGGTTGATCAAACTTCATCCGGTTCGCAAGACGCGATGCGTCTTCCGCAATCAGAAGAAATCTCCGAATCGCTCACGGTGGAACGCGATCGGGTATTGCAAGTGAGTCATCCGAAGGTCGATCCCTCGTCCGACGGAACCGAGACGCTGGTTGACCGATCGAAAAACCTGGGACCAACGAAACGCTTCTTGGATACAGCAAATTCGAAATCGTCGCAGCAGACCAGTCAGAGTTCCGCACCGTCGGACGCGGCAGAAGCCCGACCGGTCGACCAAGC
>JBCCOI010000837.1:0-2681 GCA_039025515.1 Planctomycetota bacterium
AAGTTTTGAAGTTGCGCTTTCGCTTCAGGCATTGGTTTTTCGCAACCCGACGCGTCAGCGAGGCACGTTAATCTCAATTTTTTCCTCGCTAACGCGCCGGTTTGTGAGAAACGCGCAACTTCAAAACGCGTAAGCGAGGAACGATCGATCTTAGCTGGTAACTCGCTGACGCTTCGGGTTGGGAAAAACAAGTGTGGGCGTAAAAAGAGCAACTTCAAAAGTTTCTCCTGTGGGTTCGCTAGGTGATTTCGATGAAAAATTCACAAGTTGTGGCCCCTCAGGTGCCTCTTCTACGCATCTCCAATTGCACAGCTTTTCTTTGAGTGAATCATGACTGCAACAGCCTTCCATTCGGTTCAACCCGTTCCGTTCAACGAACGTCTACGGGCTGCACGTTACGGGACATCGAGAGAGGGCAAGCGGGCGGCACTCGGAGATCTGCTGCAGTTGTACCGCAAGTACCTGCAAGTGCTGGCGGGGCGAAGGATGGACGCACGGTTGCGTCGACGGGTTGGGGAGGCCGATTTGGTTCAGGAAACCCTCCTCGCTGCGCATCGCGACTTTGGGCAATTTCGTGGCAAGAGTGAACCGGAATGGATCGCTTGGTTACGCGGTGTTCTGGTGAATTGCTTGAGTCACGCGATCGAGAAACACGTCTACACACAGAAACGTGACATTCGCCGGGAGGTGATGATCGACGCGATGAATTCCTATCAAGATGAACAAGGTTTGCAGCTGTCACACTTGATCGTTGATCGAGGTCGGACGCCCAGTGAGATTGTCGAATCTCAGGACTTGGCTTTGGCGATGAGACACAAATTGGATGAACTCTCCGACCGCGATCGAGATCTGATCGTGTATCGAAACTTGAATGGCATGTCGTTCAAGGAAATCGGAGAGCGCATGGGAATGCGAACGGCAACAACTCGGATGGCGTGGATGCGAGCCATCGGACGATTTCGAGAAATCTGCGTGCAGGCGTGACGCAGGTCTAAAGCGTCGACCACTCCGACGTCACCTCCACCATCGCACACGTGATGCACTTCAAATCGGCATCGCTGATAACTAGCGGCGGCGTTGTGTAGACGCAGTCTCCGAAGGGTCGGAGCCATACGCCTCCATCAATGAATCGTTGCCGCAACCAGTCAACGTGATCGAGTTGATCGACTTGGATCACACCAATGGCTCCCTTCACCCTGACGTCGACCACACGCGGCAGGTCGAATGCTGGTGCCAGTTCCTCGCGCAGCGTTCTCTCGATGCGGGACACATCATCGAGCCGATCCTCGGTTTCGAACAAGTCCAATGAAGCATTGGCTGCTGCGCAAGCAAGCGGATTCGCCATAAAGGTCGGGCCGTGCATCAGCGCGTGTGATGAATCATCGGACCAGAAACCGTTAAAGACCCGCGAACTTGCGATGGTTGCGGCCAACCCGATCGCTCCCGCCGAAAGCGCCTTCCCGAGACAGAGAATGTCGGGGACAACGTTTGCTTGCTCGATCGCGAACATTGTCCCGGTGCGCCCGAACCCCGTCGCCAACTCATCCGCGATCAACAATAGGTCATGGTCATCGCAAACCTCGGCGATCTTTCCCAGGACTTCCGGAGAATGAAATCGCATGCCTCCGGCACCCTGCACGATCGGTTCGATGAAGACACCAGCGAGCTCGGCTCGATGTCGCCGAATCAACTCGACGAGTTTTCGCTCGCAGTCTTTCGTCCTCGGAAGCTCCGCGTGCAATTGCGTGAGGATGCCATCACCAAAGGTATGATGCATGCTTCGCTGCGGATCACAAAGTGACATTGCGCCCGTCGTGTCGCCGTGATAGGCATGCCCGAATGCCAAGAACCGGTTTTTGCGACCGTCGCCACGGTTGCGGTGGTACTGAATCGCCATCTTCATCGCGACTTCGACGGCAACGGATCCCGAGTCACTAAAGAAGACATGATTGAGGCTTCCGGGCAGAAGTTTTGCCAATCTGCTCGCAAGCTTGGTTGCCTGTGCGTGTTCGACACCACCGAACATGACGTGCGACATCAAATGGAGTTGGTCTTGAATCGCATTGATAACATGTGGATGGTTGTAGCCGTGACAAACCGACCACCAAGAAGCCAATCCATCGATCAGCTCGCGACCATCGTCGAGGCAGATTCGTACGCCCTCGGTTGAGTGGACGCTGGTCGGCTTCGGAGCCGTCTTCATTTGGCAGTAAGGCGACCAAACGTGACCAACTGCTTCAGGCGACATCTCAGGGCATGCGTTGACGTTTTCAGTTTGCACGCCCGCATTGTCCACATCGCTCGATGAATTTGAGTCTTCTTTCGAAGATACGTTCATGAAGGCATCCCCCGGTGGTGATCTGAAGATTCGCGTGTCATGAGCCTCACATCCCCTACAATACAATCTGTCTTGTTCTTGGGCACGGCCGTTTTATCCCGGAGGACTGTACTTTGGGCTGACGGAACCGGCACGGCGGCGAGTGAACGGCGTCTGGAATAGGCATTCTCAGGATTAAGATACGCGACGGATCGACGCCACGGACGATTCGCTGGGGGCGAACCGAATCGCCGCCCCTGATTTGTTCACCCGCGTCGCGTCCATCCAAAAACCTTATCGATGCGCGGCTCAAAGCTGCAACCCGTCCCAGGCTTCTCCGCATGTCAGCTGTTGCAAAGAAAAC
>JBCCOI010000838.1:0-2681 GCA_039025515.1 Planctomycetota bacterium
AACGTTAACGATCACGTGGTCGCCGCGAACGACTGACCACTTCAAAAAGATCAACTCGGCGACTCACGTGCATCGTCTGGTTCGCCCCTGTCGTATCGTGTCGAGGTGACGCCTGAGTTGGAATCAGGAGGCGACATCCAAACGAGTATACCGAGGGCGCCAAATATCGTGGCCAGAATCCCGGTAACAATTGGCAAGTAGATATGGACGCCACCGACAGCACGGATTCGCTGTTCGACCGAGTAGTTCGGTATGTGATATTCCGTTCTTACTGCCTCCAGTCGCTCTTGGTCGATCAGGCGGTAAGAGTGGAATTCATGGGCGGTCGCCATCCCATGCGCTTCGTGGATGGCTCGGACGATTGTCGGTAGGAACCACGAGAGGAAGACGCCGAGTACGCAAAGCAAGAGTGCGGGTTCGCGGTGTTTCATTCAGAAGAAAAGTGGGGTCAGTCTCGTAGCAAAATTTGTCAGTGGGCGAACGTCTAGGATCACGCGGCGGCGACAAACGACCAACCACTCCAACAACCGCGACTTCGCCGCTCGTCGTGCATCCGATGGTTCTGTCAGTCCCGGATCAGGCGAATAAGTTCTTCAAGTCGGTCTTCGATAATGGTGACCGCGTCTTTCGCATAAGGAGCCCCGGCCTCCATTTGTTGTTTTGCCTGAAGGAGCTGCGCGTTCGCTGCCTCAATCTCAAGTTCAATAATCGACATTCCTTCCCGCTCATCGAGCCACTGCTCCAAATTACCACTCCGCAACACGTAGAACGAATTGTCGTACATCTTGGGTAAGCCAACTTCGATCATATCTTGGATTGTCCACAACGCTTGTTGCCCAAGGGTGATATCGCTGGAATTGATCGATCGGCTGCAGAATCCAGAGGGGATCACTCGCACGTCATCGAGATATCCACGTAAAGCTACGATTGCAGGCACCCCACCTGTATAGATCTGCTCGGCAGCAGCACTAGCTTCCCAGATATCGTTTACCGTCGCAATCGCTTCAATTGCAGTTTCGAAATCCTCGTAGGGCCGGGAATCATCTTTTCGATTTGAACTTTCACATCCAACGCAGATTCCAACAGAAGCGATGATTGCGTAGAAGGTCTTCATCGATTTATGACAGAACGTCAAGGATCACGCGGCGGCGACAGACAACTAACCACTCCAACAACCCCGACTTCGCCGCTCGTCGTGTATCCGATGGTTATGGCACACCCACGGTACGCATGGTGACCGCCGTGCCGATCGATCCATTGTACCGTGACCAAAGGATTACTGACGTGACAAAACATGCAGCAACTCAGTATGCGCGAAATTCCTGTTGACGTTCATCTCTGGCTTGCTGACTGCAGCACATTCATCGTTGACCGGGAACATGAACAAAAAGAAATATGCGCCAACGAGACGCAGGGAAACGGAGTCAATCGCCCCCGTTTTGTTGATGCCCGAATGCTCCTTCACGCATTTACGATGGGTAGTGAATCTGTCACGTTTACGATGGGTAACGAATGCTAACGGCGACGCCTGTCATCGTTCGAAATCCTGCCCAACAATCTGTCCTGAAAGACGCCGGAGGAAGACTCGCCAGTCACGTTAGAGTGACGCTAATCTGCTCTGCTGGCATAACGTCACGGATCACGCGGCGGCGACGAGAGACCAACCACTCCAACACCCTCAACTTCGCCGCTCGCCGTGTATCCGATGGTTATCGGACGGATGATGAAATCCATTCTGGAAATGCCTGGTCTGATCTTGAGACTTTCCTTTCGGACACGAGACTCTCGCAGAAATCCGTTATACCAACAACCTCTACGACGTGTGGTGTGATCTCTTGTGACTTCTTCCGTCCGCTGGAAAAAAGTGTTGTCCGGTAATCTGACTGCCATGACTCATCCGTCCCCTGCAGAGAACAAACAACCATGTCTGTTCCTTCGTGGGGTAAGCGCAAAAACACCCACGGAGTGCACACTTGGCTGCCTCCGCCCGATAACGTTCGCGATAACCGAGTCGCGGCGATTGATTCTCCATTTTTAAAAACGACGACTCCGCGACTTCGGTTCATCGCATGGTTCGCGTTCCAACTAACGTCCTGGAAGCCGAAAAACCTCATGCTGGTGTGTCTCCCAAATCAACCAGTAGAGATTTGTATCTGGGGTCGCATCAGCCAACCATTCAATAGTGTAAGTCTGGGGATCTAACTCGTCGATATTAAATCCGAAAGATCCCATCCTCAAGTTCCCGTGCAGCGTGACTTTCAGTGAACCATCTTTAAACTGGACTCGGTCGATCTTTCCACCAACTGGAGCGTGATATTCGATCGTTCCAACTCCATCACCGAATGTGTACAGCGAAATCGCGTCTCCCGTCTCGCCATGTTCAGTTATGTAATCTCGCAAAATCTGAACAACGCGAGTCTTGCCATCAAAATGAAGTTCGTCTTCTTCGTGGGCAGACTCACGCACACGTTTTCTCGCGCTCGCGAGTCCAAAATCACGTTCCAGCCAAGCAAGTGGAAGTGTGCGGCCCGTTTTCAAGGCAAACGCGTACGATTTAAGAGTTTGCTCGCGTTGAGACTCAAGGCGATTCAACCACAACGCAAATACGATCGCAAAAATAACCGGAAAAGTGATCGCAATCGTACGGAGCGAAATCCGGCTCATAAATCGAATACGCGAAC
>JBCCOI010000839.1:0-2678 GCA_039025515.1 Planctomycetota bacterium
CTCGGACGCCATCGGGCTCGCCAGTTCCCTCGAAACGGTCGCCGTTGCGGCCGCGGGTGTCGGCGTGGATGCCGATTTCGGAAGTGGACTCAGCACCAGTGGTAGGACTTCCGGAGTAACGGTGTCGGTTACTCCGGACCGCAGGGGGTCAATCGGAACCGTCGCGAGCGTTACCCGCACGAATGAAACCAACGACGCCGTCTTTCTTGATTGGACGCCGAGTGAGTTGACTTCGATTAACAAACTGAGTTCGTTCCGGCCGCAACCAAACGATGGTCCAGATCAATCGAGTGTTGCGGAGGTGACCGAATCAACGCAAGACGCAGATCGTCAGCTTGCGCCCATCGACGATCTGTTCACGACCGATCAAGCATTGATCTAGCGAGCCGTCGTCGAAGCAAATGACGATAGGGTTTTGGCGTGAAGAGGTCGCCAGCCTCCGTCTGTAGCCGGCCTCTGTGTGAGGCCGCTGGATGGAACGGGCTCACAGAGCCCATCTACAGCCGAGCCCATCTACAGCAGATGCTGCCCGCAGCAGAGTTCATTCGCGACAACTACAGCGACAGGCCCAGGCGTTCCAGAAATTGGCCTTCCGTCAAACATTCGATTTGGTCTTTTGACTTGAGCTCGCCAAGTCGGTGCTCCGCCGATTCGCCATGTCCCAAGACGATGCAATTCGTTTGACCGTCAGCATCCGTCTGGCAGTGACCACCGGCTTTCTCCGTCAGTTCGATGGCTTGCTTGTCTGACAATTGACGGAGGCGACCGCAGATAAGTATTCGCTTGCCGCGAAGTGGCTGGATTAATTCGGCACGAATCGAGAGTCGTTGCCAATCGATCGATCCCGATTGAGTGATCGAGTCTGCGGCTTCCGTGCCACGCAACGTTTCATACGTCGCAGGACTTTCGGCGATCGCAGATGGTTCGTCGAACGGATTCATCAGTGGAAGATTCATTCGGCCTGGACTGCGACGCAAGGCGCGTTTCGCAATCCCTTTCCGACGATCGACGAGCGAACTTCTCTTGGAGTCTCGGCGTCTCTTTCGGCCTAATTGGGAAGCTTGCGAGATCCCCCACTCACCCGCCTTGCCGCGGACGATTCGAAGCCGAGTCTCGAGGTCCTCCAGGGTGGATGCTCCTTTCGCGATGCCGGCGGCAATCAAAACCTTCGCGCATGCCCTCGCGTCTTCGAGGGCGTCGTGATGTCTGAAGTCGACGCCCAGCCAGGTGGAGAGCGGTTTGAGTCCGAACCGCGGACGTTCGGGCCAAGTCTGTTTCGCGATCAGACGTGTGCAAGAAAACTTTAATGATGGAGTTGAAATGCGATGACGTTGAAGACAGCCGATCAAGACGCCCAAATCAAACGCAGCGTTGTGGGCGATCAGGCAATGATCACCGAGGAAGGACTGGATGGAATCCCAGCACTCCCCGAACGTTTCTGCCGAATCAACGTCGCTGGGACGAATCCCATGGATCCGAATGTTGCTGGGGGAAAAGAAAAATGGTTCGGGACGAATCATCCAGACCTGCTCACGGACGATTTCGCCAGACTCGACGATGACGGCGCCGAGTTGGCAAGCACTGTCGCGACGCCGATTGGCCGTTTCAAAATCGATCGCCGCGAAATTTCCGAGAAAGCTCATCACGCGTTACTCATGGACGGTCCATCTCCACTTCTTCGACACTCAACAAGATATCCCTCCCCCATAAACGGGCCAATACGGGCGTTTAGTTCTTTATTTGACGCAGCATCTTTGCCACCCTAGGCTGTACGAATCACCTCGTCGCGACGCATTAAACGTCTCGTTCAGAGCTTGTGATCTCTTCTTCTCTTCTTCAGCACTGTAGGCAATACCATGCAACGTTTCCAACGTCGGCGATGGATTCGTCCGGTGATCGGAATCGCAGTCATCGCACTCTTTACCGGAATGGCTTTCACTTCTATTCCTTCTAAGAGTGTCAGCATTCGTCCCGAAATCGATTTATTGCTCGATGACATCCGCGAGGAACCGACGCCGGACGATATCTCAACGCTGATTGCAAAGGCCCGCACACGCCGTCAAAGTGGCGGGTGGGGTGATGGTTCGCTCGATCCAAACTACTTAGCACCCAACGAAGTCGCTCATGTCGCGCGCTACTTGCGGAAGCAGTATGGGTTTAAGAATTTGGCGCCGCGCCTGGCGTACGAGCAAGAAGCGAATTCGCGTGCGCAGCGTGTTCGCCTGGGAGCCGATGCGATCGCTTGGCTAAACGAGTTGGAGTCAGAGCCAGAGTCACATGCTTATTCAAAGTTGGACACGTCAAGCTTTGTTGCGAAGAGAGCAGACGCGTTGGAGAAGCTGCATAGCGAAGAAGTAGTGGCATTCATTAATCGCGATGGAGAAGGTGTTTCGCGCATGCCGACGTATGGTGTCGAGTACGTCATCTTGCCCGAGATGCCGGCGATTTCTCTGTCATCGCAATCGGACAACACAATTCCGCCACCAGGAGCTGCGGAGCAATTCAGGCGTCGCCATGATGAAGGTCGCAATCCGCGCACGCGAACTCCATTCTTTGAGCTTCACGCCTCCTATCGGAAGGACTTTGCCGGGACGCGCAATGGCTTAGTGGTTGATGTCGACCAAGTCGCTGGATTCGCACCGCATGCAATCACTCGTCGCCAAGACATTCTCAGTGAC
>JBCCOI010000840.1:0-2674 GCA_039025515.1 Planctomycetota bacterium
GATTGAAGAGCAGCGGCCGGATGTTTCCAAGTCCATCGATCTGGGCGAAAACGAATCGATGAGCATGATCGGGCTGGGCACGCTGCCCGTCCATCAGCAGGTCGGCCCCGTCGATGGACGATACATCTACTACCGACCGATTTTCCCAAAGCTCTCGTGCTATTCCTGTCACCCGGCCACCGGCGACCAAGCCGATTTGGCGACGTCCGGAACCCCGGTGCAGCAAGCTCAGCTCGCACCCTTTCGCGTGATTCGGGTGAGCATGCCGTACAAAGAAACCGAGAACCAGACGACTTGGATCAGTTCGATCGTTGTCGCACTCGCGCTCTTTATCGTCGCGGCCACGCTGTACATGTTGCACGCGCTGATCCGTTATTTGGTGCTCGAGCCGCTCTATCACATTCGTGATGTCAGCGATTCGATTACGCATGGTGACGTGACCAAACGCGCGCGGATCGAATCGGAGGACGAATTCCGTGAGTTGGCCGATGCGTTCAATCGGATGCTCCGTGGCATGTTGGATAGTCAGGCCAAAGAGAAACTCATCAACGCCGAACTCGATGCACGCGTCGATCAACTCGCGCAGTTGAACTTGCAGCTCTATGAAGCCAATCGCGTTAAGAGTGACTTCATGGCCAACATGAGTCACGAACTGAGAACGCCGCTGAACAGCATCATCGGATTTTCGGATGTGCTGCAGGGAATCGACGCGTTAACCGACAAACAACGACGCTACGCGGAGAACATTCAGAAGAGCGGGCGTTTGCTGTTAGAGATGATCAACGACATTCTCGATCTCGCGAAGGTCGAGGCGGGCAAGATGGAAGTGCGACGATCCGAATTTGACCTGGCCCGACTCGTGGCCGCACAGTGCGACATGATCGGTTCGTTGCTGGAGGAAAAAGACATTTCGATGTCGATCGATGTTCCCGATGAACTTCCAAACGCATTCCAGGACCCGAACAAGCTCGGGCAAATCGTCAACAACTTGCTCAGCAATGCCATCAAGTTCACGCCCGAAGGAGGCATGGTCACGGTCCGCGTCGTGGATCTGGCCGGTGGCATTTCGACCGGAAGATTCCGGCTCCTGGTGATCGATACCGGAGTGGGCATCGCCGACGAAGATCAGGAGGTCATTTTTCAGAAGTTTCGTCAGAGCCGGAAAGTGTTGGACGGTGAAGGATTGACCCGCGAATTCTCCGGTACAGGACTGGGGTTATCGATCGTCAAAGAACTCGCCAAACTGCTTGGCGGCGAAGTCGGTTTCGAAAGCGAGCTCGGACGTGGCAGTACCTTTTGGGTCGATTTGCCATGGCGATTGAGCGACGAGGCGCTCAGGTCGGTCGCCGAACTGTATCAACCCGTCGCAGCGATTCGTTCCGACTCCAACTAAGGATGCTGGCGAGCGTGATCGCTTTTTTTGCTCCGCATTGTCTCCTGAGACCAAGTCTTCTGCTACCAATCCGATGAAACGCGTCGCGCTTTACACCGATGGAGCATGCTCCGGGAACCCAGGTCCGGGAGGTTGGGCGTTTATCCTGCGGTGTCTCAAGACCGGCAAGGAACTCGAACGCAGTGCGGGCGAGCCACAAACGACCAATAATCAAATGGAATTGCGGGCGGTGATCGAAGGTCTTCGGGCGCTCAAAGAGCCATGTGAGGTCACCCTCTACGCGGACAGCAGTTATGTCCTTCAGGGCATGCAGTCTTGGATCAGCGGCTGGAAAAAACGTGGATGGCGACGCAAGGAGGGTGCCGTGAAAAACGTCGAGCTTTGGAAAGAGCTCGATCGCTTGATGACACCGCACACGCTCAAATACGAACACGTGAAAGGTCACAGCGGTCACCTGGAGAATGAGCGATGTGACCAGCTAGCCGTCGCCGCCTATCAACGTTACCTCGTCAAAAAGTAGGCATTGAAATTGGGAAGCGAAGCAACCGACGTCCCGCTGAGTGGCAAGAAGTTCCTGATTCTGGTCGGGGAGATCTATGAAGATCTGGAGCTGTGGTATCCAAAGCTTCGGCTCATCGAAGCCGGTGCCACCGTGACCGTGGCGGGACCCGAAAGTGGGATCGCTTACGCAGGAAAAAACGGCTACCCCTGCCGCTCGGACGCGGCGATCCACGACATGAACGCGTCAGACTTTGACGGCTTGATCGTTCCGGGAGGATTTATGCCGGACAAGCTCAGACGCGACGCGAAGGTGTTGGCCTTAGTGAGTGAGTTTCATCGTGACGAAAAACTGATCGCCGCAATCTGTCATGGCGGCTGGATTCCGATTTCTGCTCGCGTCTACGACGGAATTCGCGTGACCGGTTCGCCAGGAATCAAGGACGATTTAATCAACGCAGGGGCAATTTATGAAGACAAAGAAGTAGTCGTCGATCGGAATCACGTATCCAGCAGGCTTCCCGACGACCTGCCGGCGTTCTGCCGAGCAATCATCCATTGGTATGCTGAGTAGTTTGTACGCTGAATAAGTCATTTCACTCGGCGGATAACTCACGGGAGTCGGAAGCCGGCGCGATGCCGTCGGAGGCGCGATCGACCTCTTCCGGTGAGTGAAACCGCCAAGTGTCCTCTTGGACATCATGAATTGGACGGATCGGAACGTCCCGCGCTTGCTGCCGCGATCGCAATGCCACCGGAGACAAACGCGATGGCTAACGAGGC
>JBCCOI010000841.1:0-2649 GCA_039025515.1 Planctomycetota bacterium
AACTGGGCACGCAACGCGTCAAGCTCGCCTTGCACTTTCTCGTTTTTCAACGCCACCTGCCAGAGCTGGTTCGGTGGAACGTCATCGAGATCGGCCAGTTTGATCTTGCCCGCAGAAATGTTCCCGGGACCAGAAACAGCCTCCTTGCCAATCAAAAGCTCCTTCAGACGCGTATACGTGTTGCGCTCGAGAATTGACTGCTCGTCTTCCTTGTCCTCTTGAAGCTGTTCGATTTGCTCACGCTCGATTTGGAGCGCCCGCTGGTCCTTGTCGATGCCATGGCGATTGAACACCCGAACCTCGACAACCGTCCCTGCATCGCCCGGCGGCACACGAAGCGACGTATCGCGAACGTCAGACGCCTTCTCGCCGAAGATGGCACGCAGAAGTTTCTCTTCCGGTGTCATCGGGCTCTCGCCTTTCGGCGTCACCTTACCGACCAGAATATCGCCGGCTTTCACCTCAGCACCGACGGCGACAATACCCGCCTCATCGAGATTACGCAGGGCCTCTTCACCAACGTTCGGAATATCGCGAGTAATTTCCTCTGGACCAAGCTTCGTATCGCGCGCAGCGATTTCGAATTCTTCGAGGTGGATCGATGTAAAGACATCATCTTTCACGATCCGCTCGGAGATCAGAATTGAATCCTCGAAGTTGTAGCCATTCCAGGGCATAAACGCGACGAGCACATTCCGGCCAAGCGCGAGTTCGCCCAGATCCGTTGACGGGCCATCCGCGATGATGTCGCCCGTCGTAACCATATCGCCCACTTGAACAATCGGGCGCTGATTGATGCATGAATTCTGGTTGGAACGACGGAATTTTGCCAGACGATAGATATCTACGCCTGAGCGGCCCACGTCGGCCTCCTCCGTAGCACGCACCACGATGCGTGTTGCATCGACCTGCTCAACGACCCCGGAACGCTTCGCAACGACCGCAGCACGGCTATCGCGCGCAACAACGGACTCCATACCGGTGCCGACGAGCGGAGCTTCCGATTTCACGAGCGGCACGGCTTGCCGTTGCATGTTCGATCCCATCAGAGCGCGGTTCGCATCGTCATTCTCGAGGAACGGAATGAGCGACGCAGCTACGGAAACAACCTGCTTGGGCGATACGTCCATATATTGGACTTCATCGCGCGGCACGAGCGTCGCCTCCCCGTTTACGCGGGCGTTGACGAACTCGTTTTCGAGCGACCCCTTGCCATCAACAGTCGCATTCGCCTGTGCAATGGCATAGCGGGTCTCTTCCATGGCAGAAAGATAGACGACCTCCTTGCCAAGTTTACCGTTTTCGACCTTCCGGTAAGGACTTTCAATAAACCCGTATTTATTGATCCGCGCATGTGTTGCGAGAGAGTTGATAAGACCGATATTCGGGCCTTCAGGGGTCTCAATTGGGCAAATCCGACCATAATGCGTCGGGTGCACGTCGCGCACCTCAAATCCGGCTCGCTCACGGGTCAAACCACCGGGGCCGAGCGCAGACAAGCGACGCTTGTGGGTGATTTCCGATAGCGGATTTGTCTGATCCATAAATTGCGACAGCTGCGAAGATCCAAAGAACTCTCGCACAGATGCGACAACAGGTTTGGCATTGATAAGATCGTGCGGCATCACCGTATCGATATCGACCGATGACATACGCTCCTTGATCGCCCGCTCCATGCGAACGAGACCAATGCGATAATTGTTCTCCATGAGCTCGCCAACGGATCGAACGCGGCGGTTGCCAAGGTTGTCAATGTCGTCGACTTCACCGCGACCGTCCTTCAGGTCGAGAATAACTTTCATCACCGACAGGATATCGTCCTTCCGAAGGGTCCGCTCCGTATCCTCAGCAGGCTCAAAGCCATCGATTGTTGCAGCTAGGCGCATATTCATCTTCACGCGACCAACGGCGGACAGATCATAGCGCTCGGAGTCAAAGAACAACTGATTGAAAAGCCCCTCGGCGGCTTCAAGGGTTGGCGGCTCACCTGGGCGCATTACCCGGTAGATATCGGACAACGCCTCGAAGCGAGTCTCGTTCTTGTCGGCAAACAAGGTGTTACGCAGCCATACGCCACGGCCGGATGCGTCTATGTCGAGAACTTCAATCGCCTCGATGCCCTGATCCCGGAGTTCGGCGATGAGTTCTTCGGTCAGCTCATCACAAGCCTCACCATAGATCTCGCCGGTTTCCATGTTAACTACATCAGACGCGAGGAACTTGCCTTCCAAAGCCGTCGACGGGAGCAGCAGTTCATCTGTTTTGCCTTCGGCAATTTTGCGGGCACCTAAGACGGTGATCTTCTTGCCTGCGGGTGCCACGACCTTATTGGTTTTCGCATCGACAAGATCGAAGTCCGGTTTGGATCCCTTCCAGGCTTCCTGACGGAATCCTGTGATCCAGCCCTTCTTGTCGAGACGATATACAGACTTTGTGTAAAACGACTCCAGCACATCGTCGGTGTCGTAACCGAGCGCATAGAGAAGCGTCGTCGCCGGAAGCTTCCGCTTTCTGTCGATCCGAACGTTCAGGATGTCCTTCGCGTCAAACTCGAAATCCAGCCAGGAGCCGCGATAAGGAATAATCCGTGCGGCAAACAGTAATTTCCCGGAGGAATGCGTTTTGCCCTTGTCATGATCGAAGAACACA
>JBCCOI010000842.1:0-2641 GCA_039025515.1 Planctomycetota bacterium
TCACGCTGACGTGACTGACGATTCTTCCTCCGGCGTCTTGCAGGACAGCTTGTTTGGCAGAGTTTCGAACGACGGCAAACGTCGCCGTTGGCATTGGTTACCCATCGTAAACGAGACAGATTCACTACCCATCGTAAGCGTGCGATGGAGCATTCGGGCAGCAATAAAACGGGAACGATTCACTACGCTGCCCAGCGTTTCTTTGGCACATTGTTTTTGGTTCGTGTTCCCGATCAGCGATGCATGGACTGCAGTCAGCAAGTCAGAGATGAACGTCGGCACGAATGCTGTGCGTAGTGTTTCCTGCATGGGTTCCAACGCTTCGATCGACGTTCCAACGCGGTGCAATGACTTGGGACATGGCGGTCATCCAGCGTACTGGAGGTGGGCCATAACCATCGGATACACGACGAGCGGCGAAGTCGGGGTTATTGGAGTGGTTAGTCGCTTGTCGCCGCCGCGTGATCCTTACCGTTATGGCAGCAGAGCAGATATGCGTCACGCTGACACGACTGACGATTCTTCCTCCGGTGTCGTGCAGAACAGCTTGTTGGGCAGAATTTCGAAAGATGGCAGACGTCGCCGTTAGCATTTGTTCCACCGTAAACGAGACAGGTTCACTACCCATCGTAAGCGTGAGACTGAGCACTCGTGCAGCAAGGAAACGGGTGCGATTCACAGAGCTTCCCAGCGTTTCGCTGGCGCGCCTTTCATTTGATTCATGTTTCCGATCAGCGATGGATGTGCTGCAGTCAGCAAGCCAGAGATGAACGTCAACAAGAATTTCGTGCGTACCGAATTGCCGTCTGTTTCGTCACGTCAGCTCTCCATCGGTCACGGTACAATGGGAGCTTGCTTGTAGGTCACCGAGCGTACCGAAGGTGTGCCATAACCATCGGATACACGGCGAGCGGCGAAGGCAGGGTTGTTGGAGTGGTTAGTCGCTTGTCGCCGCCGCGTGATCCGTAACGTTATCGGGCGGAGGCAGCCAAGTGTGCACTCCGTGGGTGTTTTTTGGCTGGCCCAACGAAGCGACGGACGTGGAAGCGTGTTTTCCGCAAAGGGCGAACGGGTCAAGGCAGTTACATTGCCGGACAATACACTTTTCCAGCGGACGGGCGCATTCAGAAGAGATCACATTTTACTGCGTAGAGTCCGTTGGGATGGCATTGCCGGAGACTTCGCGGTTCGAAGTGGAGAAAACCAGGATCGGATTGGGCATTTGCAGCATGGACGTCATCATCCGTCCGATAACCATCGGATACACGACGAGCGGCGAAGTTGCGGCTGTTGGAGTGGTGAGTCGTCTGTCGCCGCCGCGTGATCCTAGACGTTATGCGGAGTAGAGAAGCATAGGTGTCCGTTCTCCAATCCCAACTTGAAAGCAAGCTGCTGCCCGGCATGACTTTGCCGCCCGAGTTTTCTGCGTTGTATCGTTGGATCGAATCGAAAGGAATGTACGTTGAAAACGATTACGGGCGGATCGGTTTTCTCTTCCCCGAGGATCAGCTCAACAACGGCTGGACCGACACCGAACGCCCGGGGGGCACAAACGTAGAATTTGGTGCCGCGGGCAATTTAAATACTCACTATTGGTTTGGACATCGTCGACCTGAAGTATTGAACCGCGTATGTGTGTTCGCTCGAACTGGTGCTGAAGGATCAGAGGCCGTCTTTTGGATTGACGACCAAGGGCAACAACGCATTGTGCATATGGGATCGGGGTCCGGTTCTGTTCTTTGTTGCGTGCTAGCTGATAGCGCGATCGATTTCTTGCGATTGATTGCGATAGGGTATGACGAAATTTGCTGGAATTCTGAATTCGCGCATCCTCCCAACTCGCCAGAACTCGATTCGGATTTTTTCGTGCATCCAAACGAAGAGTATCAGCGATGGCTAGTCGAGTCATTTGGTGTTTCTGTACCCAAGACGGCGCTAGAGGTTGTGAAGCATCCGGCAGAAATGGGTGATTCAGACACCTCAGATGAATTCTGCCTTTGGGTTAACGCGAATACCGCATAACAATCGGATGCACGACGAGTCGCCGAGTCGTGGTTTTTGAGGTGGAGGATCTCGCGCGGCGACCGCGTGATCCGTGACGTTATGGGCGGAAGCAGTTGCGCCTGCCCTCCGGGGGTGTTTTTCTAGCTGATCCCATGACGAGACAAGCGTCGAAGTGTGTTTTTGGGAGGTCGGGGCGATCTATACGCCAGACGACAGTCAGACATTCGTTTTCTCCGAACGTATTTTCACTTTCCGGAACAGTTGGATTTCACACTTGAAGACAGACAAGACATACGGTCAGACGAGGCAGGCAGACAATCACGACAAAGAACGTATCCGAAGACTTTGGTACGAACGGTAGACCAAGAACCACGTGGAAGAGATCTTTCTGCTGAGCATGTTTTTGAATCCGCCCCATAACCATCGGATGCACGACGAGCGGCGAAGTCGCGGTTGTTGGAGTGGTTAGTCGTTCGTCGCCGCCGCGTGATCCTTAACGTTATGGGCGGAGGCAGTTGCGCGTGCCCTCCGGGGGCGTTTTTTGGTTGAACCCATGAATTGGCAAGCGTGGAAGTGTGTTTCCTGAAAGCGAGACAAGCAAAACGTCGGATTGCAATCGCCATTCATTCGGTCTAAA
>JBCCOI010000843.1:0-2630 GCA_039025515.1 Planctomycetota bacterium
ACATTGCGTCGTTAGGTTGCGGGGTATTTGAGACCGTCAAGGTGGCTGGTTTTGAAACGGGCGATGAGCTAAAGGCGTAGTGGACGAGGCGAGGCGTACTGCCGCTCGGGATTCGTCGCCTCATCCACTACGGCTTGCGCCACCTAAAGATCCGCCGTTCCTTACTTTCCGGTTCGTGCGAGTAGTTCATCGATTTGTTGCATGACCTGATCAGGCGTCATCGAATTCCGTTCGAGAATCGTTTTGGACTCAATCAACAGTTCTTGAGCCTTGGCGGGTTTGGCCGGTTGCTCGAGATACAGTTTTGCCAATCTCATTCGGGTAAAGGCCCGGTGCGGGTGTTTCGTTGGTAGGCCCTTGTCTACCCGATCGAGTACCTTCGCGAAGTGATTTCGCCCGCGATCGATCTGCCCGGTCTGGAGATACAGGTTTACCAACCGATCCCGGCAATATTGAAACGGCAAGATCCGAAAGTCGAGAGGCCGAGTGAGTGATTCTCGCTCGTAATGATAGATCGTTCGCTGAGTATCTCGTCGCTGCCCAAAGTGGTCCGCCAGTAGCGAGTGACAGGCGCCCCGCGCCTTTTCCGAGTCGTCGAGCCGCAGGTAACGCTGTAGGTTTTGCACCCATTGGTCCGCGTCGTACTCGATTCCCGAAAGACAAAGGGCGTGCCACTGGGTGATCCGATCGTAGTAGTCGTCGTTCCATATAGTCACTTTGTTCTTTGCGGATTCCTCAGTCGCCTTGAAAACGTCACGACAAAGCGGACGCGCTTCGTCGGTTCGTCCCTGGGCGTGCAAAATCAGCGCTAACTCGTACTTCACCCAGTAGAGCGTGAAGGGGTCGATCGGATCCATGCGTTCGGCTTTCTTGATTGCCCGACGAAGCAAGTCCTCGCCCGCCTTCAAATCGCCGATGTGATAATGCGAACGAGCGACACCAACTGTTTTCCATGTTCTTTGCCTAAGGTTGTGTGACGGGATCACTTCCAACCAATTCAATGCGTAGTCTCTCGCCTCATCAAAGTGACCCGTCGCAAAGAAGCGATGCCATTGCTGGCCGGCGTTTGACAAATTGCTTCCACCGAGCAGTTCTTTAACTCGCGCTATATCCCCGTCAGCCAATTCGATTTTTGCGAGCAAGATCTTCGCCAGCGGGTCCTCATTGACCTCGGATTCGAGCCGACGTCGATAGGATACCAGCCATTCGCTAAGCCCCGGCGAATCGACCGCCAACGTGATCAGGCAAGCCAACGAACGATGGTTGCGAGCCTGAGTATCATTCAGGAGGGTTTTGAGCAGCGGAACAGCCCGTTCGCTTTTGGATTGTTCGGCGAGCGTTGTAGCGAGATGATAGCGTGCGCTACGAACGCGGTAAGCATCGTCGCGGGCGGTCGCCAAACGCAGGCTTTTCTGCAGATAGTATTCCGCTTGCCGGTAGTCAAGAAGTTCCCGGTAATTGAGCCCGATGTGAAACGCCGGCTCGTCACTTTGTGATTCTGGCCAAAGCGAATCCGCGACCAGCAACGCTCGATTCGAATCCCGAAACCGCTTGCGATCGCGAAGCGATTCTCCCAAACGATGCCAGATGGTACGGCTACCGCCAAAACAATCAATCGCTTGTTCAACGGCCTTGGCTTCGTAGCGTTTGGCGTCGACCTGCCGACCGAGCTTATGGAGCACTTCGGCGATTACAAAATGCGGAATTTCGCTGAGTTCAACGTTTGGCTGAGGCTCGAATTGGGAACACGCCTTTTCCAACAACTCAATCGCTTCGCTTTGGGTTTCCTCGGAACGACCGAGCATTTGACCGAGTAGCGTTTGGCTGGTGACCACATCACGGGTGGATTGTCGCTTCGTTTCGATTTCGATCGCCGCGCGAATCGATTCCGGTGATCCCTGCGAGGCGCCCAGATAGCGCAGTGCCTTGGCGTGTACCAGACTCTGCTCGCCGGGTCGTTTTTGGGTAATGTCGACCGCCTGTTGGAAATGGATGGCGGCGAGCCGATTGACGCCGCTGCGGCGGTACGCATTTCCCAGCCCCATGTGCAGTTGTGCGGCGACCGCGGGAGGCAAGTTGAATTTGCCGTTCTTTCGGGTGTTCGACTCGGTCAGCAACTTCAAGGCTTCCGAGACGGTGTATTCCGAGCCCGTTTTGGGATTGATTCCCGTTTTGGCAAGTAGCTCCACGACCAATTCCAGCGTGCTCTGGGAGGCTCTTGCCTGGTCGGATGCTTGTCGGGCGAAGCCTTCGGCGCGTTCCTGTTCGGCCTCCGCCTTTGCCGCCTGCTGGGTCGCGACTTGCCCTTGCTCCATCGCGATCTGGGTCATTCGCCAGCTATCGCGTAGTGCGACCAGTGAGATTCCCGTGGCCAAGATCAAGCTGCCCGCGATCAGGGCACCGGCAAGGCAAGCGATTCGATTCCGCCGATACGCTTTGTAGGTGCGGTAGAGAATCGACGGCGGGCTTGCCTCGACCGGTTGGTCGCTCAGGTACCGATCCACATCGTCGGCCAGGGCACTTGCCGAATCGTATCGCCGCCCGCGATCCTTTTCGAGCGTTCGCATGACAATCCAGTCCAGCTCACCCCCGCAAATTTTTTCGCAGTGTGTCGGGTCGTGCCGAACGGT
>JBCCOI010000844.1:0-2628 GCA_039025515.1 Planctomycetota bacterium
CACGTTTCCCGGCGGTGCGATTCCATCGGGCGAGCTCTTGGAGCGTCAGCAGTTCGAAGTGCTCCCCGAGGACAGTCAACAGGTTGCCAATGGGAACGAAACGGCTTCGTTGGCGACCGACCTGATCGGGGAAGCCAACGTGACCGTTGATGTGCACACCAATACCATCATCGTGGTGGCCAAACCGGAAGTGCAGCGAATCTATGCGAAGCTGATCGAGACACTAGATAAGCGTAGGCCGCAAGTCCTGCTCGAAGCCAAAGTCGTGATCATCGACACGACCGACAATTACACACTCGGCGTCGAGGTATCCGGTGGTGACAGCGAGGGCAGTCGCAGGCTGTTTAGTTTCTCGAGCTTCGGGCTGAGCACGGTCGAACCGACGACAGGTGCTCTCAGCATCATGCCTGGGGTCGGCTTCAATGGGACCCTGGTCGACCCGACCACGGCGGATGTGGTGGTTCGCGCCCTTGCAACTCACACCCGTGCCCGTGTGCTGTCGACGCCGCGCATTCTGGTCAACGACAATGCGGAAGGCCAACTCACCAGCGTATTGGAAGTCCCCTTCACCAGCGTCAACG
The DNA here is from genome assembly GCA_039025515.1 of Planctomycetota bacterium. Classification (GTDB taxonomy): domain Bacteria; phylum Planctomycetota; class Planctomycetia; order Pirellulales; family Pirellulaceae; genus Stieleria. Next base: position 582 of record JBCCOI010000844.1, read on the forward strand.
CTTCTCAAACGGTGGCGACCACCAGTTTTGCGGGTTTCGCCGAAGCCGGAACGACGATCACGGCAACGCCAACCATCAGCGACGATAACTACCTGCAAGTCGATTACATCGTCACGCTCAACTCGTTTACCGGGACGGGTTCCGACGGGGTCCCTCCCCCACGTCAAACCAATGAAGTCCAAAGCCGCGTGACGGTTCCGGACGGTTACACGATCATCGTTGGCGGGCTGACCAGTCAAAACATCTCGCAAGAGGTTGATGGTATCCCGTGGCTGGAGCGGATTCCGATCATCAGGGATCTGGCCAGTCTCCAGCAAGATAGCTGGCAACAAACGTCGCTCTTCGTCTTCCTAAAGCCCGTCATTCTCCGCGAAGACCGATTCAAAGATCTTCGCTATCTCTCCGACGTCAATCTTCGGCGCTCCGGTGAGCCGACCAACTTCCCACAGAACGCTCCGCTGCTGATCGAGTAGGTTTGCGCTGGCGAGAGACCTAGACCTACTGAAGCGGCGTGCTGCTCCGATTCGCCAGTCGATCGCTCGACAGATCCTCCGCCGCACCCGTTCCGCCCTCGCGATGATCAGACCCATAGCTGGTCACTTCAAAGGGCCGTGCACGTCCCGGACTGATGTACTCGTAGTCATAGCCCCAAGGGTCCAGCGGTAGAAACGTCAGAATGCCCTCGGGGAAATCGGCATTGGGCTGCGAGAGAACCGCCAAGCCCTCCTCGTTGCTGGGGTACCGATCGTAGGTCGTGTAAAACGTCTCCAGCGCCTGGACGATTTTGCTGATCTCCATCTTGGCGACGTTCTGCTTACTGCGAATCAAGTAGCCGCGAATGCTAAAGGTGACGACGCCGGACAGCAGTCCGATGATGACGATCACCACCATCAGTTCCACCAGTGTGAACGCCTTGCGCCGAAACTCTCTGGATCGCATGTTGTCTTCCGATTGTCGTTTACTGTGCCAACACATTGCCGGCCTCAAGAATGGGTAGAACGGTCGCAAACAAAACGAACCCGACCACGACGGAAAGCACCAGAATCAGCACGGGCTCCACCACGGAAGTGAGACGGTTGGCAAGCATGCTCGCTTGCCGGTCGTAATCGTCCCCGATCCGTTTCAGCATCCCGTCCAGCTGTCCGGTTTGCTGACCGAGCGCGAACACCTGGGCGAGTGAATGACTGAAGAATCCATGTTTGGAAACCGCTTCATGAAGTTCCATGCCGTTCTTCAAGTCTCCCCTCACCGCGGAGAGAGCATTTCGCAGCAGTGCATTCGTGGCCGATCGCTCGGCAATCTCGAGCGCGTCGACAAGCTCAAGTCCGCTTCGCAGCAAACTACTCACGACCAGTGCCATGCGACTGAGTGCCTGTTTCTGAATCAGGGAACCGAACACAGGTGTGGCGATCGACACTCTTGCGAGTTTGACTCGAACTGCAGGTGATTGCGCGTACACCGCAAAAGCCACGCCGGCGGCTACCAGTCCAATCAGCAACCAAACTCCATAGTCGATCAATCCATCGCTGATGAACTTTAACACCAAGGTGGGCGTCGGCAATGGTCTTCCAATCTCGATCAAGTTTTGCAGGAGCATTGGCACGACGACGGTCATCAAGAAGATCGTCACCCCCATGCTGACCAGCAGGATGATCAGCGGATAGATCATCGCGGAAACGACTCGGTCCTTGAGTTCACCACTACGTTCACGAAACTCGGCAACTTGCTCGCAGATCTCATCGAGATTCCCGGCGTGCTCTCCGACACGCACCATTCCAATGGTCATCTCATCAAAGACTCTGGGTTCGCTTTCCATCGCTTCCGCAAGACTTTGACCGCTGGCGACTTTGTCTCGCACCGAAAGCATCGCATCGCGAAAGCCCTTACGTGACTGAACGATGACCGAGTCAATCGCATCCAGAAGTGGAACACCGGCCTGCAGGAGTGTGGCAAGCTCTCGAATTCCCACCGTCAGCTGGGATGCATATCGCCGTTGTCCGCCGGACAGTTTGGTTTGGCTGCTCGATGTCGACGAGGTGACTCGCTC
>JBCCOI010000845.1:0-2627 GCA_039025515.1 Planctomycetota bacterium
GGCGGTGTCCATCACCGTTTCGTGTCTGACCTCGTCTGGAGTATCCATCGCTTCACTCATTTATCGGACTTGCGAATCCAGCACCTAGTTGTTGCTCGGCACCTGGTCGAGGGCCTTACGGATCAGTTCGCTGTGATCGTCCGCGTTCAGTTCTCTACCGACCACCTGCTTCGCAACACCGATTGCGAGTGAGGAAGTTTGCTCGGCAATTTCGGAGAGCGCGACTTTCTTTGCCGTTTCGATATCGGCAAGAGCCCGATCGGCTTGCCGCTTGGCATCGGCTTTTGCCTCATCGACGATCTTAGTCGCGCTAGCCTCCGCATCGCGTCTCGCTTCGGCCAAGACGGCTTGAGCTTCCGACGCGGCATCGGAGACCTTCTGTTCGTACTCGGCCAACCGAGCTTCCGCCTTCTCATTTGCAGCCTTCGCGTCTTCGAGATCGCTTCGGATCTTGTCCTCGCGGGCTTTGAGGCCGTTCAAAATGACCGGCCAAACAAACTTCGCGAGCACGCCGAACGTGAGCAAGAAAATCGCGAGGTTGACCGCAGCCGAACCGGGATCGAACGAAAGGATTGGCGGAGTCGTCGTATGGTCGCCAGCGCCGTGGTCGTCCGCCGAGTGATCCGCAGCGGTAGCAGCTTCTTCAGCCGCACGGGCCGCCGAAGTAGACGCGAAGTTCGAGGTGAAGACAGCCACCAGCGCGGCGAGGAAGAGACATCTGGACAACATCAAGGCACCTTCAATGAGAGCGAGCTCCCAGGACGGATTTCAGATCATACGAACCTCCCCGGCACGAATGCCGGGGAACTTAACTTGGCGTTCTACGTCTACAGCAAATACATGATGATCAACGCGATGACAGTCACACCCTCGATCAGTGCCGCCGAAATCAGCATCTGCGTGCTGATTGTTCCGCCGGCTTCCGGCTGGCGGGCGATCGCTTCGACGGTTCCGGCTCCGATCTTTCCGATGCCGAATCCGGCACCAAGAATGACGAGCCCGATACCGATTCCGACACCCATCTTACCGATATCGGTCGTCGCTTCTTGAGCAAGCATCATTGCGAATTCAAACATCTTCGGGTCACTCCTAGGAGATTAATCTTGTCACTCGCCTTTCCTGGGAAGGCAAAGATCAAAAGAGGGGGGAAAGGTTGTGAAAAACGAATTGCGATTCCAAACATCAACTCGGCAAGCCTGCCAAACGAGACGGGTCACCGAGCTTATCGAGATCCATCTGAGCTTCATCACTCAGCGGGTCATGACCATGTCCTTCCCCGTGATCGCCATGATGATGGGCGACTGTCGAAATGAAGAGCACAGTTAAAAAGGTAAAAATGAACGCCTGCAACATACAGATGAATAGCTCAAGGAGTGTCAGCACCGTGCATCCAATCACGACCGCAACCCCGACTCCGTAGCCCAACAAATGCGAGACGCTCGCGGCGGAGAAAACAAGTCCGACGATCGCCGCGACCACCAAGTGTCCGGCCATCATAGTGCCGAACAATCGCATCGCTAGGACGACGCTCTTTATCACAAGCCCGAGCCACTCCAGAACGTAAAGCGGCAACCCGATGCCATAAGACAACGCCGGTGGGCCATCCCAACCGATCGGGTTGAAGTGACCGAAAAACGTCTTCGCGCCGGTCTCACGGATGCCAATCGCGATCACAGCGATAAAACTGCACATCGCCAACATGACGTTCAGCGACAGGTTGCCGGTTGCCGTACCACCCCAGTGCTTGACGTGGTCGGACAAGCCTTCCTCGGCACCAAGCGTCGCGAGCTGCATCCCATAGCCGAATGGGATCAATCCCAACACGTTAGCGAAAAGGATAAAAAAGAACACTGACCAGATATACGGCATATATTTATCGGTCAAACCATGCAAGTTGGGCCGAACGACTTCATCTCGAATGAACCAACAAATGGTTTCGAAGAGCTGGGCCACGCGGCCCTTGGTTTGATAAGCATCCAAACCATCACCCTTCACCCTCACCTTCAAAGCGACATAGCTGAAGACCAGAATTACGGCGACAGCCGTAAACAAGGTCATCGAAAGATGATTGGTGAAGTAGAAGTCGTACTGGCCGTCTTTGATAAACAATGCCGGAATGTTCAAGTCCGGTCCGCCGACCGAGACGGAAAACAGCGGCTCGCGGTGCAACGCGTGGGGAACGACGTGCGAAATCGGATCAGCGTCGGCAAGGAGCGGATTCATGGTTTCGCAGTCGTACGTGTGTCAGAATTGAATGATTGATGCTGAGGCTTGCTTGATACCCAAGCGGGCCCCAGAGACGGCGTGGTCCCTACGTCGAAGTTGGGCAATCGCCTCGCGATTACGAACACCTCGATGGCGGTCAAATAGAGATACCACCCGAGGATCAGTCCCGCTGCCTCATGGCGCTTTTCGGGGATGTGATAACTCGACAAAGCAAACAATGCAACGGTGCCAAACAGCCGAAAAATCATCGCCAGCGACATTCCGCTCGCAATCCGCTGTGCGACTTTGCCGCCTCGTCCATTCAAAGGCTCGACCAGCCCAAGGAGGAGGGTCCCAGGCAACATGGACAGCGTCGCCACAAGACCGCTTCCGAAAGCCAACCATAAGGACGCTCGGAACCA
>JBCCOI010000846.1:0-2605 GCA_039025515.1 Planctomycetota bacterium
GCACTTCGATTTCGCCTGATCGTTTCATCAAAGTGGCTGAACGCTCCGGCTTGATCCTTCCGTTGGGCGAACATCTGCTCAACAAGTCCCTTCAAGCGGCAAAGGGTTGGTCGAGCGGTGCAAAGGTTGCGATCAATGTGTCACCGGTTCAGGTGAACCATTGCGATTTGCCAACGCTGCTGCGACAATCACTGTTCACACATGGCATGTCGCCGGGTCAGGTCGAAATCGAGATTACCGAGACAGCTCTTCTGGAGCACACCGACCGTGCGCTACATGCGTTGCGGCAGGTGAGAGCGATGGGTGTATCCATTGCGCTGGATGATTTCGGAACAGGCTATTCATCGTTGGCGATGCTGCGGTCTTTCCCATTCGACAAGGTGAAGATCGACAGATCATTTGTGATGAATCTGGATCGCCATGGGAACGCTGCTATCATTCGATCCATCGCGCAGCTCGGTGAGAATATGGGCATCCGCGTGCTGTGTGAGGGTGTGGAGACTGAGCAGAATGCCCAAACCCTTATAGAATTAGGTTGTGCTGAGATGCAGGGTTTTCTGCTGGCAAAACCGTTTCCATCGGACCTTGCGGATGAGTGGTCGCCCACTTCTAAGTTCGAGTGCCACGCTGAAATCGCTTAGGCGCATCGCCTGGTGTCAGGTTCTACTTCGCCAAAAAAGGGCGGCCCTTTCGAACCGCTCTTATGCCACGAGCTGCGTCAGGAACATCTGGTTCTCAGCTCATTGATCAGGCGGCAACGCCACCATCTCGAACCAATAGCGGCCCAAAGCGGTGAGAACCTCGGTTAGGCGGTCGAATGTCACGGGCTTGGTGATGTATGAGTTTACGCCCGTATCGTAAGTCCGGAAGATATCTTCCTCAGATTTCGACGTCGTCAGAATGACTATGGGTATGCGACGCAGTTTTTCGTCATGCCGGATTTCGGCAAGTGCTTTGCGACCATCCATGCGGGGCATATTCAGGTCGAGCAAGATAAGCCCGGGGAGTGGTTCGTTTTTGAGATGAGCCCATTTGTCTTCGCGTCGCAGATACTCGAGTAGGTCGATACCGTCGACACAAAAGTCGACCGGATTTGCAAGTTTACTCTCTTCCAATGCTTCTTCGATGAGCATGCGGTCATCGGCATCGTCATCTGCAACCACTAAACGTAACATCTCAAATACTTCCTCTCGTTGGTCGCCCTAACGCTCTCAAATTGCCTTAAAAATCTTCGGTTCTCTTTGGAATTTCGATCAGGAAAGTCGCACCTTCATCCGGTCTGCCATCGGCGTCGATTGTTCCGTTATGCCGCTCGACGATCTTGCGTACGGTAGCTAGTCCGACACCCGTCCCTTCGTATTCGAGCCTGCCGTGGAGACGCTGGAAAATTGTGAAGATCTGGTCTTTGAACTTGTTGTCAAACCCGATGCCGTTATCGGCGATCTTGAATAAGAACAAGTCTTCACGATCCTCGACGGTGACGTCCACGACCGGTGAGACACCCGGACGTGAGAATTTGAGCGCGTTGCCGATCAGATTCTGGAATAGCTGTCGCAACTGCGTACGGTCACCATATACCGGTGGTAGATCATCCACATTCACCTCTGCCTTGGTCTCTTCAATGCGAATGGAGAGATCGCTCAGCACGTCGGTCAGGATGGAGTTCAAGTCCGTCTCAACGAGTTCTTTGCCTTTGGTCGTGACGCGGCTGTAGCCGAGAAGGTCGCTGATGAGGCTGCGCATTCTGCCGGCTGCGTCTTGCATCCGTTCAATGTAGAGCTGCCCCTGATCAGGAAGCTCGTTGGCATATCGTTGACGTAGGCGGTCACCGAAGGTCTCGATCTTCCGTAACGGTTCCTGCAGATCGTGGCTCGCCACATAGGCGAAGTCTTCCAACTCGCGGTTGGAGAGTTCCAGCTTGGACGTATAAGTTTGAAGTTCGCGAGCCTGACGTTCCGACTCGGAAATGTCGGTATAGGTGGCGATAGTGCCACCGTCGCTCATCGGTTCGTTCATCACTGCAATGACCCGACCGTCCTTCAGCCGTTGTTTTACGGTTGAGCGTTCGGCAAGTGTCGATCTTGCCTCGCGTTCGGCGAGCGCCCGTTCAGCCTCTTCTGGTGTGTAGTTGCCCAACGAGACCGAGTAGGTGAGAATCTCGCGCAACGTAATGCCCGGTTTCACGATTTCAGATGAGAAGCCGTAGAGATCGAGGTAGCGTTGATTGACGACCATGAGGCGGCTGTTGGCATCGAACATGCAGAGCCCCTGCGTCATGTTCTCCAGCGCGGTATCGAGATGGAGTGATTTTGCGTCGATTTCCGCTGCCGCTTTCTTCAGTGCCAACTCACGACGCTTAAGCTCGGTCACGTCGGTCCGCGTTCCAACGGTTGAGCCATCTGGAAGCTTTCGCTCGGCTACGAGGATCCAGCGACCATCGGCCAGTTGCATCTCATGGGGATGTGTCGGGTTGGCGTGTTGGTCCAGCAGATAGTCTAGGATCTCCTGACGATCGACGCCATCCACATCATGCAGCCCACGCGATACGGCACGGGTTTTCATGCTTGTGTATGTAATCCCTGGCGTAATAATGTCAGCAATACCA
>JBCCOI010000847.1:0-2602 GCA_039025515.1 Planctomycetota bacterium
GACTCCACCAGCGAGAATGTTTGTTTCGATGTTGCGGCAAAGTAGATCGTCGTCGATCCGAAAACGACCATCGAAGCGACCAGACACGCCGTCAGGCCCACAACCACCGGACGGCGTCGGCACCATCGAACGAATCGCTGACCAGAAGAAATCGGTCGTGCAACAATCGGGTCACCCACTAGAAACCGGTCCAGATCGTCGGCGAGTGCGCGGGCGGATGCGTACCGATGCTCGGGCTTCTTTTCGAGGCACTTCATGCATACCGTGGCCAGATCCTCGCTCAGCCGCGGCATGATCGACGAAGGCAACGGTGGAGATTCATGCCTCACCTTTTCGAGAAGCCCAATGACGGACTTCGATTTGAACGGAACTCGCTTTGTAAGAAGCTCGTAGAGGATTGCTCCAAGCGAATAGATATCGGTCGCGATACCGATTTGGCTGGTACGACCGGACGCCTGCTCAGGAGACATATACGCGGGTGTTCCCAGCACTTGCCCCGTGCCCGTCAAATCCGCCTTTCCGTGGAGCACTTTCGACAGTCCGAAGTCGGTGATTCGTGGTTTGCCGAACTCGTCAAGAAGAATGTTCGCGGGCTTCAAGTCACGGTGGACGATGCCTCTGGAGTGTGCGTAGTCGACAGCGAGTGAAACGGTCCTGATCAAGTCCGCAGATCTTCGCTCGTCGAGTTGATCGTTCGCGATGGTCTCCTTGAGACTTGGGCCATTTACAAACCCCATCGAGTAGTAGTGCTGTCCGCCAGCTTCCCCGATTTCAAAAACGGGTACGATGTTGGGATGGTCCAAGTTTGCCGCCGCGCGTGCTTCGTTCTTAAACCGTGTGACTTCTGCGGCACCGGCGAGTTTGCCGCTCAAGATCATCTTGAGTGCAACAATGCGATTCGCTTCGGTTTGACGTGCTCGATAAACGACACCCATCCCTCCCCGCGCCAATTCTCCCAGTAGCTCATACCCCGGGCAAGAAATGGGGAGTGCTGCATCAGGTTCTTCGGCGGTCTCCAGATCTGGGATCGCCGTTTTCTCGATCGTCCGATCAAGCTCGAACTTGCTCGTTTGGCTTGTCGCGATTGAGTGAGCCAACGCCTTGCGAATGTTTGACGCAAACTCCGGGTATTGGTCGATGAGCTCATGTTGATCAATTTCGACGGACTGCTTGGACGCGTATTCCAGGTCGAGCAAAAGCAGTTCAGAGAAGAGACGGCTTTGGAACTGAGGCTCAACGCGGCCGAGATAATCACGAATGTTGGGTCTGGAGCCCGACATCCAATGCTCTTCGAACTCGTCGCACGCGGAATCGAGCCGTTGAAGCGACTGACGTTTGCCGGCTGCCGCGTCGTTGCTACCCGTTGAACTCACAGGTGAAAAAACCTCGTAGGCACTTCTCCCCTCTGGGTCAACCGTGCGAATTTATAGACGTCCAAACAGACTCATACGCCGCAATGACTGACTCACATTCCTGCAGCCCAAGGATTATACCCATCAGATTGGCAGCTCTAAACGGTGAATTGCTTTCGTGATTTCGATCGGAGATGGGAGATTCGTGCGGACACTAAAATCGCCGAATGCAAAAAAGTTGACCCTTTCGCGGTCGACTTTGCGCAGTAACTAGGTAGCCGCAGCGAATTACTGGTACGGCGTGCCGGCATCTCCCAACGATTTTGACGATTTTCCGCACTTTGGAAGTGTCATTCGGGGCGGCTTAAGCGTCATAAGTACGCACTTACTGTGTGGCCAAGTGGCCGATTGAGGGTTGTCCTCCAAAAAATCTCGGCCTGGAAACAATTTAGATCTCGCGAATTAGGGTGGACGCTTTGGATTTGCAACTCTATCCCACAATGCCACCGGCCATGGACCTGAAGCTTGACGAACCACGGGCTACGGATTTTGTCGATCCATACCTGTTTTTTTCGAGCCGAGACGACACGACCGAAGTCACATTCGTGAGCCCATCCGTTCGCGATATCCTCGGTTACGATCACAAAACGATTCCAGGGATGTCATATCATCACTTCGTTTGGGAAGGCGATCCGCTCAACGAAGATATCCCCGAATGCGAGGCCGAAGATTTGAGCGACGGCCACGCAATCCGAGCTCTGCGCAGCGTCTTGGATAGCAACGGTGATCGCCGAATCCTGCTCGTTCACACGGTCGGCGTCGCCGAACGTGAAGGTGGCCCGATTGTCCGTCGGCACAACTTGGCACGAGATGTGACGGAGAGCGTCACCACTCACATTCGCTTGATGGATCGGCTGAAGGCCCTCGAGGAAGCGAGTAAGCGATTGAGCGACCAGGAGCGGGAAATCGCTGACTGCATTCTCAAAGGAATGATGAACCGCGACATCGCCAAGGACCTTGGGATTTCTGATCGAACGGTGGAACGACGGCGCGCCGCTATCCTCAAGCACCTCAATGCCGCGAACACATCCGAGTTGGTAGCGAAGATGGTCGAACGCAACATGCTGCGAACATGGACGTACGCCGCGAGCGATCTTCAGTGGCAGACGGCCCGGAACTCGCACGTCGCGACCGCAGCGGTAGCCATCTAGTCAGTTTCTACCCAGCTCATTGTTCTTCTTTCGGGCCGA
>JBCCOI010000848.1:0-2599 GCA_039025515.1 Planctomycetota bacterium
AAGGTTTGCGCCACTCGAATAGGGGTCGAGCCTGATTCCCTCCAGATGCTGCAGGCCTTCACCGCGAAGCACGAAGTACCGAAACATGCCCGCAACGCGTTCGGTGCCTGCGGGTAGCTTGATCGCGATCTCGCCACTTCCTTTCACCGCCTGGTTCGTGACGACGACTTCATCGAGGATCCGCTGCGAGCCTTTCGTCAGGAACTTAGCTTCTCGTTCGTTGACGAAAGAATTGAATAGGAACTTATGCGCCGCTTTTCGAGCGACGCCTTCCGCCGAAAGGTTGGATGATTGCTGTGCCTTTGCTTGAGAGGCGAGAGTGCAAGACAAACCGAGAACAAGAAGGAGGCAACACCAAAGTTCACCTCGCCATGCATGCTGAAACACTGTCGATCCGATTGAAGTGTGAGAGTTGCCCGATCGCGTCGCGCGACGCGGCCAGCTCCATCGTAGATCAACGCTTTGAAATGTGCAGTTGCCGGCTTGAAGAGTTTAAGAACCGACGCGCGGGTTGGTAAAAGCCATCCCCATGATCGGGTTGGCTCACGCCGATTCGCGCTACCGGCTAGCTGGCGCACAACGTCTAGTGAATCACTGCGGTTAGGCTGCTTCGCCGACCATTGCGTCGGTCTCGTTCTTGATGATGATCTCACCGTTCGAGGTTTTGATCGTCACGGCAGCCGGTTCGGAAGCGGATGAATCAGTACTACCAACCATGGTCGTGTTTCCGCTCTTGATTCGTTCGCCGTCCATGCGGATGCCTCCATTGTTCGTTTTGGCAGTGACGAGTGCTGGAGTGTCACGAAGTTCAAAGACAACCCGCCCATTGCTGGTTTGAAGCATGTTGTCTTGACCAATGAGCGAGCCGCCGAAACGGACGGTACCGTTGCTGGTAACGATGCGAACGTTCGCCGGCGTCTGCGAGTCGACCGAGACGGCTCCGTTGCTCGTGTCGATGTCGATCGTATCACCAACATCTTGCACGTTGACGCTACCGTTTCGAGTCTTGGCGACCAGCGGGGCGTCGATATCTTGAACGCTGATCCCGCCGTTTCGTGTTTCGATTTGGCACGCCAATTCGACGGGCATCAGCACTTTGAATGATGCGCTTGTGTGCTGCGGCGATTCACTTGTCAGCCGGACGGTCAGCTTGCCGTCGTCCTCGATCAGCTCCACTTCGGCGCCGTCAAGCACATCTTCGGCTTCGTCTTCTGTCGAGCCGTAGGCCGTGATCTTGGCTTCGATCTGGATCTCGTCGACGGCAGCACCTTGGACCGAAATGGCTCCATTTTTCGAGAGGATTTCGACCAACTGAGCCGGTGACGGGTGATTAATCTGGTCGGTTCGCGACACGCTTGCCTTGAATGACATGCAGCCGGCCAGCGGAGCGATTAGCAATGCCGCACAAGCGGAAATCGTGAGTTGTCTCATCGGTAGGAATGACTGAGTGTGCGTAAATGTTGGTGCGAGGGCGGACGGATCGCCGCTGTGTGGAAGTTTACCCACCGATTCGCATTCGCTGCGGGAACTTGGCAAAAATGTCGCCAGGCATTGAAAGAAATTTTGGAATGACAACTCGATGAGCGGGTCCGTTTTTAGGAGCTTTTGAAGTGCGGCAGAAACTAGTTTTCCGAAACAAGATCCGCTCGTTTCTCGGGCGAACGCTTTCGTTGTTCGCAGCGTTCGTTCTATCCACAGGTGGCATCGCGGAGCTGCGTGGTGAACAGCCCCTGAATTCGGCAACTTCGTACAGCGAGCGATTCGAACAGTGGCCTGTCGACTATCGGATCGGTGGCACGATTGTCTGTGGTCGACTACCGGATCCGGAATTGCTCTCGGATTCGCTTCGGTCCAGCGAAAGATCCGGAAAGGTTGCCGTTTTGCTTGACCCCGCGTTGGACGATGACGTGTGGTTGAAGATGGCCGATGTCTTCTCAAAGGCGGACCGATATTCCGTCATCCGAGGCGCAGATGACACGGCACTCCGGTCTTGGCTTGAATCAGCACCGGACGTCGACGCATTGGTTTGGCTCACGGCTGGCATGGTTGAGAAAGAAACTGCTGACCTGCTGCTCCGCAATCGCGCGGTGCTCGCGTCATTCATCGAACGAGGTGGTGTGCTGGCTTCGATGGGACCGGCCAGCAAATTGTTGGGAAGCAGGTTCATGGAATCAAATCCTAATGGTGAGTCAGGATCTACCCCTGAAGAATCTTCACCTGAATACGTTGGCGAGGGCTTGGGATTGATTCCAGAAGTCTTCATCGATTTTGAAGAAACACCCTCGCCCGATGCCGAACGCGTCTTGAAGCTCCTCACCGATCAGCCACGACACGTCGGCATCCAGTTGACTGGCGACCAAGCGATGCGGCTTGCAGGCCGACGACTTTCTCCGGTCGGTACGGGCGCGATGACTTTGATGCTGCCGGAAACCGAGGAGCAGCCGATCACCCAAGTCACGTACCGAGACCCCGAACGGGCGATGGAGCGTCGGCCAAGATCAGCGAACGAATTTCTCGCCGATCTCACTCAGTGGCGACGTCGTGCGTACGATTTGAAGCTACCACCCTTCCCTGCCCCGCAAAAGATCGTTCCCTGCGT
>JBCCOI010000849.1:0-2599 GCA_039025515.1 Planctomycetota bacterium
ATTCTTCACCAGTGAGCGGTGACCCGGCGTCAATACCAGGAGAACCCACCATCCGCTTCAAAGCCGCCGGGCCTTGCGCCCAGCCGCTGTTGGCCGACCGAAGCCGGCGTCACCCACGGCGGAACGCCGCAGAATTCGCGGTCGCCAAGCCGCATACGTTGCCTCGACATGGAGGTCGAGCCAACGCAAGGTTTTTACGACACCGCCCCAAAACGAAGCGGACGATGCCTGAGCTACGAGAGATTGTACCAAGGGCATGGTCCGTTGCCAAAGAGCCAAGGTGTTCCGAAGGCCTGGCGTAAAAACCATGTTAGGTGCCACGGCACCACGCGAGAAAGCGTTGCCAAAGTGATTTCGGTTGGTCTTTGGTCAGGTCAAGGGTCGCATTAAAGCTACCATCTTCGTTGACGGTTAATTCGTCAGCATCGCCGAAGAGTGCCTCGAACCCGGCGATGGCGTCCTCTTCAGCAGCCGTCTGAGCAGCACGATCATCGTTCGAGATGTCGACGCGATGAAATACGGGATAATCTGGAACAAGTCGCCGTGCATTGTCCCAGTACGATCGGTCATCGTCAGGCAATTCATCACCAGCCCAGAGTTTGAAGCGAATGCTGAATAGGCGGAAGATCAGATCGCGGTCGGATTTGGGGACGTCCATCAACATCCGGAAGTCAGGGATTTCGTCAGCCCAATAGATGCCGCCCATGGGAATCATGCAGCTGAGGCGCTCCGCGTCAGGGTCAAAGGTGAGCGGTCGGAGGTAATTCAGCGCTCCATCACTCAACATCTAGTGGCACCTAACGGAAAGTTTTTACGACACCGCCTCAATCGAAGCAGCGCAGTGGGAATAACGAAGAACTAATGATACTCCAGCCAGACTCGAATCAAGCTGGAAGGTGTGCCGAAGTCCTAGCGTAAAACCACGTTGCCCGCTCGCTTACGGCGTCCATTTCAAAGCGTCGCGAAGTGCAGTTGCAGCAGGGGTATCACCAGACAGAACGCCGGTGTCCGGATCAATGAACGACTCAATGTCGTAATAGTCGCCGGGGCCGACGTAACAGATGCGCGGCCATTCGACCAGAAAGCCTGCAAGATTTCGGGCGATCAGTCTGGGATCACCTTCGTGATCCAAAAGAATTACAAATGGATCAGCCGCATCGAGGACAGGATCGAGTGCAAGGAAATTGGAGTTGTTGAATCGGAAGAACGGTATCGAACGATTCCAAGCTTCCTGATCCTCAGGAAAATCCGAGATTCCGGATGTGGCGGCATAATTGCGAGCGTCTGCAACGTAGGCCTCAAGTTTCTGTGCAGAGAAGATTGGATCGGGAATGCTGGCCATCTCGCCGCCACGCACCCAAGATGGAACACCGTCAGGTGCATCATCTCCAAGGTCGTATGCGTACCGAAAACTGATTTCGGAAGAGGCGGTGATGAAGAAGTCGCGCAGAACGGACGGAAGCGAGTACGGCAAGGCGGATGAAATGGCGTCGATGCCGGAAGGTTCGGCGGTCGGCGCGACCGTGAGTACGGTCTCGAATTCCTCGGCATCGTCCTCGTCGAGGGCCCCGGAAGCAATACCGTCAGAGACCATTCGGCGCATGTGATGTGCGAATCGACATATTGTTGAAACCCACGCGGTCAAGTCTGGAAGTGCTGATTTAGGCAATTCGCTTGCATCGGCGGGAACGTATTCCATCTTTGATCTTGGAGCGGGCAACGGAAGGTTTTTACGACACCGCCCTGAACGAAGCGAGCGATGTTCTGAATTGAGTTTGATTGTATAATGGGAGCGAGGCTGGCACCACATCGAAGGTGTGCCCGAAGGGCCTCAGCGTAAAAACCATGTTGTCGGTCGCGAACCATTGGAGTGAGGTAAGACGCAATGTCCAGCATACCAGTCGATTTGCCAGATGATTTGATGCAATTTGTGGATCAAGGTACGAAAAACGGTGGATTTACAGATCCGAGTCAGTTCATTGTTGCGCTGGTGGCTGCGGCAAGCGAAAAGCAAGGCGGAATCGAGCAAGCACTATTGGCTGGAATTAAAAGTGGCCCAGCGGAGCCATGGACCGATGAGGAGTGGCAGGCGATCAAGCAACGCGTTGTTTCAAAGAGCGTCGAGTAGGTGTCGAACCGTAAGCCAATTACGCGACGGCCCAAAGCCGTCGAGGATGTCGAGTCGCACGCACTGTACATCGCGGACGGTAGCATTGACGCCGCGCTGCGATTTCTAGAACGGGCCGAGCAGACGATCAACGGCTTAGCATTGTTCCCGGAACGCGGTGGGCCGTACGCAACCAACCAGCCCGAACTCGCGGGCCTCAGGACAAAGCTGGTGAAAGATTTTCCCAATCATGTCGTGTTCTACATCGAACGAGACGATTCGATCGAAGTCGTGAGAGTGTTGCGAGGTGGCCAAGATATGGACGTCGAAATCGCGAAAACCTAGCGACCGACAACGTATGCGGATTGGCGGCACCGCTTCCTCCATAATCACTGGGTGCCAAACTGTAGACCAGTTTAGCCGAAGCGAGCTATTCTTCACCAGTGAGCGGTGACCCGGCGTCAATACCAGGAGAACCCACCATCCGCTTCA
>JBCCOI010000850.1:0-2595 GCA_039025515.1 Planctomycetota bacterium
CCGGTGGTCTGACTGCCATGACTCATCCGACCTCTGCAGAAAACACACTTCCACGTCCGTCGCTTCATGGGGCCAGCCAAAAAACACCCACGGAGTGCACACTTGGCTGCCTCCGCCCGATAACGTTACGGATCACGCGGCGGCGGCAAACGACCAACCACTCCAACAACCGCAAATTCGCCGCTCGTCGTGCATCCGTTGGTTACCCGGAGTAATAAGTCTCAAACCGTCAACGGATCGTGAGCCGCCAAATCACCAACGATTGCCGTTAGTGCGGATTCCCAAATTGCCAAGGAATCGTGGGTGTACCCAACGGGCGCGGTCGTATACGAATTGAACCCTCGGAACAAGCCACGGCTTATTGGTGGGAAATCAATCAATATTTGATCATGAGTTCCAAACGGAATAAGCCGCCGTGCGGAGCGAGCAGCAAGTTTCATCTGCCATGCCCGACCCCAGCGAAATGCACAGTCTACAACGTCTGCTGTGATTACCTCTAAGCCCCATTTAAGCGTCAATGTTTCACCAGAAAGCGTAACGATAGGGAGTTTGGATCGACACGACAGTATCAATGGTCCTTCCTTCCACTGCTCAAACAATTGATCAGGGACCTGTTCAATCAACTCTTTTGTTTCGGGTGGGCGAGACATAGGTGAGATTTGCAGGCGATGAATCGGGTAACGGCCGCGATAACCGAGTCGCGGCGATTGATTTTCCATTGTCAAAAACGACGACTCCGCGACTTCGGTTCATCGCATGGTTCGTCGTTGTCACCATCATATCAGTTCGCGGTTAGGAATTCGTCGGATTGACATTGAATCGGTTCACCAAGCGATGGACACCCACTCCCGCACAGACAAGAAATGTCGAAAGCAGAATTGATGCCACCACGCTGAGCACGACAGTGTGTATCGGCAATTCATCGACGACAGTTACGGGGAGAGTGCCGTGAGTATCCGTCTTCGATTCTTTGAGAACCACATATTCGCCTACGGATGGCAGCTGGTGATCCCAGACGATGTTTGTGTCACCGAGGATGACTTGCTTGGATCGAATTCCGTCGCGAATGGTAACGATGTAGTCCATACCGACGCCGCCCCACGGTTCACCTGTGTCCGTATCCGCTCCGTGCCACATCGCACCATTCTCTTCTTCGTGAAGAGATGTGATTTCCCAATGTCCATCAGGGACCATACGAGAGCCCGGAAGTCCAGATGCAAGTGACAACGCGAACAAGGTCACGAAAGCAAGCAGATGACGTATTGAGAAACGCACGGCATTACCGCTACGGAAAAATCTTAAGTCGACGAACGTTACGGATCACGCGGCGGCGACGGACGACTAACCACTCCAACAACCCCGACTTCGCCGCTCGTCGTGCATCCGTTGGTTACTGTCATGGTTCAAGCCAACGGAGAACACGTCAGCCTATCGTTCACGAAACGCGGTTGCAAACCGAATGCCAGCAGCCCTTCTCGGTCCAATCGAAACCATCATTGACGAATGGGAGAGAGAGAAGCGTGGGGATCGATGACGACAAGGCCGCTCAAGAAATGTCATTGCCTTCGGCAGCGATCCCGACGCTTCGGACATAAACGCGGAGCAAAAGCCAGCACACCAAACAAACCAAGCATCCAGGCAGGCGTGAAAAAATCTTGTGGAACGCGATGACGAATCGAAACCGACATTAACCATGTGTCATGAAGAAATTGCCGGAACGTTTCGAATGGTCATCGCAAACGATGGGTTCCGGTGAGCGTTAAAGGTGCAGCAAACCAAATGTGTAGACGCCGATCTTCTGGGAGTCCAAGAATCAATCGGAAGCATCGCTAGGCAATCTCTGCACAAAGCAAATCAACATCCACTTCTGCGAACACACAGCCCCGCTTCGCCTCAGTAACGGCGGACATCACGGGGCACGGAGAGTTGACTATCCATTGCGGAAAACGCCGCAAGCCGTGCTCCCGTGCATGTTATTGTTCCCCAATTCTTCGATCGAGTGCAAGGCGATCAGGAAACGCCCCACGAACCTCTGCGTCCGCAAGTAGTCGCAGTGCCCAGATGCCGAATGGAATGCCCAGCCAGATGAACGGTGTCACGAACGGAACGCAAGCCAGAATCGAACCAACACGTGCCATGCGGTACGATTCGAGGAATCCAAGTTTGGCAGCGCCGATCGAGATCACGACCAAGCCGACGAGTTGTGCCGCAGCAAGGGCAGTCACAAGAAGCGAAATACCCGAACCAATACGTTGGAAGTAGACAAAGCCGACTGAAACCAAGTGGATAGTCACGAATACGGAATGAATCGATGCCATGATAAGCAGTGCAGTCGCGGGGCGAGAAACTCGCTTGCGAATTGCGGATTGCTCGGACTTGGGATCTGGCTCTGTCGTCGGTGGTGAGTACGGATTGGTCAAATGCTTGAACGCCAGCGATCAATCTTGATATGGGGAACGTCTAGGATCACGCGGCGGCGACAAGAGACCAACCACTCCATCAACCCCGACTTCGCCGCTCGTCGTGCATCCGATGGTTATCGGACGGATGATGAAATCCACCCTGGAAATGCCCGATCTGATCTTGAGACTTTCA
>JBCCOI010000851.1:0-2580 GCA_039025515.1 Planctomycetota bacterium
CCAGAGCGAGTTTGTAGACGATGAGCGGCGATTGTGATTTCGGATTGATCGGCCTGGCCGTGATGGGCGAAAACCTTGCTTTGAATGTGGAAAGCCGCGGTTACAAGGTTGCTGTCTACAACCGGACCACCAGCAAGGTGGATGAGCTGATCAGTGGTCGAGCGGCCGGAAAAAACTTTGTCGGGACCCACTCGATTGAGGATTTCGTGAAAGCCGTCAAAAGGCCGCGGAAACTGATGATGTTGGTCAAGGCTGGCCCGGCTGTCGACGCAATCATCGATTCACTGATCCCGCTCTGTGAGCCCGGAGACATCATTATCGACGGCGGGAACACGCACTATCTCGACACCGAGAGACGTACCAAGACCGTCGAGGACGCAGGCTTACACTTCGTGGGCTGCGGCGTTTCCGGTGGCGAAGAAGGTGCATTGAAGGGCCCAAGTCTGATGCCCGGCGGCTCGAAGGAAGCGTGGCCAGAGGTCAGGGAGATGTTTCAAGCGATCTCCGCGAAGGTCGGCCCGAACAACGACATTCCCTGCTGCGAATGGGTCGGCCCCCGAGGCGCGGGACACTACGTCAAGATGGTTCACAACGGAATCGAATACGGTGACATGCAGCTGATCTGTGAAGCATATCAGCTGCTGCACGAATTGGGCGGACTCAACAACGACGAGTTGTACGATGTCTTTGAATCTTGGAATCAGGGAGATCTGGAAAGCTATTTGATCGAAATCACGCGTGACATCTTCAGCGCGAAAGAT
Organism: Planctomycetota bacterium; assembly: GCA_039025515.1. Lineage (GTDB taxonomy): Bacteria > Planctomycetota > Planctomycetia > Pirellulales > Pirellulaceae > Stieleria. The sequence continues at coordinate 762 of JBCCOI010000851.1, forward strand.
GATCAGGGCGGAGGCGGATTCCTGGTCGACAAGATTTTGGACATTGCCGGAGCCAAAGGAACCGGTAAATGGATGAGTCAACTTGCACTCGACCTCGGCGTGCCGAGCACATTGGTTACCACGGCAGTCTTCGCCAGAGGACTTTCCGCTCAGAAAGAAGCGCGTGTTCGCGCGAGTGAAAAACTGGAAGGTCCGGCAACTTCGCAGAACACCGAGATGCGCGCGATCGTCGAAAAGCTGATCGGCGATCGAGGAACCTTCATCGATGCGGTTCGGCACGCGCTGTATGCGTCCAAGATCGTCAGCTACGCCCAGGGTTTCGTCCAACTTCAAGCGGCGTCTGCCGAACATGACTGGGACCTGAACTATGGCCAGTCCGCTTTGCTGTGGCGTGGCGGATGCATAATCCGCGCCGTGTTCTTGGATCGCATCAAGGAAGCGTTCGATGCCGAGCCGAACTTGGAGAACTTACTCCTGAACCAGTTCTTTGACGAAGCGATTCAAAAGTCACAGGAAGCGTGGCGTGCCGTCGTTGCGGCGGCAAGCGTGATGGGAATTCCGGTTCCCGCATTCAGCACCGCACTCAACTACTACGACGGCTACCGCTTGGCGAGGCTCCCCGCCAACTTGCTACAGGCGCAGCGAGATTACTTCGGCGCGCACACTTATCAGCGAGTGGATCGCGAAGGAACATTCCACAGCGAGTGGTTGGACCTTCGCAAGCAGCCGACGGCATGAATGGATGAGTCAACCGCGAGTCGGTGAAACGCGTTGCGAATCGATCCCTTGGGATGAGATCGCAGGTCTCTTAGCCGATGCACAAAACCCGATCGTGCAACTCGGCTCGGCTTCCCTGGAACAGTCGAAACTGATCTGCAATCTGATGCTGACTCATTGCGTGCGGGTTCGCCTCGTCGAGGACGCTTCGCTAGCCGCCTTGAGGCGGGCGATTGCAAGGGACGGCGCCAATTCGATCACGCTGGGTGACGCACTCCGATTCTCAGACCTTATCGTGGTGCTCGGGCGCGGCGCGGACTCTGTTGAGGTTCAAAAGCTACTCCGGAGTCCCACGACCGAAACACGTCATCTCAAGTGCGTGTCAACGCAGCAGCTTTCCGACTGGCTGGGGCACTTGAGAGACGTTGGAAGACCGTCGGACCTCCCTCTGTTGGATCGGGGATTTATCACTTGGGTGGTGAGCGAAGGGGCGTTTGAGCGGGGTGACGAAATCGTCTCGAGCGAGCTGCTTTTGCGACTCTTGCGAGAACTTCAACGACCGGCAGATGACGAGGAAACACTTTATCGGTCTGCATTGCTTCACTTTGATCGACACCTCTCGCTGCGTACCGTCTACCGCTGGCGTTTCAATTCCGACATTCCTGTCGCCAACGGTCATCCTCAAATCTCCGTCGGTGACACAGAGACCTTGAACGGCCCCCTCTTGCTGCAGATTGGCGGAACAGATCCGGGCGTCAACCTCGCCAATTGCTTCGTCCCAGCCGCGACATTGGGCGTTGACTTGGCGGGGACGATGATCCGTGGAGACGGTTCGGTAACGCTGCCGATGAAGGCGACTCGAAAAGCGACATGGCCAGATCCGATCGAAGTCCTTGCGAGAGTGCTTCGATGACCGGTCGGCTTTCGGCGTTTCCTTATCGAACCTTGAGTTAAAGCGTCGGTAGGGATGGTTTGGGAGGCGACGCCGCCGCTTTGGCTGCCAATGACCTGACCACGGACTGTGCAACTCTCTCCAGCGGTGCTCGGGCAGCATCGTCTTCGTTGATCATTGACGCCAAGCGTCCTTCGTCGCCGGCGATGC
>JBCCOI010000852.1:0-2580 GCA_039025515.1 Planctomycetota bacterium
ACTTGGGTGCTTCTAGGCACGCAGAGCGAGTTCGACGCGGGAGATCGGTTGCAACGCTGTCCGTTCCGGTCCATTTGCGAAAGAGAGCAGGATAACCATCGGATACACGACGAGCGGCGAAGTCGGGGTTGTTGGAGTGGTTGGTTGTCTGTCGCCGCCGCGTGATCCTTGACGTTCGCCAATCGACAGTATTCAGCAGTGGTTCATGAGTCAGACTTTGGAAGCCGATGCTTACCTTGTTGAGACTATTCCCGAAGAAATTCTGTGGGCAAGCCGACGAGCCCATATCTTGAAGGTTGGGATACCAGTCGCTGCATTTTCAATTGCCTTACCAGGTCTCCCTCTGATTCTTCACCTTACCGAACTTACAGCAAACACGGGTGAAGCAATTCCTATCGCTGCAGCGGCCTGTATGGCTGCTTTTTTTCTGGCGTTTGGAATGGGAATCGTGTTTGCTGCTAGTACTTTTCATTCGAGCGTTCTTCGTCAAAAGCTGCCAACGACTCGGCTTTTTGGCGATCGTTTGGTTGTGACGTTTGGTGAAGAACGTCTAGAGGCTCGGTTGCGCGACTGCAAAATCCACGAGGGGCCTGCTCGGAAGATGAGATTAATGTCACAGTTTGTGACCGAAAACACATTCGGGAAACGCAGAGGACTGATGCTATACTGCTCTCACCGTGTCCTGTTGATTGATATTCCTCCATTCCGGAAAGTTTGGCTTTCAGATGCCCAGACACCGTTGAATACCGCCGCTGTTGGCTTTACTGAGAGAACCAAGTCTGAATGGCTACAAGGAATACGGGACGCGGTCGGCGAACCAGACGATGCACGTGAGCCGCCGAGTTGATCTTTTTGAAGTGGTCAGTTGTTCGCGGCGACCACGTGATCGTTAACGTTATCGGGCGGAGGCAGCCAAGTGTGCACTCCGTGGGTGTTTTTTGGCTGGCCCCACGAAGCGACGGACTTGGAAGTGTGTTTTCTGCGAGGGATGGAGGAGTCATGGCTGTCAGATCACCGGACAACACTTTTTTCCAGCGGAAGGAATATGTCACAAGAGATCACACTACACTTCATCGAGGTTGTTGAGATGACGGACTGTCACGAGAGTCCCGTGTTCGAAACGAAAGCCTCAAGATCAGACCGGGCATTTCCAGGGTGGATTTCATCATCCGTCCGATAACAATCGGATACACGACGAGCGGCGAAGTAGGGGTTGTTGGAGTGGTTGGTCTCTCGTCGCCGCCGCGTGATCCGTAACGTTCGTCGCGTAGGGCAAGCATGCTGAAACGTCAAAGCCGTTCAATTAGCGCACGCTTTTGCTACGGCATTTGAATGACATCGATACACAAGTGCATCGCGTTCTTGCTGCTTTGGTTGATTCCCACCTCGTTCGGTGTCCTATTGTTTGACTCGCTTTTTTGGCACATCCGACCAGACAACTGTCGATCTGTATTTGTCGGAATGGCGATGATGCTGTTGGGTTCTCGCCTCGCGAGACACTATTCGCGGTTTGGTCCGCTGTTCCTATTCTATGGATGCGTAGGAGCATTGCTATTCGTGCCGCTTTACGCTCCGTTCGCGTCGTTCAATGGTGATGACAACAATGGGCATTGGATAGCGTATATCGTGCTCTCAGTTGCGTTTTGCTTGGGCTGTCGGTACGTTGCGATACTAGACACTTCACACAACGATCGTGCCGCCACCGAGAGCCGGAACGACGAACCATCGGATGCACGTGCGTCGCCGAGTTGAGATTATCTAGGTGGTTGATCGTTCGCGGCGACCACGTGATCCGTGACGTTCCGCCGGACTTCATTCGATTTTGTTTTGATGGAAAGCAATCCTTACTCGGCTCCGTCCAGTGTCGAGCCGGAGCATCGAGCCAACGGCTTTCCGCGAGGAGCTTAGTTTTGCTCGCGCTGGCGCTCGGGCTGTTTTCTTGGTTCGCGTTAGTCACACGAAGACCTAGCTGGAACGCTCCCTTCCCCTTCGGGCCGCTACTCGCGCATCGATGGCTGGGGATACCAATCCAAGCCATTCCTTTCATTTCAGCTGGCGTTTTCTTCGTCGTAAGCATCAACACTCAGGCAAGTCAGTCCCGACGCATTGGTTCGTTTCTCTTTCTCGTTGGATTGACCTCGCTCACGGTTCTCTACTTCTTTGCAGACTTTTCGCTGGGAGTGGTTGAGCATGGACTACAACACACGCTCATGGTACTGGGATACAACGCGACGTTCGCTGGCACTTGTTGGACCATTTGGTATCGTTCACGAGGCGCTCAGAGTGTGTTTGATGCAGTTGGGCTTCGATTTCTAACTTTTACCTGGTTGTTTTGGTGTTTTTTGCCCTATCTCGGGTATGTAGCTTGAGAGGCGGAACCATCGGATACACGACGAGCGGCGAAGTCTCGGTTGTTGGAGTGGTTAGTTGTCTGTCGCCGCCGCGTGATCCGGAACGTTATCGGGCGGAGGCAGCCAAGTGTGCACTCCGTGGGTGTTTTTTGGCTGACCCTACGAAGCGAAAGACGTGGAAGTGTGTTCTCTGCAGAGCACGGACGATTCCGGGAAGCCAGGGCGTCGG
>JBCCOI010000853.1:0-2578 GCA_039025515.1 Planctomycetota bacterium
ACTACGTCTTGCTGAACAATCTCTACCAAGGCGTCGCCAACCGCGAAGTCGAGCTCGTCGCCGAATTGGTCCCGCTCGCGATCACCGACGTGAGCGACGACGTCGGCGGGGACGGCAGGTGGGTGACGCTGACGATCGAAGGAACACAGGTCGACGAAGACGCCATCGTCCGTCTTATCCGTCCCGGTTATGCCGAAGCCGAACCGCAGCGTTATGAGGTCCGCAATCGATCCCGCGTGCGAGCCGTTTTCGATTTGACCGGCATGCCGCATGGACTCTACGACGTCGAAGTCATCAACCCCGACGGGTCGAAAGCGACGCTGCCGTACCGTTACACCATCGAACGTCGCATCGAACCCGATGTCAGCGTTGGACTCGGCGGCCCGCGGGTGATCAATCCGGGAGAAACGGGACGCTTCGGCGTTAGCGTTCAGAACATTACGAACGTCAACGCACCCTACGTTCAACTTGAGTTTGGCCTGCCCGAACTCGGTGAAAACAGTGCGCTATTCGACTTCGATTATGTCCAGTTCCGCAGCAATTTTCGCGGCGGCCCCGTCAATGCCGATGGCGTGCAGACGTCCGCGGTCGCATTCGCGACCCTTGAAAGCGAAGTCAACGTGGACGGCCGAATCCGCTCGCCGGGCTACCTCTATGATCTCGCGCCGCAAGACTTTGTCGGATTCAACTTCACAGCGGCAACCTATCCCGGCTTGCTGCCGCTGATCGACCCGGAAGCCAACTTCTCGCAGCTCCGCGACACGATCTACGCCCGATATCCTCAGTTCGAAGGCCTGTTGGACGGCGGCCCGGACGGCCTTGATCAGATCTTGCCGGGTCTCACCGAAACCTGGCGTGCGATCCACGAACGGCAGCAAGCTTACGAGTTCCCCGATTGCTCGGTCGTCGCGTTTCCGTTTCACGTTTACGCCTCGGCGACCGCTCTGACACATGAAGAGTATGTTGCATTGCAATCTGCGGAAGCGGAATCGATTCGATTGGCGATTCTGCAGGACGACACGGCCGACGAAACGCTTCAAGCCTTGGCTTCCGAATCCGATGCTTGGCGTCAGCTCTATCTCGAATCACTTCGGCAGGCCGGTTTGCTGCGCGAAGCGACCGATGCTCCGCCGCCAATCGAAACTCCCGTCACCGCGAGCGTCTTGGCGGTTCTTGCTGCAGGAATCGTCAGTGGTCCGGCGGGCGAAATTGCATCGCGTCACTTGCCGTCGTTCTTCGATCAGTTGCGTCGTTGGTACGGGCACACCGATGGACGACCGGGTGAAAACGGCTTGCCAGACCTGTCCGTCTTTGATCTCGGACTGTCGAACGAAACCCACACCATTGGGTTCAACGTTTATGTTCCCTTCGGCGAATGCACGCTTTTGCCCGAACTGAGTGGCAACCGGCAGGCCATCGACTACGAGGCCTATTTGCGTGGTGAAGCGACGCCGGCTCGAGTACGCATTGACGGACCGCTTGTCGAAGCCCAGTCCGGTGGCGATGCGTTCCTGCCAGCACAGACGCCGCTTCCGTTTACCGTTCACTTCGACAACCAAAGCGGTGACGAAAGTGGATCGGCAGAAGTTCGCGTCACCGTTCCGCTCGGCGACAGCTTGGATGCGCGATCATTCGAACTCGGTGATCTTCAAGTCGGTGAACTGACAGTCTCCGTGCCGTCGGGCGTCAGTCAATTACAACAAGACTTTGACTTCACCAGTGATCGTGGTTTCATCTTTCGAGTCAGCGCGGGTGTCGATATCGATGCGGGTGTGGCGACTTGGTTGATGCAGGCGATCGATCCGGCGACGGGTTTGCTTTCCAACAACCCCGACCACGTGCTGCTGCCGTCGGGTTCGCTCACGGGCGAAGGAAGCGGCTTGGTCAGCTTCCGCGCCACCGTCCATCCGGACTCGCAAACCGGTGACGCAATCGAACCCCGTGCGGTCGTCGCGATCCAAGGATCGCCCGCAATCGAAGGCGTGGGAGATGCCTATCGAGTCGACGCGGAAGCACCGACGACGACGTTGATGTTGGAAACGATCGAAGCCGTTCCCGGCGAGGATGCGGTACTGCGGTTGACTTGGGAATCGATGGAACCGAACGGCGGAAGCGGAGTTTCGCATGCCACCGTTTACGTCGCGGAGGATGGAGGTGACTTTCGCATTCACCAACGTCAGGTGACCCTCACGTCGCTCGATTTCATCGCGACCGAGGGAACGGTCTACGAGTTCTTGGTCTTGGCGAGCGACGCCGCGGGCAACACCGAGCCCGGCCGTTTTGATGCGCAGTCAACGCACTATGCAGCCTATCCATCGCGTCCATCGGCAAGCGATCCCGGCCGGCGAATCGATGATGACCCAACCGGAACTTTGTTTGGTTCAACACCCGACTTGGGCGACACCACGGCGGCAACGCCTCCCGAAGTCCCGTCGACTCCATCCACCAACCCGCTGCTTGACCAAGTTCGACACGCGACTCCCAGCATCGTTGTGCGGCCGGCTCTTGAAGCGAGCGAGTCGGGCTATGAAACGGTCTTCAATCCGTTTCGCGGTGAAGCGGTGGCGCTGGACCTACC
>JBCCOI010000854.1:0-2575 GCA_039025515.1 Planctomycetota bacterium
GTTGGATACGGTCTCGTTTTTATGGTTGTGATATTTAACAGCGTCAAAGGTTTGAATGGCGTTGGCATTAATACTGATTTTGGTTGTTTTGTCTGTATTGCTGCTAACGCCTTTCATTTTTCATTTTTGAGCAACCGTCGCTTTTTGGTTAAAAAATGTGCAGATCCAAGCGTAAATAGCGAAATATTGTTGTTGCATTTTTGGTTTGAGTTTTATAAAATTCAACAGCAATTCAAATTGATATAATTATTTATTTACTGGTATCAATTCTTGTTTGCTGGTGTAGCTCAGTTGGCAGAGCAGCTGATTTGTAATCAGCCGGTCGTGGGTTCGAATCCCTCCGCTGGCTCTTCGTGCCGGATTGCTTGGCAGGAGGAGCGTCGAGGTGGTCCGCTGACGAGACAGAATTGAATGGGGGTTTGCCCGAGTGGTTAAAGGGGGCGGACTGTAAATCCGCTGGCTATGCCTACATTGGTTCGAATCCAATAGCCCCCACTGGATGACAGCGATGCCTGCTCTTGGAGCGATGGTGTCGCGGGCTTTTTGTGTCGAGAAATCACCAAGGGTGCTTCGGCGAGTTCGATGTCAATTTGTGACATCGGTCTTGCAAGTTGCTGCCCTACAGGCCACGCTAACATTGCTCGGCTCAAGACGAGTCTGGTCAGATATGCGGGTGTAGCACAATGGTAGTGCAGCAGCCTTCCAAGCTGAATACGAGGGTTCGATTCCCTTCACCCGCTCTCGCGTCGCTGCTGTAGCTCAGCGGTAGAGCACTTCCTTGGTAAGGAAGAGGTCATGGGTTCAAGTCCCATCAGCAGCTTGACGCACCGGTGAGGTGGCTTCGGTAACCAAACGGCGGTAACGAGGCGACGGTGACCAGGCGACAGCAACCGAGCAACTGGGGCACGACAGGCGTTAGCCGAAATTGTTGGGCGAACCGAACGATTTTTTTGCAATCACCAATTGCAAGAAAACCGAGATTTCGCCACAACTACGCACCCCGTGACGGTGGCGAGAGAAGTCTGGCCTGATTGGATAGCAAAAGCTTCCATCTCTGGCGTCTTCTGCAAGGGCACCACACTTGGAGCGGGCTTGAAACCAGCAACTCCCGAACGCCCGTGGTGGGCGATTTCGGATCGATTTTCTTTCTGTTTTTAGAAAAACAAGTTCGACCATCGCGTCTTTGGGCAGGCGAATCACCGTGGGTGTGAACGCGGCCGCCTGATTTCAAGGGTCACCCTGGGGCGTATCCCCTAAGTGGCAGCGACAACCGGTCGGGCACAGTTGAAGTTAGAAAAAAATGGCCAAGGCAACATTTGAACGGACCAAGCCACACGTAAACGTCGGCACCATTGGGCACATTGACCACGGTAAAACGACCACCACCGGTGCAATTCTCGCTGTGCAAGCTGCGAAGGGGTTGGCCGAAGCAAAGGGCTACTCGGATATCGCCAAGGGCGGAACGGTCCGCGACGAGACCAAGACGGTGACGATCGCCGTCGCTCACGTTGAGTACGAATCAGAGAATCGTCACTACGCCCACATCGATTGCCCGGGCCACGCCGACTTCGTCAAAAACATGATCACGGGTGCCGCCCAGATGGACGGTGCGATCTTGGTGGTATCGGCAGCGGATGGCCCGATGCCCCAAACGAAGGAACACGTTCTGCTCGCCCGGCAGGTCGGCGTCCCTTACATCGTCATTTACTTGAACAAGTGCGACTTGGTCGACGACCCCGAATTGCTAGAACTCGTCGAACTTGAAGCTCGTGAGTTGTTGAGCAAGTACGATTTCCCAGGGGATGATGTTCCCGTCATCCAAGGATCTTCGCTGCCCGCTTACAACAAGCCAGACGATCCCGAAGCAAGCAAGTGCATCACCGAACTGATGGAGGCACTTGACGAGTACATTCCCGAGCCCGTTCGCGAAGACGACAAGCCGTTCTTGATGGCGATCGAAGACGTTTTCTCGATTGAAGGACGTGGTACTGTCGCGACCGGACGGATCGAGCGCGGCGTGATTAAGGTCGGTGAAGAAGTCGAAATCGTTGGCTTGAAGCAAGAAAGCGAAAAGACGACCTGCACCGGCGTTGAAATGTTCCGCAAGGAAATGAACGAAGGACGTGCCGGCGACAACGTCGGTTGCCTGCTTCGTGGTGTGAAGCGGGAAGAAATCCAGCGAGGTCAGGTTTTGGCCAAGCCCGGGTCGATCACTCCCCACACCAAGTTCGAGGCCGAAGTTTACTGCTTGAGCAAGGATGAAGGTGGACGGCACACCCCGTTCTTCAGCGGTTACCGACCACAGTTTTACTTCCGCACGACGGACGTGACCGGCACCGCGAACCTGGAAGGCGCTGAAATGTGCATGCCAGGTGACAACGTCAAAGTGGTCGTGGAACTCCACAAGCCGATCGCAATGGACGACGGTGTCCGCTTCGCGATTCGCGAAGGTGGACGAACCGTCGGTTCCGGCGTCGTCACGAAGATCGTCGAGTAATCCAAGCTCGATAAAGTGTTCGAAAAACGTTTGAAGAACCAACGGACCGCCTGTCGGTTTGTTGGTTCTCTGCGTTAA
>JBCCOI010000855.1:0-2563 GCA_039025515.1 Planctomycetota bacterium
ATCGGAGCGTCCTGGATAACCTCCACTCGAACGGATTTCAGTTGTGCGATGGCTTGGGCTATTTTTGAATCGGCCGCAAGCCTTCGCGCTTGTAGAAACTGCACCAACGCGGGAGAAAACTGATTTCGGCTCAGGCTTTCCATCACCTCGGAGAATGCTTCGCTTCCTGCCGCGTTCCGATCAAGCAGGCACGTTGCCTTTTGCCAAAGCAACTCTGTTGAATCCGGAAGCCGCTGGAGACCTAGATCAAGAAAAGCATCACCTTGGGTCCGCAATTCAGATGCTAGTTGACGTTGTTTGCTATCCGAGTTCCCAGCTTTCGCGGCGGCACGCTCCGCAGCGAGCGAGCCTAAACGATAGAACGATGGTGCACCGGGCTGAGTCTCGATACCCTGTTTCGCCACGGCGATCGCCTCCGAATCTCGCCCTTGAAATAGGAGCACGGCGGCGGCGAATTGAAGCGACTCCGCGGAATCGTTGCTCAGTCTGCGAGCGATCGTGGCATCCGATGTTGCACCATTGATCCACGTTGACATTCGCGTCGATTGATCCACCGAGTCGAGGCGCAAACCTCCCGCCTTTTCAAAATAGAATTTGCCCCGAAGTAGAACGGCTTCGGTCGTCGAAAGCCGCTCGACCATCTCGTCCAAAACGCGCCGCGCAGATTCTGTTTCCTTGAGTTGCCGGTCTAACAACGTCGCCAACCGAACGTCTACGTTCGGATCATCGATCCCCGATGCGATTGCCTGGCGGTAGAGGTTGGCGGCTTTATCATTCTCACGTCGACCCACACAGGCATCTGCCTTCATTACTTGCAACGGAGCACTGAGATTGGATCCGGACCGCTCCATCGATTCGATCCAATCAATGGCATCCTGATACCGTTCCAATTTCAATGCGCACTCCGCAAGCCTCCTTCGATTTTCAGACTTATCTGGATCGAGACGCTCAAGTCTCTGCGAGACGAGATAGCACTGCTCAATGTTCTCACTCGACTCGTAGAGCGTCGCTAATTCGGCGAGCCAATTGGATCTTTCGCCACCCACCAAGAGTGCTTTCTTGTATCCCTTGATCGCTTCGGTCAGGTCGCCATCTTTTGCCGCCAGAGCTGCTTGGCTCGCATACAGAGCGGTTTGCTGACCACGCTGTAGTCGATGGATACTGCCGAGGGCGACAGCTAATGAGAAAAAGATCACAATTGACCTTAGAAAGACACGTCGATTCAGACGCGGCATTACCGTCTCCTGAGATTACTGAAGCGAATCGCGATGAGTCTTATGCCAAGTAATGAGGGAGCCAAGAAGAGACTCAATCTCATCACGCCCGGCATCGATCGAGGTGGATGTTGTTTGCACTAAGTACTTAGACACATACGGCCAGCGCGCGTGGCTCAACAGCCCCAACTGGATTTTCCGCGCGCCGATTTCATCGACGAAGAACCGATCACCCAGTTGGTAGACGAACCCAAGAACCGCTTTCTCTTCCGCCCGCCGTATCTGGAGTAACTTGATGGGCACAACCAAGCTACGCGGTCCTGACGGCAGGTCATCGTCGGTCAATAACTCAAACTGACCCATCTGTTCCCCGACGATTTCCCAGCCCGTATTTCGGTAGCAGACTGCCGGATGGTGGGGACAAGATTCTCCGACAAACTGTGGGTCGTCCCAGGTCGCCGCGTGAACGAACGCGACCTGTCCAATTGGATTGGTGAATCGAAAACTCGCTTCATCTGCAGCGTCTAACGCTTCCAGCTCATCTTCCGATATCGGAATGGGCTCCCCTTGCCAAATTCCAAGTCTTGTTGGCAAGTTCGCAAAGCGAACAGTAGGGCTCTCGATGACCGGTGTTCCACCAACACCCAGGCAAGCCATGGCGATCACGACAGTGCAAAAGATGATCGCTATCGAGCTCAATAACCGGGTTCTTGCTAAGGCCGTCATGATATTCATCAGCGGTTTTCGGAGTAGTAGTATCCGACGTCGCGGGCGGCGCTCTTGCATCCACTTACGACGACACCCAAGAGCGGCGTACCATGGGCCTTGAGCGTTTCTACCGCTGCGACGACCTGCGGAATGCGGCTTTGATCACGCATGACTGACAAAACGCAACCATCGACATACTCTCCAATGATTCGTGTATCCACCACGGGAAGAAGCGGCGCCGTGTCGACGATCACAAAATCGAATCGGCTTCTCAATTCGTTGAAGAGTTGGGGCAGCATGTCCTGAGCGGCGGCCGCCAAGTTGATGCGATACGCGGAACCCGCAGTCACGTAGGATCGTGTTGAAGTGTGCTGCTTCAAGCAATCATCGATCGAAGCCTCTTCGGCCAGGATGTCTGACAACCCCGCTCCGATCTCCACACCGAGATCGTGGTGAAGGGCTGGATGTCGAAGATCAAAGTCGACCAACACAACCTTGTAATTGGCTTCTGACAGACCTCTCCATAAACTGTGCGAGAGCGTGCTTTTTCCTTCGCCCGGCATCGCACTACTCACCATGATGGTGTTGAAATCACAGAACTTTGCGCGATTGACCAGAATGGCAACGATGGAACTTACAGA
>JBCCOI010000856.1:0-2560 GCA_039025515.1 Planctomycetota bacterium
CGACGGCAATGACATTTCTTGAGCGGCCTTGTCGTCATCGACCCCCACGCTTCTCTCTTCGATTCGTTAATGATGGTTTCGATCGGACCGAGAAGGGCAACTGGCATCTTGTTTGCAACCGTTTTTCATGAACGATAGGTTGACGTGTTCACCGTTGGCTTGGCCCATGACAGTAACCAACGGATGCACGACGAGCGGCGAAGTCGTGGTTGTTGGAGTGGTTGGTTGTTTGTCGCCGCCGCGTGATCCTAGACGTTATGACAGCAGAGTAGACTAGCGTTGTGCGGAGTTCGCTGCCTGGTCTTTCTCCGGAGTTATGCATCAGCACACACCGGAGACCACAGCGAATAAACCAGACGATTCCAGGCAGATTCATTACCGATCGTAAACGAGTGAAGGATCATTTCGGCATCAGCGGGAACGGGAGCGATTCACTTAGCTTCCCAGCTTCTGCCTGGCGCGATTTGATTTGATTCATGTTTCCAATCAACGATGGATAGCCTTCGGGCAGCAAGGCAGAGATGAACGTCTGCACGAATATTTGGCGTACTATTCTCCCGCGCCTTAAGATGGTTTCACGTCGTCAAACGCATCGCGAATGCTGCCTATGGCCGACCGCCGAGTGTACCGAAGGTGTGTCATAACCATCGGATACACGACGAGCGGCGAAGTCGTGGTTGTTGGAGTGGATGGTCTCTTGTCGCCGCCGCGTGATCCTAGACGTTATGGGCGGAAACAGTTGCGCGTGCCCTCCGGGGGTGTTTTTTAGCTGAGCCCATGACGAGACAAACGTCGAAGTGTGTTTTTGGGAAGATGGGGCAGAAAATGCGTCAGACGAGAATCAGACATTCATTTGCTCCGAACGCAATTCACGTTCCGGAGTAGTGGAACTCACATTTTAAGACAGGTAAGACATTCTGTCAGACGAGACAATCAGACGCACATAACAACGTACGTGACGGACCGCTTTGAACAGAACGGAAGGCAGAGGAAGTACCGTGTGGATGCAATCGTTCCGCTCGGCATGTTTTTCGATCCGCCCCATAACCATCGGATACACGACGAGCGGCGAAGTCGGGGGTTGCTGGAGTGGTTGGTCTCTTGTCGCCGCCGCGTGATCCTTGACGTTACTGAGGCGAAGCGGGGATGTGTGTTTGGGGAAGTGGATGATGGTGATTTGTTTTGTGCAGGAACCAACTAGCGATGCCGCCGATTGACAAGTGGATTCAAGGAGCATCGGGTTTACACACTTTTGTTTCCTGCACTTTCAACGCTCACCGGAACCCATCGTTTGCGATGACCATTCGAAACGTTCCGGCTATTTCTTCGTGACACATGGTTGATGTCGGTTTCGATTCGTCATCGCGTTCCACAAGATTTTTTACATGCCTACCGGGATGCTTGGTTTGTTTTGGTGTGTTGGCTTTTGCTCCGCGTTTATGTCCGAAGCGTCGGGCTCGCTGCCGACGGCAATGACATTTCTTGAGCGGCCTTGTAGTCATCGACCCCCACGCTTCTCCCTCCGATTCGTCAATGCTGGTTTCAATCGGACCGAGAAGGGCAACTGGCATTTGGATTGCAACCGTTTTTCAGAGACGATAGGCTGACGTGTTCACCGTTGGCTCGGCCCATGACAGTAACCAACGGATACACGACGAGCGGCGAAGGTGAGGTTGTTGGAGTGGTTGTTCACTTGTCGCCGCCGCGTGATCCGTAACGTTATTTGACCAGCGAGATTTATGTTTAGTGTCGATCCGAATTCGAGACTTGTTGCCCGGATCTCCGATGTGCTCTCATCCGCGCAATGCCTTGAGTTGATCTCCAAGATTGATTCACTTGGTCCTGAGACTGCACCGATAAACACGGCGCAGGGAACACGCGTTCGCACAGATGTGCGCAACAACGAACGCGTCATGTTTGATGATGTTTCGCTCGCTAAACATGTCTTTTTGGCCGCCAAGGACCACGCACCAGTGGAGATGCGTGGTCGACGATTAGTTGGGGCGAATGAAAGGTTTCGGTGTTATCGCTACAAGTCCGGTATGCGTTTTGCTCCTCACGCGGACGGCTCCTTCCGCAGGAATGACGATGAACAGAGCTTCTACACGTTTCTGCTCTATCTAAACGATGGCTTTGGGGGAGGAGAAACCAATCTGATGACCTCGCCGGAGTATTCTGTGATACCCAAGGAGGGAATGGGACTGATTTTTCAGCATCCGATCATTCATGAGGGTGCAGAGGTGACGTACGGGACTAAGTACGTTGCTCGAACGGATTTGATGTACCGAAGGATTGGCAAATAACCAACGGATGCACGACGAGCGGCGAAGTCGTGGTTGTTGGAGTGGATGGTCTCTTGTCGCCGCCGCGTGATCCTAGACGTTATCCGGTCTACGTAAAGCGATGCCAGTGATTCCAGCACACAAGTGGTTGTTAATCCCATCGGCCGCCTTTCTCATCGCAGGAACTGTTGCGTTCTTCGCGTTTTATCCGACCATTCGATGGGTTGGGCACACTGACCTCGAAGTTGACTTTCTCGTCACCGATTCCGATACCGGTC
>JBCCOI010000857.1:0-2560 GCA_039025515.1 Planctomycetota bacterium
GCAAGAATGTGTCCATGACTTTGGCCGATTGTTCAGTCACGTCGCCGGTCGTCCCGAAACAATTGACGCGTTGCGATCCCACCACACGCATCGTCGCTTCCACGTCCGCAAGCGAGTGCGTGAACTGCTCGCGGCAGACTGAAACGGCAACTCGCAGCAACTCGCGACTCGATCGCGCTCCTTAAGCACGCTTTGAGGTGGCCTGGGTTTCGGGGGCCACGCGAGGCCTTAAATTGAAAGGAACTCAAGGAGCCCACAATGCCACGGAAGTCCAAGCCTTCAGCGATGCCAGAGCGACGCACTTACACCGATGAATTCAAACGCGATGCGGTCGCAATGTTGCTCGATGGGCATTCAGCCGCATCAATTGTCGAGCGTTTAGGAATCTCGGGAACCAATTTGCTTTACCGTTGGAAGAAGCAACAAGTCGACGCGGCCGGCCCAGTCGGCGAAGTGCTCGATAGCCGCGTCGTCGAGCTCGAAGCAGAGCTGCGTCGTGTCGAACGTGAACGTGACGTTTTAAAAAAAGCTTTGATCATTTTCGGCCGCGGCGAGTAAGTCAGCTCTACGACGCCGCGATTAACATCATTAACGAAGGCATCGCCTCCGAGCGAGAAGTCAGTGAGATACTTGGATTCTCACGTTCAGCGTATCAACGATTCCAAAACACACCTTCAAGCCAGAGAGAACAAAGTGACATGGATGTCTTGCCACTGGTCATCACAACGTTTCACCGTCATCGGAGGCGCTATGGCGCTCGACGCATCGCCGCAGACATGAAGCAGCAGGGGTTTCCGATCGGACGCGAAAGAGCCGCAAAACTACTGCGAATCGCTGGGCTTTCGGCGATTCAGCCGAGGTCCTTCAAACCGCGTACGACCGAAAGCAGGCACACGCTGGGCTACAACGAGAACCTGTTGCTTGATCAACCTGAACCAACGGGCATCAATCAATTATGGGTCGGCGATATTACCTACATACCGATCGTTCGAAGTGGATTCGCTTACATGTCGACGCTGATGGATCGCTTTTCTAGGCGAGTCATCGGTTGGTCGCTTGCGATGGACATGACCGAAGGCTTAGTAATTGAGACGCTTCGAAAAGCGATACGCAATCGCCAGCCAGGTCGCGGTCTGATTCACCACACCGATCGTGGCGGACAATACGCAGGTAAAAAGTACCGGGCGATAATCCAACGCAGCTCGATGCGTCAGAGCATGAGTCGCGCTGGTGATTGCTACGACAATGCATTCATGGAATCTTGCTTCGGAACGATCAAGACGGAGCTCCAAATGACCGAATATGAAAGCTATGGCGATGCGTTGAAAGAACTTATTGAGTTCATTGACTACTACAACACATCGCGGCTTCATTCATCGCTTGGCTACCTATCGCCAAGTCGATTCGAGACAACCGTCCCCAGCTGAAATAAGAGGACGCGTGGCCCCCGAAACCCAGGCCACCTCAGTGTGTGTCGATCGCCGATCATGGCGTCGAAACACGCGCCAGGCACTTCGGATTGTCCCATCAAGC
The DNA here is from genome assembly GCA_039025515.1 of Planctomycetota bacterium. Taxonomy (GTDB): domain Bacteria; phylum Planctomycetota; class Planctomycetia; order Pirellulales; family Pirellulaceae; genus Stieleria. Next base: position 1,534 of record JBCCOI010000857.1, read on the forward strand.
GGCAACCGCTGTTCCGGATGCCCCACGCTCGAAGCTTCCTGTGCCCGATGCCACGTGTCCGCGATCTCCCCTATCTCCTGCGATCTCCCCAGTATCGAATTGCCCTGTCCCTGATCTCCTGTCCCCTGTCGACAGACTGAAAGGGGAACTCGCAGCGGCTAGCGACTCGATCGTGCCCGCGACAAACGCTTTGAACCACTAAAGCGTGCTAACCGCTGCTCCGATCCCGGGTGATTCGGTATCGATCGCCGATTATGGTGTCGAAAGACACGCGAGATGCTCCGGATTGTGCCGTCAAGCCACACCGCCGATCCTGATTCCCACGGTATCGAAGTGCGGTGTCTCCGATGACCGTGACCCCAATCTCCCTGTATCGAAGCGTCGTGTCCCCGACCTCGCAAATCTCGCGGTGTCCCCGATGTCGCATGCTAACTGCAATCAAAACTGGAAAATCGTCACCTTGTTCTTGACCTTCGCGGCAAGATGTATATACTTTCGCATGATCAGCTGCGGATCTCCCACTCGCCGACGACCCAGTCCTCGGCCATAAAAATACAATCAGACCGCGGTCTGGTGCTAGTGCAGCGGCACTGGGCTGTCCACTTCGGGTTGTATTATGGCTAGTGACAATATCTTACTAGACAACTTTTTCGAGCGAGCCGGGAAGCATTTAAGGCTTCGTTCGAACGAGCTGTTGCTGCTTTGCTCGAGCGTCGACCGAGCAATCCGTTTTGCTCGACATAATGCGACGGCAAAAGCTGTCCTTGCAAGTCACAGGGCGATAGAGCGAAGATCGCTGGATTGGGACAGTCTTAGCAGGGAGGACCTGTCGGCTGTAAAGGAAGTGGTGAAAAGTTTGAAGCGTCATCACGAAATGGCTTCGAGAATCGCTGAGGCCGAACACGTGGTTTGCAGGGCGATGGGATGGAGGTCAGCAAACAAATTTAGGCGATTTCTCAACGAGATGCCTGCGGATCACGCCGACTTGATCACCGAAACGACTTCGTGTCAAGTGATGGTTTCAAAC
>JBCCOI010000858.1:0-2560 GCA_039025515.1 Planctomycetota bacterium
CGTTCGCGATTCTGAAACCGACATGAATCTTCCTGGTCGGGAAACGAGTCCACAACTCGAACCTCCGCAATTGGAACCGCTCCCGGCGCCCGCCGAGTCGATGGACCAAACGATCGAAACGGTGTCGCATCAATCCGAACTTCCCAGTGATTGGAATCAAAGCAGCGAAGACAACGCCGAAACGGTCCAACTTGCTGTCGGCCCGAAAATGCAAGCCGAGTCGAAACGCGAAGTGTTGCTCGCCGAATTGATCGAGACGTTTGCGATGCAATCGCCGGGTCCCACGACCGACGAACTCGTGCTGGAAGAAAGCGAACAAGAAAACGAAAACGACCGAGGCAACGATGCCGGTAACGAGGCACAGCAGGGCTTAAGGATCGTTCCCATCCCGGAGTCGTTCTGGGGTGAACTTCCCGATTCCTGTCTGCCACGCATGTTGGAGTTCGAATCGGTTCGTCAGGAATTCCGACGTTCCTACCCACAGGCGAGCGTCCAAGACCTCCAATCCCTGTTGAGCGAATCTCCGCGTCTGACGCTTCCCATGATCATGGAACTGGCGGCGCTGAACAGTCGCGAATTGCAGTTTGAGAAAGAGCGTCTCTACCTGGCAGCACTCGCGTTGACGGCGGAACGCTACGAGTTCCTGTTGCGGCCGACCCGCCGGGGCAACGGCGTGGGTCTCGACTATTCGCACATTCGCAATAACGGGACGACGCAAAACGGGCTTGGGATCGGAAACAACGCGGCGGTACAGAAGACGACCGCGATGGCGGGTCAGTTTCTTGCGAGCTTCGCCAACGACGTCGTGTTGACGTTCAACGGCCCCCAAGGCTTCTTTGCCGACATCAGTTCGGCGTTGGTCTTTGACTTTCAACAAACAATCTTTCAACGCGATCGCGTGTTCGAAGGCCTAACGCAAGCGGAAAGGGATGTCGTTTATGCGGCTCGCGACTACATCGTCTTCAGGCGAGCCTTGTTCGTCGACTTGGCATCTCGGTACTACAACTTGCTACTCACCTATCGTGGCATCGAAATCAGCTCACAGGATTACTTCAGCAACACGCGGGCGTTTCTACAAGGCCGTGCGGAGTATTTCCGGAATCGCATTCCCCGAGTGCAAGTCGATCAGTTCGAACAGAACGCGCTTCGCAGCCGCAGTAACCTGGTTCGAGATTGCAATAGCTTGGAAACCAGCCTCGACCGTCTCAAGCTTGAGATAGGCCTTCCGCCCGAGATGCCGCTCAACTTGAATCTCGATGAATTAGAGGCGTTGACCGCGAGCGATGAGTTGACCGTGACGCAGCAACTCGTGTTGCGGACGCGTCAGTCGCTCATCGATGCCACGGAACAACTTTCCGACGACCGGGATGCGGCCGTGATCAACGCGTCCGTTCTCGTGAACCGATTGCTGGAAACGATTCGGGTTCGGCAGAAGATCGATGGAGTATCGCAAGAGGATGCAGCCGGCCGCGAAGTCAAAATTGTTGGTCGTCGTTTGGCGCTTTTGGAAGCGAGGCTTCGAGCAATTGCGGCTTCCGAGCTTCGGCCAGGATCCGGAGTACAAACCCTTACCGAGAAGCTCAATGGCTTCAGTCGCACTGGCGAGTTGATTTCAATTCGTTTGGAAGAAATCGGCCGCGCCATCGAGCTTCGGGAGCTGGAAGAGAACTTTGATCCGACCGATTCGAAAGCTCGCGGCGATCAACTCGAAGAAGAACTCTACGCTCTGCTGGACGATTTTCAAAAAGCCATTGATGCTCGGCAATTCGATCAAGCGGATCGTTACGTGAAGCTTCAACAAGATCTGCTCGACCGAACGATGATACTGGAGCGAGAAATTGTCGGTGACTTACTTCCCGAAGACGAATCAGCGCTGGAACTCACATTGCAAGGACTCGTCGAGCAGAGTCTACAACTCGTGAACTCGGTGATGACCGGAGAGACGAGCGGTTTGGATGAAGTCGACGTGAATGAAGAAGACGCGATGCTGTTGGCACTCATTCAGCGTTTGGACTTGGCAAACGTCCGCGGTGACCTCGCCGATGCCAGGCGACAGGTCAAGCTTTCCGCGGACGACCTGCGGGCCATTCTTGATCTCCGCGCCCAGCAATCACTCGTCGCAAGTCGTCAGGTCTCTGACACCTTTGACGTTCGGTCCGATGGTGCGACAACCCGCTTGAGTTTCGCTCTCGATACGCCGCTCAATCGCAGGATCGAGCGCAACAACTACCGGGCTTCGCTGATCAATTACGATCGGGCTCGACGGTCGCTCATTGCGCAGGAGGATACGATCAAGTTTTCCATTCGTGAGAACTTGCGTCAGCTAAGGCTCCAGCGTGATCAATACGAGATCTCGGTTGCACAGGCCGCTCTTGCATTCGAGCGGGTCGTCAGCACGCGGCTGCAGCTTCAGCTTTCAATCGGAAACGTCGTCGCTCGGGACTTTCTTGAAGCCCAGCAAGACTACACGTCCGCGCTCAACTCCGTCGCGTCCGACCACATCTCGTTTATTCTGGATCGAATCGATCTCTTCTTGAACACGGAATCGATTCGGTTGAAC
>JBCCOI010000859.1:0-2555 GCA_039025515.1 Planctomycetota bacterium
CACCAATGAAACGACAGAGTCACGATTCCGGAAGCTGTACTTGGGAATCCTGGGCAAACGAATCGCCCGGCAGTTCTTTCCGTTTGACGCGCACGAAGACTTCGCGCTGGACGGGTTCATTGCTCGCTAGTGATGGAATGCGGAAATAACCTTGATTGTATCGGAAGACAGAATGGTAACCCGAAGCGTCAGCGAGGCGACAATTCACGCAGTTCCCTCGCTTACGCGTCGGGTTACCAAGTAAAGGTCAACTACGAGTTCCACCACTAGTTCATTGCTCGCGCTAGAGCACGCCCTTCGTGCTCGGGATTCCGGTGGATCTCGGATCGCTCTCTATCGCCATACGAATGGCTCGAGCGGTCGATTTGAAAACGCATTCGGCGATGTGATGTGCGTTTCTTCCATGATGAAGCAACACATGCAGGTTGCATTTTGCGTTGGCGGCAAACGACTGCCAGAAGTGTTCGACGAGTTCGCTGTCGAATGTACCGATCTTTGAAACCGCGATCGGAGCGTTGTACTCAAACGCGTATCTTCCGCCCAAGTCGACCGCAGAAGTCACCAAGCATTCATCCATGGGCAAGGTCATATGCCCGTAACGACGGATGCCCGCCCGGTCGGCCAGAGACTCATCCAACGCCAGCCCCAATGAAATGCCAACGTCTTCCGCCGTATGGTGGTCGTCGACGTGAAGATCTCCTTGGGCTTTGACGTTCAAATCGATCAATGAATGCTTCGCGAAGAGGTCCAGCATGTGATCGAGAAAGCCGATTCCGGTGTCACGCTGACCTTGGCCATTTCCGTCCAGATCAACCGAGAGCTTGATGTCGGTTTCGCCGGTCTTGCGTTCGATGCTTGCGGTGCGGGTCATAGGTGTTGAGAGAGTTGCATGAGCTATTCGAAAAACCGCTCGATCATCATCAAGCATGCGTCGACTTGGTCGTCCGTGCCGACCGAAATGCGAATCCCGTCGCCCCAGTCTGGGAACGTCATGTATCGGACGAGAATTTGGTTCTTCTTCAAATATTCGTACAACGCTTCGTGTTTGCCGGTGGGATGCGTGCACCAAACGAAATTTGCATGCGACGGCGTCACGTCGAATCCGGCGGCGTCAAGTCGTTCAGACATCCGTGTCCGCGTCGCGATCATTTTGTCGACAACTTCCCGCAGCCACGTGCGTGAGCTGATAGCAGCCGCTGCAGCGATCGTCGCCAGGTAATCGCAGTTGTAGCTGTCTTTAATGCTGGCGAGTCTTTGAACGATCGCGGGCTGTGCGACCATGAATCCGAATCGAATGCCCGCGAGGCCGTACGACTTGCTCAGCGTGCGTGTGACGATGACGTTTTCGTGTCGCTGGACCAACTCCAAGCAATCTTGCTCCGCAAAATCCACGTAGGCTTCATCGACAACCAGAGGGCAGGGCAGGGCGGTCGCCAAGGACTCGATCTGGTCTCGCGGGACGACGGTTCCGCTCGGGCTGTTCGGATTGGGAAGCAGCACCAAGCGTAGGTCTTCATCACCTTCGCCGAACGCACTTGGCAAGTGCCAACCGTCCAAGAACGGCGTCTGCTCCCATCTTGCACCCTGAATATCGGCAAGCGTTCGGTAGAGGATGTAGCTGGGGTAGGGCAGCCGCAGTCGCTTGCCTTCGCCGACAAAGCTACGCACCAGGATTGTCAGAATTTCATCGCTTCCGTTTCCGGCGAGAATCCAATCCGGGCCGGGAACGCCAAGCGCGGCGGCCGCTGCACGACGGAACGCAGTCGCCATCGGATCGGGATAGCGATTGAGCGGTCCCGCGGCGGCGTCACGAATCGCGGCGACGACGGCTGGCGGTGGCGGGTAGGGGTTCTCGTTCGTGTTCAGCTTGATGAACTTGCCCGGCGGTGGTTGCTCGCCGGGTGCATAAGGCAACATGTTTGCCAAGTCGGGACGCAGCTGTACTTTCGACATGCTCAACCTCGCCGTCGAATCGAGACGCTCGCGGCGTGAGCCGTCAAACCTTCTTTGTCGGCCAACCGTTGCACATCGTCGGCGATTGCTTCTAACGCCGACTCGTCGAATTCGGTGAGGCTGCCGCTACGCAAAAAGCTGTTGCTAGACAGACCCGCCGCCCAAGTGCACGTCCCGCCCGTGGGAAGGACATGGCTGGGACCAGCGGCGTAGTCGCCCAACGCAACGGGCGTATGATGCCCAAGAAACGCAGCGCCACTGTTCTTGATTCTGGCAATTTGATCGCGAGGATTCGCCGTTTCGATATGCAAGTGCTCGGGGGCGAATGAATCCGTCAACTCACATGCTTGCCTTTCGTCACGGACCAAAATCAACGCGCCGAATGCCTCCAAGCTTTCGCGAGTTAATTCGCTCCGACTCAGCTGACTGAGTTGCTTTGCGAGCTCCTCTTCACAGGCGTCGATGAGCGATTCGCACCAGGTAATCAGGATCGCACTCCCCGGCGAGTGCTCTGCTTGTGCGAGCAAGTCCGCGGCGACGAATCGTGGATCAGCCGACTCATCGGCAATCACGATGACTTCGCTGGGTCCCGCGAAGGAATC
>JBCCOI010000860.1:0-2551 GCA_039025515.1 Planctomycetota bacterium
CAATCGATCGCGTGATTGCACGACAACCAAGAGCGTGCTGTTGTGCACCGCATGCAAGAGCATCGATGGGACGGTGCTGGAACTCTTCCACGCAACCCAACCAAGCAGCACTCCCATCAGTGTGCTGGGAAGGATTCGCTCTGGGGCAGCACCGCCGGACAAAATGACGTGAAACAAGCCGAACGCAACCGCCGAGACCGCGATGGTTCCGGTTGCGCCAAGGTGTTGTTTGAGTCCGTTGAAAAGGAAGCCACGAAAAAAGGCCTCCTCGCAAACTCCCGGCACCACGCCCAGGCAGACAACCACGACCCAAAGCGGAACTTGTTTCCAGCCCTCCAACAGGGTCTCAACATTTTCCAATTGGGACGGGTCGAAGCCACGAATCCCCAAGCCTTGGGCGATGATGACGATTTCAAACACCCAGGGCCATGTCGCGAGTCCAAAAAGGACGGCAGCTAGCAGGTAGGGCCAGCCCGAGCGTTGGATGCCGAGTCCACGGGCACGTGAGACTCTCTGCCAGCTCAAGAGAGCCATCGGGATGAGGACAAACAAACCGATCGTCATCATTGCCGAAAGCGCCAATCGACTTGTCGGTTCGGCGTCGCTACGCGAAAGAACCCCCGACGCGATAAAGAACAACGGGAATAGCAATGCCAGCGTGAACATGGCATAGGAAAGCGAAGGCGATTCCGACGAGTCTTGTGGGCGTCGCAGTAGATCGTGCAATTGGCCGCGACTTCCCACCGCGACCGCGTCATTGCCGAAGACTTGCGCGGCGAGCGAAAGTGCCGAGACGCCGTAAAGAACGGTGGTGATGATCGCGACCATCGCGGGAAGTTGCTGCACGGTCCCTTCCAGCAACTCTCGGGCAAGTAGGAGAATATTGACCAGCGGTATCGCCGCCGCGCCTCCGGCAAGATTCCATCCCGGCATCAAGATGACCAGGCCCGGCGCGATTGACAACAAGAGCAAGGGAATCAAATAGGCCTGTGCTTCCTTGAAGCTCTTTGCCGAACTGGTCAGAAGCAGTAACACGGCGGAGTAAAACAGGGCAAAGGCGGCAAGAGCAAGAAAAAGCTTGATGGCAAGTCCCATCGTGAAGCCTTCGCCGCCGAGCAGTGTTTCATCCAACTGCAAGGCATAAAGCGTTGTGCTCATTGCGAGCAGGTTCATCAGTCCCGTCAGCATCGTTACGGTAACGACAGCGACATATTTGGCCGCAAGCAACCGAAATCGCGGAACCGGTAAGGCCATCAAGGTTTCCATCGTGTTGCGCTCGCGCTCTCCCGCCGTTAGGTCAATCGCGGGATAGACGCCGCCGGTGACGGTCATCAGGAGCAGCACTAATGGCAGCAGGCCTAGAATCGCCGATCCAGTCGCTTCGGGACTCAATAATTGGCGAGTTTGTTTAATCGGAACGGGCAGTCCTTGTCCCTGTTGCATCGCCCAGTTTTTCATCAACTCGAGATTGGCTGCAACCAATCGCCTTTCCACATACACGGCTGTATCGTGGCTTTGAGAGGACGAATCGTTCTCGAACAGGCGTACGTTCGCGCTTCGGTTTCCGTCAGCATCTGCGTCGCCAAACTCCACGCGAATTCCCAGGTCGGCGGAGGATTCGATGAGCGTTGATTCAAGATCAAACTCGGACGGATCGTTCGGCACCAACATTTGAATCTCGGGCTCGAGATCCGTTTCGTCGGTCGTTGTCAGCGTTCGGTTGCCGAGTTGCAGTGCCTCCGAAAGCCAGATTGCTTCTTCCTCGGTCTCGATGGCGAGTCGATACTCAAGCTTTGCGTCGCTCTGTTGCTGAAACGCGATGAACCTCAGTCCGAGGCCGAGTAACGGATAAAGCAATAGAGGCATCACCATCAGAGTGACGATGGTGCGGCGGTCGCGAAGCGTTTCTCGCAGTTCCTTTCGAGTGAACTCGAGCTGCTGTGAAAACGAAAACGGGATGCTCTGCCCTTGAACTGCTTCCGAGACGTTCGAATCTTCGTGGGTGTCGCTCATGGCCTATCTCGTCAGAGCCGGCTGCTCTCGCGAATCGCTCTTCACCGAATCATCCCGCAGCAATTTGAGGAAGATCTCAACCAACGAAGGCTGCCCGGTCTGCAATTTCAGCTCGTCTAGCGTTCCCTCGTACTTCAGGTTGCCACGATAAAGAAGACCAAAGCGGTCACAAAAGCGCTCCGCCTCCTCGAGCTGGTGCGTGCAAACGATGATGACTTTGTTGGACTCGCGAAGTTGTTGGACAAAGTCGATGACAACTTTCGCTCCGACGACATCGAGCCCGCGCGTTGGTTCGTCGAGTAAGACGACGGGCGGGTCGTGCACAAGGGCGCGGGCAAGATTGACCCTTTGTGTTTGCCCCGTGCTGAGTGTTGCACAGCGTCGGTCGATGTACGGTTCCAGTTCCATCCGCTCCGACAACTCGCGTATGCGTTGGAACGCTCGTTCTTCATCGAGACCAAAACCGATGGCAAAGTAGTGGAGCATTTCACGAGGAGTCAGCCACTGGTAAAGCCCCGCGCTTGCCGAAACGAGCCCA
>JBCCOI010000861.1:0-2544 GCA_039025515.1 Planctomycetota bacterium
CAACGAACTATCACCTACGTCCGGGAGATCGGATCTTTGTCGCACGTCAGTCTTTCAGCGAGGAGTTGATGGCCTACGTGAGCGGCGCGGAGCCTTGTCCCCGATGCTGTCGTGATCCCGCAGCTTGTTGTGATCCACGAACGGCGGAGCCAAACTCGCCTGAGTTTCTCCCTGCCGCAATAGTGCAAATCCCGGCCGCGCAATGGATGACGCCTGCGCGAGCATCCGTGAATGATACCGGCCTGATCGAAGGCTTCAACGGGTCCGAACCGCGGCTAGAGCAAGTCGAGGTTCCCGCAGGGCCAAGTGAGAATGGAAATCAAATACCTGCCGAAGAAGCGTTGGATGGCGAGTTGAACTTTGGGGATTTGCTTCGCAACTGATGCATTCGCACGGCTCTTGATCACCAACCCTTCGCCTCACCCTCGGCAATGATCTGCCGAATATCGTCTTCACTGACGTTGTAGACCAAAGCCATCCGTTGGACCTCGCGATCAGCGATCGAACCGAACATGTTCATGGTCGCTTGTCCCGCCACACCGCCCTTTGGGACCTTACCGGCTCGGCCAACCGAGGATCCGATCATCTGTTTCATCTCGCGGTGAATCTTCTTTCGAGTCGATTCGGGTAAATCGACAACGCGAAAGTCGGACAAGCCTTCTCCGGAAAGCAAATAGGTATCAACGGCCTCCGTCATCTTTTCTTCCGAAGTTTTTGCTTCCGCTTGCCGCGTCGACGACTCGTTGCCTTGATCATCCGACGGAATAAGCGTCACCAGCGCGATCAGACCGCCGACGGCCAACGCCAGTACCACTCCGACTATCACCCACTGCATCGCGTTGCTTTCCGACGCATTTGATACGGACCTCGACTTGCTTGGTACCGTCAACGGTGCAGCGTCTTCTGGAGCGGCGGCGGTTGAGAAAACGTGTCCGCAACTCTGACACTTAACCATCGCCATATTCGCCATCACGTTCAAAACGCTCTGACACTGCGGGCACGTCACGCTCTTCACACTCATCGATGGGCCGTTGGTTCGAGTGGTTGACCAGATCTCTTTGGATTATATCAGCACGGCGGAACGGATCGGTGCTCAACCCGTCGCGATCAGCCAACCCCAGTACCCGGTCATCAGACCGAGCAATAGAAATCCTTCGACACGCGAAACGACGCGCCCGGTCAAAAAGATCGGCAAGCAAAGCAACGCGACGAAAAACATCACAGGAAGATCCACTCGCAGCACACTCTCGGCGACCGGAAGACCGCTCGGCGAAACGGCAGCACAAAGCCCCAGGACACTCCCGATATTGAAGAGATTGCTGCCGACGACGTTTCCAACCGCGATATCACGATGTCCGCGATAGCTTGCGACCACCGAGGTGACGACTTCTGGCAAGGAAGTCCCGAGGGCGACGATGGTCAAGCCGATTATCGAATCGCTCACACCAAAGCTCTTCGCCAGCGTCACGGCGGCATCCACCAACCATCTCGAACCGAAGACGAGTAAGGCAAATCCTGCAACAAGCACCGCAAGATCCAACCAAACCGAACGCTGCCGCGATTGACCAGGCTCGTGCGGATCTGAGTACTGCTTCTGGCTCTCGTGGGGCTCTTTGCGGGCAACGCGAATGCAAACCGTCACGTAGATCACCAGCATTAGGAAGAGCAGCCCGCCCTCGCCACGACTGATCGTTTCGCTCGAAGCAAACCACCACATGATGCCGGAGGCACCCACCATCAACGGCAACTCGACTTTGATCAGCCGACTTTCCACACTCAGTGGTGCAACGACCGCCGCGGCACCCATGATGAACAAGATGTTGAAAATATTGCTGCCGACGATGTTGCCGACACCAATGTCTGAGGCGCCTTGATAAACGGAACTGAGCGCAACGCCTAACTCCGGAGCGCTCGTTCCGAAGGCAACCACTGTCAGCCCGACAACCAAAGATGAAATGCCCATGCGTCCGGCAAGACGTGACGCAGCCCCCACCAACAACTCGCCACCGGCGACAAGCAATCCGAGCGAAACGAGAAGGATCAGTCCGGTGAGCAATGAAGATAAATCGTTGAGGTTGGTCGAGACTGGCTGCGGACGCTGAACTTCGATCACCGACGGGAAGATCGGTACCGGGCTCACAGAGCCCGGCTACAGGCTTTTCCAGGCTCTGAGAGCCCGGCTACAGGCTTTTTCGGCCTCGGAGAGCCCGGCTACAGGGTGTTCCCTTCGCAAGGTCCGGCTAAAGGCCTGGTGGTCCGGCCGCACCAAAGCATAGGCGTTTACTAGGGAAATGCGTAGGACGAATTCTCGACATCAAAGTCCAAGTCGGTAAGCCCGACGTTTGTCTCTAAGTCTTGGTACTCGTAGGACTCCTGTAAAAGAAGCGGACCGTCTGCCTTTTCCGGCCAGCCAAAACTTCGATAACTGAGAATGAGCAACCGCTCTGGATCAAAGACGATTTCCACAAGCGAGTAATCATCTGGATTGTCGTTCGGCTTCGCCCGCTTCACCCGAATCAACTCGGAGGCGACTCCGTTCCACTC
>JBCCOI010000862.1:0-2535 GCA_039025515.1 Planctomycetota bacterium
GGAATGTTGCTGGTCGATGGACGCACAGTCCGTACAAGACGGAAGAAGAAAGCGGGTAACCAACGGATGCACGACGAGCGGCGAAGTGGCGGTTGTTGAAGTGGTCGGTCTTTTGTCGCCGCCGCGTGATCCTAGACGTTATCGGGCGGAGGCAGCCAAGTGTGCACTCCGTGGGTGTTTTTTGGCTGGCCCCATGAAGCGACGGACGTGGAAGTGTATTGTGCAGAGGTCGGATGAGTCATGCCAGTCAGATCACCGGACTTTTTTCCAGCGGACGTAAGAAGTTACAAGAGATCACACCACACTTCGTAGAGATTATTGGATGTCGGACTGCTGCGAGAGTCCCGTGTGCGAAAGGAAAGTCTCAAGATTAGACCGGGCATTTCCAGGATGGATTTCATCATCCGTCCGATAACCATCGGATACACGACGAGCGGCGAAGTCGCGGTTGTTGGAGTGGTTGGTTGCTCGTCGCCGCCGCGTGATCCGTGACGTTATGGCAGCAGAGCGAATGAGCATTGCGCGAAGGTCGCTGCAAAGTCCTTTTTCGGAATTCCGCGACTACAGATACCGGAGTCGGACGGTTTTTCCAGATTTCGCTGAACTGGTTCATTACCCATCGTAAACGAGACAGTTTCATGACCCATCGTAAGCGACGGAAGGAACATTTTGCGGCAACAAAACGGGGACGCTGCATTCAGCTTCCCAGCGTTTCGTTGGCGCGTGTTTCATTTGATTCATGTTCCCGATCAACGATGGATGTGCTGCATTCAGCAAGCCAGAGATGAACATCAATAGGAATTTCGTGCGTACTGCATTGCTGTATGTTTCGTCACGTCAGTTTTCCGTCGGTCACGGTACAATGGTTGGATTGATACGGTGGTCACCAAGCGTACCGAAGGTGTGCCATAACCATCGGATACACGACGAGCGGCGAAGTATTGGTTGTTGGAGTGGTTAGTTGTCTGTCGCCGCCGCGTGATCCTTGACGTTATCGGGCGGAGGCAGCCAAGTGTGCACTCCGTGGGTGTTTTTTGGCTGGCCCCACGAATCGACTTACAAGGAAGTGTTTTTTCTGCAGAGGTCAGATGAATCATGGCAGTCAGACCACCGGACAACTCTCTTTTCCAGCGGACGGAATAGGTTACAAGCGATCACACTACACTTCGTAGACACTGTTGGGATGACAGACTGCTGCCAGAGTCCCATGCCCGAAAGGATAGTCTCAAGATCAGACCAGGCATTTCCAGAATGGAGTTCATCATCCGTCCGATAACCATCGGATACACGACGAGCGGCGAAGTTGAGGGTGTTGGAGTGGTTGGTCTCTCGTCGCCGCCGCGTGATCCTTGACGTTACTGAAACGAAGCGAGGATGTGTGTTCGGGGAAGTCGATGCTGATTGGTTTTGTGCAGGCACCTCGCGATGCTGCCGATTGACAAGTGGATTCACGGAGCATCCGGTTTACACACTTTTGTTTCTTGCCCTTCAACGCCCACCGGAACCCATCGTTTGCGATGACCATTCGAAACGTTCCGGCCTTTTCTTCATGAAACATGGTTGATGTTGGTTTCGATTCGTCATCGCGTTTTGTGAGCGTTTTTTACATTCCTGCCGGGATGTCCGAGGGCGTCCGCGTGAGAACTTGCGCTCTGTGTTTAGGTCCGAAGCGTCGGGATCGCTGCCGACGGAAGTGACATTTCTTTGGCGGTCTCGTCGTCATCGATCCCCACGCTTCTCTCTCCGATTCTTCAACGCTGGTTTCAATCGGACCGAAAGGGACAAATGTCATTTGGTTTGCAACTGTTTTTCATTGAAGATAGGCTGACGTGTTCACCGTTGGCTTGGCCCATGACAGTAACCAACGGATACACGACGAGCGGCGAAGTTGAGGTTGTTGGAGTGGTTAGTTGTCCGTCGCCGCCGCGTGATCCGTGACGTTATGGCAGCAGAGCAACCATGCATCACGCTGACGTGACTGCCGAATCTTCTTCCGTCGTATTGCACGGTAGCTCGATGGTCAGGATTTCGATGGATGGCAGACATCGCCGTCAGTACTCATTTCCCCTCGTACACGAGACAGATTCACTACCCATCGTAGATGCGTGAAGGAGCATTCGGTCATCAACAAAACGGGGGTGATTCACTCCGTTTCCCTGCGTCTCGTTGGCGCATATTACTTTTTGTTCATGCTCCCGATCAACGATGGATGTGCTGCATTCAGCAAGCCAGCGATGAACGTCGGCACGAATGCCGTGCGTAGTGTTTCCCGAATGGGTTTCAACGCTCCGGTTGACGCTTCAACGCGGTACAGTAACTTCGGACATGGCGGTCACCCAGCGTACTGAAAGTGTGCCATAACCATCGGATACACGACGAGCGGCGAAGTGGCGGTCGTTGGAGTGGTTGGTCGTTTGTCGCCGCCGCGTGATCCTAGACGTTATGGCAGCAGAGCAGATATGCGTGACGCTGACGTGACTGACCATTCTTCCTCCGGCGTCTTGCAGGACAGCTCGGTGGGTAGAATTTCGAACA
>JBCCOI010000863.1:0-2528 GCA_039025515.1 Planctomycetota bacterium
ACGTACGTTGCCGTGTATGCTTGACGGTCTCGTCTGACCGAATGTTTCGGCTGCATTGAAATGTGAAATCCAACTGCTCCGGAAAGTAAAAGTCAGCTCGGATCAAATGAATCGCCAAGTGTCATCCGACGAACTGATTGTCCCGTCCGCAATAAAACACACTTCCACAGCTGTCGCGTCATGGGGTCAACCCAAAAATCCCCCGGAGGGCATGCGCAACTGCTTCCGCCCATAACGTCACGGTTCAGCGGGGCCGCGCGAACGACTCTCCACTTCAAAAACGTCAACTCGCGGCCTCCGTTGCAACCGATGGTTCGCCGTCTTTTCCAGCTAACGACGACTGCCACAACATTCCGCCGGTTAGTAGAGCAAACAAAAGAGGAAGTCCGGTGGACGCTTGCCACGAAGTGTGCGAGCCAGTCGTTGAAGCTGTCGCGGCAAAAAACACCGTCGCGACAAGAAGGTGCGACAGACTAAACTGAGGAGTTCGTAGCCATCTACCTAGCCAAGACCCGCCTGCCGAAGCGATGGCTGCGGAAGCGTTCGCTGCAACCTCGATTTGATATCGGTAACCCGTTGCATTGTCGCTAGCGAAGATCTCACGTGCCGATGATACGAGATGCTCAACCGCGTAGCCAAGCATCAGTGCGACAATTGCAACGCACATGACCCGGCGGTCAAAAAACGCGAATGACGTACACGCGATCACGATAGCGAAAGTCAGGGAATGGTAATACGCCAAGTCAATCATCAGAAATGCCAGTGAACTAGGCAATGACTCTGCAGCATCGTCACCGAGAATCGAGAGACCTAGCTCGCAGGTTGCTGCCTCGATCTGACGCAACATCGGTGCACTAAGGAAACCAATAACAGCTGCAGCGATTCCGATGGACGTTTGAAGCATTTCGATTGGCGAACGGAAAGGATCACGCGGCGGCGGCGAACGAGTCTGGACTCGAATCCAAACAAGTGACCTCCGCCGCTCGTCGTGCATCCGTTGGTTACTGCTGATGTGTGGGGCTGGCCAACGGGAATGACGTCAGCGTATCGATTCTGATGAGCCGTTGCAAATCAATGGATAGAGACAGTGCGTCCCCGACCGAGTCGCTTGGGTGAAGCGGAAACGAGAAGCGTGGGGATCGGTGCCGGCGCGTCCGCTCAAAAAGTGTCACTGCCGTCGGCACCGATCCCGACGCTTCGGTCGTTAACACAGAGTCATCGTTACCGATCTTTGATCGTTTGCTGTCCACTTCCAAACTGCGCCGAGCACCGAACGGGAGGCGATGACGAGCCGAAGCGTTGGTGACGAGAAAGCCAGCTTATCAACGAATAGTCGCCAACGGTTCGGCTGGTCATCGCCGACAATGAGCCAACCAAGGGCAGGCGAGCTGCCAAAACCAGGGAAGGACCGCGCAATCGATCAACATGAAACATCGACGGAGTAATCGCTGATCTTGCATCAACATGTCTACGGCGCAATGACACACTTGTATTCAAGCGACACTTCGTCAAACACACATCCGAACAAGTCCACCAGTAACAGTACGGATCACGCGGCGGCGACAGACAACCAACCACTCCAACAACCGCAACTTCGCCGCTCGTCGTGTATCCGATGGTTATCGGACGGATGATGAAATCCAACCTGGAAATGCCCGGCCTGATCTTCAGACTTTGGTTTCGGATACGGGGCTCTCGCAGCAGTCCGACATCCAACAATCTCTACGAAGTGTAGTGTGATCTCTTGTAACTTCTTGCGTCCGCTGGAAAAAAGTGTTGTCCGGTGATCTGTCTGCGTGACTCATCCGTCCTCTGCCGAGAACACACTTCCACGTCTGTCGCCTCATGGGGCCAGCCAAAAAACACCCACGGAGTGCACACTTGGCTGCCTCCGCCCGATAACGTTACGGATCACGCGGCGGCGACAAACAACCAACCACTCCAACAACCCCGACCTCGCCGCTCGCCGTGTATACGAGGGTTATGGCACACCTACGGTACGCTCGGTGACAGCCATGTCAGATGTCATTGTACCGCGTTGAAATGTCAATCGAAGCGGCAGAACCAATGCGGGAAACACTAAGCACAGCATTCGTGCCGACGTTCATCTCCGGCTTGCTGACTGCAGCACTTTCAACGTTGATCGGGAACACGAACAAAAAGAAACATGCGCCAACGAGACGCAGGGAAGTTGAGTGAATCGCTCCCGTTCTATTTCTGCCCGAATGCTCCTTCACGCATTTACGATGGGTAGTGAATCTGTCTCGTCTACGAGGGCAAATGATTACGGACGGCGATGTCTGCCATCCATCGAAATCCTGGCCATCGAGCTGCCGTGCAACACGACGGAGAAAGATTCGTCAGTCACGTCAGCGTGATGCATGGTCGCTCTGCTGCCATAACGTCACGGATCACGCGGTCGCCGCGAGCGATCCTCCACTTCAATAAACTCGACGCGGCGACTCGTCGTGCATCCGATTGTTATGGGGCGGATTAAACGACATGCAGAGCGGAACGATTGGATCGAA